>JAGWYK010000027.1 GCA_018969405.1 Acidobacteriota bacterium
GACGAGATGGGGTTCGTCGCCGAGCACCAGGTACTCGACCAACGGGATCTGCTTGGACACGGCTCCCCTTTCGTGGCGACGCTCGCCGGGACGGACCGTCATCGTAGGACAGGCTCGTCGCGCCCCCCAAGACGGGCGCCGGTCCTCCGGGCGTGCAAGTGTGGACAGTGATGCGACGCACGAGTCCGACCACCCGGGCCCGCTGATGACTGCGGTCTCCGCCGGTGCCACCACCGCCATCACGAACGCCACCGTGGTCACGGTCGACCCCATCGACTCGGTGCTCGAGGGGGCCACCGTCGTGGTCAGCGACGATGTCATCGCCGAGGTCCTGCCCGCCGGGGTCGCTCCGGCGCGTGCGATCGACCATCGGATCGATGCCCGGGGCGGCATCCTGCTGCCCGGTCTCATCAACGCCCACACCCATCTGGCGATGACACTGTTCCGCGGCTACGCCGACGATCTCGATCTGCAGGCCTTCCTCGATCGCCTGCTGCCGGCCGAGGGTGCGGTGATGAGCGAGGACCATGTGCGCATCGGTGTGCGCCTGGCCATCGCCGAATCGTTCCGCTCCGGCTGCACCACGGCGCTCGACATGTACTGGTGGCCGCTCGCCAGTCTCGAGGAGGCGGCCCGCGCCGGCTTCGATCTGCACGCCGGCCCGATCTTCATCGGATTCGACGGCCCCGATCACACGCCGTGGGCCACCCGGCTGGAGCGGGCCCGCGCCACGGCTCCGCATCGCTGGCTGTTCGCCCACGGGACCTACACCATGGACCCCGCGCAGCTCGGCGAGGTCGGTGCCCTCGCGTCGGAGCTGGGCGCCCGATTCCACATCCACGCCGCCGAGACCAGCCATGAGGTCGCCGATGTGCGGACCCGGTTCGGTCGCTCCCCCATCGAACTGCTCGACGACCATGGTCTGCTCCGGCCGGGCACCGTGCTCGCCCATGCGGTGGTGCTCAGCGACGCCGAGATCGATCGCATCGCCGCCACCGGCACGGCGGTGGCGCACTGTCCGGCCTCGAACATGAAACTCGCCAGCGGCTTCTGCCGGGTGCCCGAACTGCAGGCGGCCGGCGCCGTGGTCGGCCTCGGCACCGACGGGCCCTCGTCATCGAACGACCTCGACATGTTCGCCGCCATGCGCGTCGCGGCGCTCATCCACAAGGGCCACCGGCTCGACCCGCTGGCCCTGCCCGCCTGCACGGTGCTGCGCATGGCCACCATCGACGGCGCCCGCGCCCTCGGCATCGAGGACCGCACCGGCTCGATCGAGGTGGGCAAGCGCGCCGACCTGGTCCTGCTCGACGCCGATGCGCCCGCACTCACGCCGATGTTCGACCCCGTCTCCGCCGTGGTCTACGCCGCGTCGCGGGCCGATGTCGCCGATGTGTGGGCAGGTGGTCGACGTGTCGTCGAACGACGCAGGACCACCACCATCGACCTGGAACGAACCCTTGTCGAAGCGCGCACCGAGGCCGAGCGGATCAGCGACTGAGTCCTCAGGCGATCTCGTGGGAGACGACAGATCCGTCGGTCCGGTCCGCAGCTGCGCTGCTCGACGGGGCGTCATGGGGCACGAAGTCGATGATCGCTGCGGCCTCCGGCTGGACCTCGCCGCGCCGAAGTGCGTGCTTGACCACAGCGAACGGGGTGCAGAGCAGGATCCAGATGTCGCGATGCAGGCTCCAGTTCTCGACATAGGCGAGATCGGACTCGATGTACTTGATGAAGTGTGCATCAGTTCGATTCTGAATCTGCCAGAGCCCGGTGATGCCCTGCGGGAAGGTCTCGCGGGCCCGGAGCTCCGGCGGGAAGCTCTCCACCTCCCGGGGAAGAGCCGGACGGGGCCCCACCAGACTCATCGACCCGCCGATCACGTTAAACAACTGGGGGAGCTCGTCCAGGCTCGACCTCCTCAGGAAGCGACCGATCGGGGTGACCCGAGGGTCATCATTGCGCTTGAAGAGCGGGCCGCTGCGCAGGTTGCCGAGACTGACCTCGTCGAGCCGAGCTTCGGCGTCGACCACCATGGTGCGGTACTTCAGCATGGTGAACTCCTCGCCGTCGCGGCCGACGCGAACCTGCCGGAACAGGATGGGGCGGCCGCTGGAGAGCAGGATCAGCAACGAGATGACGGCCAGCACCGGGAGAAGGATCACCACCGCCACCGACGCCACGAGAAGATCGAAGACCCGCTTGAGGCCGAGCCGGAAGCGCAGCCCGAGCGGGCGTGCCGTCGACGGTGCGTTCACAGCATCCGGCGCTCGCATCGATCTCCCTCCCCCTGTGACATCGGTCGCTGACTTCGCCAAGATTTGGATAACGTTTTCAGGGTAACGAACTCGACCGCGCAGGGCCAGTCAGTCCCCGTCCACTTCACACGGCGTTCACGGGCCGCCGGGCGATGAACACTGTCCTCAGCTTGAACCGTCCTCGGGCGAGGGCACGACCCCCGACCGGCCGCTACTCGATGCGCAGGCCGGAGATGTTGCGGCTGATCACCAGACGCTGGATCTCCGAGGTGCCCTCGAAGATCGTGAAGATCTTCGAATCGCGGTGCCAGCGCTCCACCGGGTACTCGCGGGTGTAGCCGTAGCCACCGAGGATCTGGATGGCCTTCTCGGTCACCCACACGGCGACCTCGCCGGCCTTGAGCTTGGACATCGAACCCTCGCCGGCGACGAACGGCTTGCGGGCCGCCGCCATCCATGCGGCACGGTGCACCAGCAGACGAGCGGCGTCGATCTCGGTCTTCATGTCGGCCAGTGCGAACGCGATGGCCTGGTTCATGATGATCGGTCGGCCGAAGGCGTGGCGCTCCTTGGCGTACTCGAGGGCGTACTCGTAGGCGGCACGAGCGACACCGAGGGCCTGGGCACCCACGGCCGGACGGGTGGCCTCGAAGGTGGCCATGGCCGGCTGCTTCTCGCCGGAGCGACCGGCCTCGCGGGCCCGGGCCAGCTTGGCGTCGAGCTTCTCCTTGCCACCGAGCAGACAGCGACCCGGCACGCGCACATCGTCGAGCACGACCTCGGAGGTGTGCGAGGCCTTGATGCCGTGCTTCTTGTACTTCTGCCCCATGGAGAGCCCCTTGGTGCCGGGCGGCACGATGAAGCTGGCCTGACCGCGACCCTTGAGCTCGGGATCCACCGCGGCGACGACCACGTGCACATCGGCGATGCCACCGTTGGTGATCCATGCCTTGGTGCCGTTGAGCACCCATTCGTCGTTGGCCTCGTCGTAGACCGCACGGGTGCGCAGCGAGGACACATCGGAACCGGCATCGGGCTCACTCACGCAGAAGGCGCCGAGCATGATGTTGTCCGGGGTGCCGTAGCACTGCGGCACCCACTCCATGACCTGCTCGGGGGTGCCGTTGCCGGTGATGCCGGCGGCGGCCAGACCGGAGCCGAAGATGGACAGACCGATACCGGCATCGCCCCAGAAGAGTTCCTCGATGGCGATCGGCAGGGTGAGACCGGTGGGGTCGGCCATGTTGTTGGCCATGAACTCCCAGCCGTAGAGACCGATGTTGGCGGCCTCCTGCACGATCGGCATGGGGAACTCCTCGCGCTCATCCCATTCCTCGGCAGCCGGCCGCACGACGTTGGCGGCGAAGTCGTGGACCCAGTCCTTGATGGTCTGCTGGTCCTCGTTGAGATCGAGACTGAAATCGGCCATGGGGGAACCTCGGGGGGATCGGCCGGCGAGGGCATCGCCGGGACGGGGATGCCCATCAAGTTACCCCGCGGTAACAGCTGCTGCCGAACCGGGCAGCAGCGCCAGCGCCAGCAGCGCGAGCAGCGCGCCCAGGGCGTAGGGCACCCCGACCCCGGAGAACTCGAACAGCGAGCCGGCCACCAGCGGACCGACCACGCGGGCGAGACCTCCGGCCGACTGCTGCCATCCCAACCACTGACCGCGCTGGCGTCCGGCCAGACCGGCGACCGCCGCCGAGAGTGTCGGGGTGAGCAGTCCCTGGCCGACGGTGAGCAGCAGCAGCGCCACCACCAGCCCGACCCAGCCGACGTCGATGGCGAGCAGACCGAGACCGGCGGCGTTGGCGAGCAGACCGAACCTGATGGTGCGGTGCTCACCGAGTCGCTCGGTGACCGGACCGACGAGCCCACCCTGCACTCCCACCAGCACCACGCCGATGGCGGCGAACACCGCCGCGGTCGAGGACAGGTGCAGACCGAACCGATCGCTGGCCAGCAGCGAGAAGGTGGCCTCGAAGCCGCTGAAGGCCACCACCCCGACGAACGCCACCACGATGAGGCGCACGATCCCGGCGCGCACCGGCGCCGCCAGCTCGTGGTCGGGTCGGGCGAGATGGGCCGGTTCGACGATGCCGGGGCCGTCGAGCGCCGGTGCCGCGGCGATGTCGGTGGCCTCGCTCTCGGCGGCGGCGACCCGGGTCTGATGGGCCGCCTCCCGCGCCGCGACCACCTCGGGGCGGGCCAACGGATGACCGCTCACCCCATGGGCGGTCTCGGGCAGACGCACCAGCGCCATCAGGCCGTTGATGGCGGCGATGCCGGCGGCCACGAAGAACGGGACATGCGGACCGCCGAGCGCGGCGAGCGCCCCGATGGCGGGACCGGCGACGAAGCCGACACCGAACGCCGCGCCGATGAGTCCCATGAGACGGGCCCGATCCCGAGGGGCGGCCAGATCACCGACGGCGGCCTGGGCCACCGACACCGATGCCCCCGAGATCCCGTCGATGATGCGGCCCACGAACAGCAGTCCGATCGAGCCGGCCACCCCGGTGAGCAGCGAGCCGGCGGCGGTGCCGAACAGTGACAGCACGATGAGCGGTTTGCGACCCACGCGATCGCTCAGACGACCCCAGACCGGGGCGAACAGCAGCTGCGCGAGCGAGAACGAGGCCGACAGCACCCCGATGAGCGCCGCACCGGCGCCGAACCGCTCGGCGTACTGCGGCAGGATCGGAAGCACGATGCCGAAGCCGATCAGATCGATGGCGACGGTGACCCAGATGACACCGAACCCGGCGGGCAGCGGGGTGCGCTCGGCACCCCGGTCGCGACGAGCCATCAGGCCGGTCGGACCTGTGTGCCGGCGGCGGTGTCCTCGACCACCCATCCCTCGGCCACGAGCGCGTCGCGGATGGCATCCGCCGTGGCGAAGTCGCGCGCGGCCCGAGCCTGGTCGCGCTGCTGGGCGCGGGCGAGCACCTCGGCGGGGATCTCGGAACCGCCGGCATCGAGCACCAGCCCCACCGCTCGGCAGATCTCGAAGGCGGCGGCGGCCGCCGCGGTGGCTCGGGCCGTGTCGGCGGCATCGAGGGCGGTGTTGACCTCGGTGACGAGGCTGAACAACTGCGCGATGGCGGCGGGCGTGTCGAGGTCGTCGTCCATGACGCGGGCGAACTCGGCGATGGCATCGGGATCGGCCACGGCGGGGCTGATGGCGAGATCGGCCGAGGCCACCCGACGGGCGAAGGCATCGAGCCGCCGCAGTGCCGCAGCGGCATCGTCGGTGCTGGCCCGGGTCACCTCGACCGGCGAGCGGTAATGGGCGCGCAGCACCAGCAGTCGATAGGCGCGGGGATCGGTGGACTCGACGAGATCGAGCAGGTTCGTGAAGTTGCCGAGGCTCTTGGCCATCTTCTCGCCCCCCACCTCGACGAACCCGTTGTGCATCCAGTGCCGGGCGAAGGTGCGCCCGGCGGCCACCGCCTGGGCCCGTTCGTTCTCGTGATGCGGGAAGGCGAGATCCTGTCCCCCACCATGCAGGTCGAAGCCGTCGCCGAGAAGATCGAGCGACATCACGACGCACTCGGTGTGCCATCCCGGTCGGCCGTCACCCCAGGGCGAGGGCCAGGACGGTTCACCGGGTTTGACGAACTTCCACAGGGCGAAGTCGATGGGCGATCGCTTGTGCTCGGCCACCTCGACCCGGGCGCCGGCCTGCATCGAGTCGATGGTCTGGCGGGCCAGCAGGCCGTAGTCGTCGACCACGGCGGGCGAGAAGTAGACCCCGTCGGCGGAGACGTAGGCCACGCCACGGTCGATCAGCTCGGCGATGAGGATGACCATCTCATCGACATAGGCGGTGGCATGGGGATCGGAGGTGGGACGCATGACGCCGATGGCGTCCATGGCCCGCCACCACACGCTCTCGCATCGGGTGGCGATCTCGGACCAGTCGCGACCCTCGTCATTGGCCCGGTTGATGATCTTGTCGTCGATGTCGGTGATGTTGGAGACGTAGTCGACCTCGAGGCCGGACCACAGCAGGTACCGGCGCAGCACGTCGAACACCAGCGAGAACCGTCCGTGCCCGAGATGCGGCGGCCCGTAGACCGTGGGGCCGCACACATACATCGACACGCGGCCCGGCTCACGGGGCTCGAACGGGACGACCCGGCCGACAGCGGTGTCGAAGAGGTGGAGCACGGACCGTCACGCTACCTGCCCCGACGGGGTCGGCCGCGAGCCGGACACCGGTGGCGCACTAGCGTTGTCGCCACCATGAGCACGGCCGCCCCCACCCCCCGTTCCGACTGGACCGTCCCCGACAAGCCGGGCCTCGAGGGCCTCGAAGCGCGCTGGGACACCACCTGGGAGGCCGACGGCACCTATCGCTTCGACCGGCGGGCGACCCGGGCCGAGGTGTACTCGATCGACACGCCGCCACCCACGGTGAGCGGTTCGCTCCATGTGGGCCACGTGTTCTCCTACACCCACACCGACACCATCGCCCGCTACCAACGCATGCGCGGCCGCTCGGTGTTCTACCCGATGGGTTGGGACGACAACGGTCTGCCCACCGAACGGCGCGTGCAGAACTACTACGGGGTCCAGTGCGACCCCGCCCTGCCCTACGACCCGGCGCTGCCGACACCGGTGCCCATGGAGCAGCGTCCCAAGGAGGAGCAGAAGAAGCTGCCGGCGAGCATCAGCCGGCGCAACTTCATCGAGCTGTGCAATCTGCTCACCGAACAGGACGAGAAGGCCTTCGAGCAGCTGTTCCGCACCCTCGGACTCTCCGTGGACTGGTCACGCACCTACGCCACCATCGACGATCGCTGTCGGCGCGTCGCCCAGCGGGCGTTCCTGCACAACCTCGAACGCGGTGAGGCCTATCAGGCCGAGGCCCCGGTGCTGTGGGACGTCGACTTCCGCTGCGCCGTCGCCCAGGCCGAGCTCGAGGATCGGGAGATGCCCGGCGCCTACCACCGCATCCCCTTCATGCACACGGGCACCGGCGAGCCGATCTTCATCGAGACCACCCGTCCCGAGCTCATCGGGGCCTGCGTCTCGCTCGTGGCCCATCCCGAGGACGCGCGCTACCAGCCGCTGTTCGGCACCACGGTGCGCTCCCCGCTGTTCGGTGTCGAGGTGGAGATCCGGGCCCATGAGCTCGCCGATCCCGAGAAGGGATCCGGCATCGCCATGATCTGCACCTTCGGTGACATCACCGATGTCACCTGGTGGCGCGAGCTGCAGCTCGACACCCGTCCCATCATCACCGTCGACGGACGCATCGTCGCCGAGACCCCGGACTGGATCGCTGCGGCCGGCCCGGCGGCGGTGGCCGCCCATGGCGAACTGGCCGGCCGCACCATCAAGCAGGCGCAGGTCCGCATCGTCGAACTGCTGCGCGAGGCCGGCGCCCTCGACGGCGATCCCCGACCCATCACCCATCCCGTGAAGTTCTACGAGAAGGGCGATCGTCCCCTCGAGATCATCACCAGCCGCCAGTGGTACCTGCGCAACGGTGGTCGCGATCTCGCGCTGCGCAGCGCGCTGCTCGAGCGCGGGGCGGAACTGCACTGGCATCCGCCCCACATGCGGGTGCGCTACGAGAACTGGGTGAACGGCCTCAACGGCGACTGGCTGGTGAGTCGCCAGCGGTTCTTCGGGGTGTCGTTCCCCATCTGGTACCCGCTGGACGCCGATGGTCAGCCCCGGTACGACTCCCCCATCCGGGCCGATGAGGCCGCACTCCCGGTCGATCCCGCCACCGACACGGCACCGGGGTTCGACGAGTCCCAGCGCGACCAGCCCGGTGGCTTCACCGGCGACCCCGATGTCATGGACACCTGGGCCACCTCCTCGCTCACCCCGCAGATCGCCACCGGCTGGGGCGAGGACCCCGATCTGTTCGAGCGAACGTTCCCCATGGATCTGCGCCCCCAGGCCCACGAGATCATCAGGACCTGGCTGTTCTCCACCGCCGTGCGCGCCCATCTCGAGCACGACTCGCTCCCCTGGCGCAACGCCGGCATCTCGGGCTGGGTGCTCGATCCCGATCGCAAGAAGATGTCGAAGTCGAAGGGCAACGTGGTGACACCGCTGCATCTGCTCGAGCAGTACGGCGCCGATGCGGTGCGCTACTGGGCGGCCAGCGGTCGACCGGGAACCGACACCACCTTCGACGAGGGGCAGATGAAGATCGGTCGCCGCCTGGCCATCAAGCTGCTCAACGCCAGCCGGTTCGGTCTCGGCCTCGGTGCCGCCGACGGCGCTGCGGTCCTGCATGATCCCGCCGTCATCGTCGAGCCGCTCGACCGGGCCCTGCTGGCCGATCTGGCCCGACTGGTCGAGGAGGCCACCGCGGCCTTCGACGGCTACGACTACGCCCGGGCCCTCGAGCGCACCGAGACCTTCTTCTGGTCCTTCTGCGATCAGTACCTCGAACTGGTCAAGGCCCGGGCCTACGGCAGCCGCGGTGACCATGCCGCCGCCAGTGCCCAGGCCACCCTGCAGCTGGCGCTGTCCACCCTGCTGCGACTGTTCGCCCCGTTCCTGCCGTTCGTCACCGAGGAGATCTGGTCCTGGTGGCAGCAGGGTTCGGTGCACACCGCGCCCTGGCCCGATGTCACCGAACTGCGCGACCGTGCCGCCGACGGCGATCCGTTGGCCTTCGCCATGGGCGCCGAGGTCCTCAGCGCCGCCCGCCGGGCCAAGACCGAGGCCAAGCGTTCGCTCAAGTGGCCCGTCGACCGCATCGAGGTCACCGACACCGCCGCCCGCGCCGTCGCGCTGCGCAGCGTGCTCGAGGACGTGACCGAGGCGGCGAACGCCGGATCAGTCGCCGTCGACCTCGCCGACGAAGGCGTTGTCCTCGTCGCCCTCGCCGCCGATCCCGACGAGGCCTGAGCCACCGACGGCACCGCGCTCATCGGTGAGCACCACCTGGGTGGGACCACCGGCATAGGCGAAGGCCACCCCGGCCTCGGCGAAGGCCGTCTTGAGGCGGGATCGCAGTTCCCGCAGCACGGCGAACTGGGCCGCCGGCAGGGTCCGGATGACGAGACGGACCTCGACCCCCGCCGGGGAGAACTCCTGGATGCCCCAGACCTCGGGGGCATCGGTGATGGACGACGCGAAGGCCGCATCCGCCGCCAGTGCCTCCGCCGTGGTCCTCATGACCTCGCTGACCCGGGCGATGTCGGCGGCGTAGGGCACCACGACATCGATGAGCGCCCGGGCCCATTCCTGGCTGCGGTTGGCCACCCGGGTGATCTGACCGTTGGGCACATGCCAGACCGTGCCCTCGACATCGCGCAGATGCGTGGCCCGCAGCGACACCCGTTCGACCACTCCCTTGGCCCCACCCCCGAGGTCGACGGTGTCACCCACGCCGAGCTGATCCTCGGTCACGATGAAGAAGCCGGCGATGAAGTCACGCACCATCTGCTGGGTGCCGAAGCCGAGGGCCACACCGAGGATGCCGGCGGTGGCGAGGATGGGCCCGAGGCTCACTCCGAGGGTGTCGAAGATGGCGACCACGGCGACGAACCACACCAGCGCCGTGGCCAGCGAGCGGAAGACTGCGGTGAGGGTCTCGACCCGCGCCACCGAGCGCAGGGAGTCGTCGCCGGCCGACAGCAGCACCGACGAGGTGTGACGGCCGAGCAGCCCCGACGCGCCACCGCCGCCGGCCATCAGGCGCCGCATGGATCGACTGATGATCCAGCGCACCACCCGGGCGACGACGGCGGCGATGAGGACGATGATCAGGATGGTCAGCGGCTTGGCCAGCACCCACTCGACGGTGGTGGCCAGCCACTTGGAACCGGTCCAGTCATAGACATGCTCACAGCCCCAGCCCGGATCGTCGCCGCAGGCGTCGACGAGATCGGCGGGCAGGGGGCTGGGAGCCAAGGATCAGCCGGGACTCAGGCGGCGAGGTTGGCGGCGACGAAGTCCCAGTTGACGAGGTTGTCGAGCACGACCTCGATGAACTTGGCGCGGGCGTTGCGGTAGTCGATGTAGTAGGCGTGCTCCCACACATCGATGGTGAACAGGGCCTTGGCGCTGTGCTTCATCGGGAGATCGGCGTTCGGGGTCTTCATGATGGCGAGGCCGCTGCCGTCCTCGACCAGCCAGGCCCAGCCGGAACCGAACTGGGTGAGACCGGCGTCGGTGATCTGGGCCTTGAAGGCGTCGTAGGAGCCGAACGAGGAGCTGATCCGATCGGCGAGCTCACCGGTGGGGGCGCCGCCGCCGTTGGGGGTCAGGCAGTTCCAGAAGAAGGTGTGGTTCCAGACCTGGGCGGCGTTGTTGAACAGGCCACCCTCGGCCTTCATGATGATGGACTCGAGTGACGCATCGGCATCGGGGGTGCCGTCGACGAGCTTGTTGAGGTTGTCGACGTAGGTCTTGTGGTGCTTGCCGTAGTGGTACTCGAGGGTCTCGGCGCTGATGTGGGGCGCGAGGGCGTCCTGGGCGTAGGGCAGGGCGGGCAGTTCGAAGGCCATGGGGGACTCTCCTGATCGGTTGGGGGGACGGGCGCTGAGGCTAGCGGACCTACCGCAGACCCAACATGGCCGAGCAGCCCGGCCATGCGCCCCATCCCTGTGAGGCCTGGACCCGGGAGGCGATGTCGATCTGCTGCTCGCGGGTGGCGAGGTGGGCGTCAGGGGCGTACTCGCCACCACCGGCGCCGAGCCAGGTGCTGCGGAGGAACTGCAGACCACCGCTGAAGCCGTTGCCGGTGTTGATCGACCAGTCGCCACCGCTCTCGCACTGGGCGAGTCGATCCCAGACCCCGCCGGTGGCGGCCACAGGGGCGGCGCGGCCGGCGCTCGAGGCGACGGGGGTGGCCCGGCGGCCGGCCCGCTCGGTCGCGGCGGCCTCGGCGGCCTGCTGGGCGCGGGCGTCGGACGCCTGCTGCTCGGCCTGAGCCGTGAGGCCGGCGATGAAGGCCAGGGCGGCCTCGGTGGCCGCCGCATCGGCAGCCGGGGCGACGGTCCCGACCTCCTCGGTCCGGGCGGCGTCGGATCCGACTCTGGTGGCGACGGCGGTGAGGGCCCGGCCCGGTGCGGCACTGGCGCCGGCCACCCCACGGGGCTGACCGACGACGGCGAAGGTGATCACGCCGAGCAGGACCATCAGGGCGCCGAGACCGATGAGCACATCGTGACGCAGGTGGGCGAAGGGCGACCCGGAGGACGACCCGGACACCGACGCCGGGGTCGATGCCGCTGCGGGAGCTCCGCCGGCGAGGGCGAGGGCGGGGCTGGAGGAGACACTGAACGCGAGGGTCATGAGGCACTGCTCCTTCGTCGCGGTCCGTAACGGAACCGCAACAGTCGGGGGTCAGCCTGTCCTCTTCGTCACGGAAGTGCAACATTCACGGGCCGTCCGTCCTGTGACACCTGTCACATCCACTTCCGCCCTCCGGAGGTCTGCTAAAAGCCCCTCCCCCGATCCGGTGACCCCGACCAGGCGCGGTCAGGAGCGGCGACGGATGCCCCGGATCCCAAGGGCCCCTTGGGATCCCCCCGCTCCCGGGGGATCGGGGACGGGCCGGTGGTCTCCGATCCCGAACCGATCCCGAACCAGATCCCGATCGGGCCTCAGGCCTCGGCGAGCAGCAGCGCCGCGGCGGCGCGTCCCGAGGCGGCGGCCCCGGGCACCCGCGCGCCGGCGAAGGCGTCACCGGCCAGCACCGCCGGGGGGAGACCGTCGAGGCGCAGGACCGGGTCGGGATGGAGCACCTCGGGGCGGGCGTAGCGCCAGCGCTGGACCTGTGTCCCACCGGGGAGCGGGGCGGCCTGCAGCCCGGGCACGGCGGCGAGCAGGGTGGCCACCAACTCCTCATCGGGGGAGTCCCAGAGCCGCCGGCTGGTGTCGGGCCCGGCATGGACCGTCAGCGCCGGCACCGGGGAGATGCCCTTGCGCTGGTTGTCAGCCACCCAGTCGAGCGGTTCACCGGCCGGACGCAGCGCCCCGGGCTCAGGCAGGTCGGCGGGACCGTCGAGCAGGGCGAGCACCGCCACACAGGGGTGATAGGTGATCGCCGCCAGAGCCTGCTGGTCGGCCGGGGTCAGGGTGGTGTCCCCGGCGGCGAGCAGCTCGATGGTCTGGGGCACCGGAGCGGTGAGCACCACCGACCCCGCCCGGAGGTCCGCGCCCTCGGCGACCCTGACCCGCCACCCCCCGTCCTCGGCGATCAGGGCGGTGGCCCGGGTGGCGGTGCGAACATCGAGCCCGACGGCGAGATGCTTGGCGATTGCGGTCATGCCCGTGGCACCCCGCCAACGGGGATGCCCATCGACCACCGAGGTGCCATCGGGCTCGAGGCGCCGATCGAACCACGGGGCCACCACGCCGGCGGCCTCCCACTCGGCCACCTCGGCGGCGAACCAGGGGTCGGCCGAGGTGAAGAACTGGGCACCGTGGTCGAACACCCCGTCGCCGATGCGGCGGGTGGCCAGGCGTCCGCCGACCCCCCGACCCTTGTCGATCACGACCACCTCACGCCCCGCCCCGACGAGGGCTCGGGCGGCGAGCAGCCCGGCCACACCGGCACCGAGGACCAGCACGTCGACCGGTCGGGGATCGCCGGCCACGGATCAGTCGGCGTTCGAGATGCCGACGGGACACCCGACGCCGGTTCCGCCGAGTCCGCAATAGCCGTTGGGATGCTTGGCGAGATACTGCTGGTGCACGTCCTCGGCGTAGAAGAAGGGACCCGCGGGGGCGATCTCGGTGGTGATGGGATCGAAACGACGCTCGCGCAGGATGGCGTCGAACCGCTCGAGGCTGCGACGAGCGGCGGCGAACTGCTCCTCGTCGGCGGTGTAGATGGCGGAGCGGTACTGGGTGCCGACGTCGTTGCCCTGACGGAACCCCTGGGTGGGATCATGGTTCTCCCAGAAGCAGCGCAGCACCTCGTCGAGGGACACCGCCGCGGGATCGAACACCACCAGCACGACCTCGGTGTGATCGGTGCGACCCGAGCAGACCTCCTCATAGGTCGGATTGGGGGTGTGGCCGCCGGCGTACCCGACCGCCGTGGTGTGCACGCCCGGCAGCTGCCAGAACTTGCGCTCGGCGCCCCAGAAGCAACCCATGCCCACCACCAGCTGCGCCATCTGCGAGGGGAACGGCGGCGTCATCGAGGTGCCCAGCACCAGATGGGCCGGCGCCACCGGCATGGCGATGTCGCGACCGGGCAGGGCGTGGTCGGGGCCGACCAACTCGGGTTGTCTGAAGCCGAACATGAGCGCAGGCTACCGAGCGGTCCGCCTCAGGACCCCAGCAGAGCGTCGACCGCAGCGGCGAACACCTCGGTGTGGAGGTCGACATCGGCGGCGGTGGTGGCCGGCGCCATGAGGGCCATGTTGTGGAACGGAGCGAGCAGCACGCCGCGGTTCATGCACCACAGATGCATGAAGGCGTCGAGCTCATGGTCCACCGCGGCGGCGGCCTCGCCGCCGTTGCGGGGGGGCGGACAGAACCAGTACTCGGCTCGACACCCGAGACGCTGCACATGCCAGGGCAGGCCCGTGCGCTCGATGGTGGCGGCCACGCCGTCGGTCCAGCGGACGGCGAGGGCGATGGTGTGCTCGTAGTCCGCAGCGGTGAGGGTGCTCGACAGCGTGGCCTCGGCGGCGGCCAACGACAGCGCGTTGCCGGCGAGGGTGCCGCCCACCCCGCTCACATCGGTGTCATCGCTCAGGAACATGGTGGCCGCTCGGGCGGCGAGGTCGGCCGACAGACCCCAGGCCGCCATGGGCACCCCGCCGGCGATGGGTTTGCCGATCGTGAGGATGTCCGGATCGAGTCCGTCGGCCGCCGTGCACCCACCGGGCCCGGCGCAGATCGTGTGGGTCTCGTCGATGATGAGCAGCGCTCCGGCGGCCCGGGTGAGTTCTTGCACGGCCTCGAGGTACCCCGGTTCCGGCAGCACGATGCCGATGTTGGTGAGCGCCGGCTCGGTGAGCACACAGGCCACATCGCCATGGGCGAGCGCCGCCTCGAGGGCCCCGAGGTCGTTGAACTCGACCACCCGGGTGGTGAGCGCGGGATCGACCGCGGCACCGGTGCTGCCGGGCCGGGGCACCACGGCGCCATGGTCGTCGAGCACGGCGAAGGTCTCATCGACGGTGCCGTGGTAGCACCAGTTCATGACCACGACCTTGGAGCGACCGGTGAGGGATCGGGCCAGGCGGAGGGCGAACCGGTTGGCATCGGTGGCGGTGAGGGCGAACTGCCAGGCCGGCAGTCCGAACCGCTCGGCGAGCAGACCGGCGACCGCCGCGGCCGAAGCCCCCGGCAGCATCGTGGTGATGCCCCTGGGGGCCTGATGGGCGAGGGCCTCGACCACCGCCGGCAGCCCGTGGCCGGCCATCGCCCCGGTGTCACCGAGACAGAGATCGACATAGGAGTTGCCGTCGACGTCGACGAACCGGGCCCCCGAGGCCGACTCCACGAACACCGGGAACGATCCGGGCCAGCGCCGCATCCAGTTCATCGGCACCCCGGCGACCAGATGCTGCTGCGCCTCGGCGGCGAGCTGCTGCGATCGGGGATGGAGCTCGATGAAGCGCTGCTCCTCGAGTGCCCGGAGTTCGGCGAGACGCTGACGATCGATGCCGTTCATGACCCCACGCTAGGCCCGAGGGTGCGGGTCGTAGGCTGATCGGCGTGAGCGACGCGATCCGCATCGACGCCATCGAGCTGCGGATCGTCGCGCTCCCCCTCATCGAACCGTTCGTCGCCGCCCATGGCACCACCACGGTGCGCACCGCGGCGATCCTGCGACTGCTGGGTCCCGACGGCGAGGGGTGGGGCGACTGCGCCGCCCTACCGGAGGCGACCTACACCGAGGAGTCCGTCGACGGAGCGTTCGCCGTGCTGCGCGACGAGCTCGGTCCGCGGCTGTTGGCCGCCGACGCCATCACCGCCGCCGGGGTGCGCGCCCTGTTCGGGTCGGTGCGCGGACAGCCCATGGCCCGGGCGTCGATCGAGCTCGCCCTGCTCGACGCCGAGTGCACCCGCGATGGCCGGTCACTGGCCACGCGGTTCTCGGAGGCGCCGCGCCCGATGGTGCCCGCCGGGGTGGCCATCGGCCTGCTCGACTCCCCCGATCGCACCGCGGCCGCCGCCCTGGCCCGGGTGGCCGAGGGCTACGGGCGCATCAAGGTGAAGATCGCCCCGGGTCGTGACGTGGAGGTGGTGCGGGCCGTGCGCGCCGCGGTGGGTCCCGACATCGAGGTCATGGTCGACGCCAACGGCTCCTACACCCTCGACGACGCGGCCCGGCTCGCCGAGCTGGACGAGTTCGGACTCACGAGCATCGAACAGCCGCTCGCCGCCGACTCGCTCGCCGATCATGCCGCGCTGGCCCTGCGCATCACCACACCGATCTGTCTGGACGAGTCGTTGACCTCGGTGGCCCGCACCCTGGAGGCGGTGGAGCTGGGGGCCTGCTCGGTGGTGTGCGTGAAGGCTCCCCGCTTCGGCAGCTGGCTGGATGCCGCCGAGGTGCTCGACCACTGCGCCCGCATTGGGGTCGACGCCTGGATCGGGGGGATGCTCGACACCGGTCTCGGTCGCCTCGCCAACCTCGCACTGGCCGCCCACCCGGCCGCCACCCTCACCGGCGACCTCTCCGCCACCGCTCGGTTCTTCACCGAGGACATCTGCGCAGAGGTCGTGATCGACGGTGGCCCCGGCGCCGGGGTCATCGCGGTGCCCACCGCGGCCGGATTCGCCGCCGCCCTCGATCCGGCCGGTCTCGATCGACACACCATCACCATCACGACACTCCGACGGGGTGCGTGACCCAGGGCATGACCCAGGGCATGACCCAGGGCATGACGCGCCTAACGTGCTCGCCATGAGCATCTTCGATCGTTTCCGTCTCGACGGCCAGGTGGCCATCATCACCGGCGCCGGACGCGGCATCGGCGCCGCCTCGGCCCGGGTGCTGGCCGAGGCCGGCGCCGACATCGCCATCACCGCCCGCAGCGCCGATCAGCTCGCCGAGGTCGCCGAGGCGGCCCGGGGCTTCGGGCGCCGGGCGTTCGTCATGCCCGGCAACGTCAACGACCTCGACTTCCTGGCCGAGTTCGCGGCGGCCACCGTCGAGGAACTGGGACGCATCGACATCGTGGTCAACAACGCCGGCGGGTCGCCGCCCGCCGCCCTGGCCGACATCACCGCCAAGTCCTTCGAGGACTCGTTCCACTTCAACGTCACGACCGCACTGGTGCTCACCCAGGCCTGCGTGCCGCAGCTGGTGGCCAATCGGGGCTGTGTCGTGAACATCTCCTCCATGGCCGGGCGCACCGCCGCCCGCGGCCTCACCCAGTACGGCGTGGCCAAGGCGGCCATGACCCATATGACCCGCTATCTCGCCACCGATCTCAATCCCAAGGTGAGGGTGAACGCAATCGCCGTGGGATCCACCGCCACCTCGGCACTCGAGACCATCCTCACCGTGCCCGAGATCCGCGACGCCATGATCGAGGCCACGCCGCTGCGCTTCATCGCCGAGCCCACCGACATCGCCCTTGGTGTGCTCTATCTGGCCTCGAGCGCAGCCCGTTACATGACCGGCAAGATCATCGAGATCGACGGCGGGACCGAATCCTCCACCTTCGCCCTGCCCATCCCCGATCTCTGATCAGCGGGCGGTGACGGTCTCGGTGTCGCGTCCGGAACGGATGGTGGTGCCGGGGGTGTCGCCGGTGACGCGCCCGTTCTCCACGATGGGGGTGCCGTTGACGATGGTGGCATCGATGCCGGTGGCCTCGGAGTAGAGCCGCCAACCACCACCGGGAAGATCGCGACGGGGGGTGACGGTGCCGGGTCCGACCGTGGCCGGATCGAGGATGACGAGATCGGCGAACCAGCCCTCGGCCACGCGTCCGCGACCGCTGAGGCCGTAGAGCCGGGCCGGCGCATCGGTGAACAGCTGCACGGCTCGCTCGAACGACAGCAGACCACGATCGCGCACCCCTTCGGCCAGGAAGCTGGTGTGGCAGGCGAAGGTCTTCATCATGTCGAGATGGGCACCGGCATCGGATCCGCCGGCGATCACACGGGGATCGGAGGTGAGCAGGCGGGCCCGCTCCGCCCATGACGCGTCGTCGGTGCCCACGGTGGGGGGTTCGAGCCCGGTGGCGAGGTCGTCGGCGATGACGATGTCGAGCAGGGCGTCGAGCGGATCGACACCGCGCTCGGCGGCGATGTCGGCGACCACACGGCCCACATGACGCTCGAGCTCGGGCGACTCGACATCGGCGATCGTGTACTGCGCGAACCGGGAGATGGAATGGTGCGGCGGCAGTGGGGCGATGGCCTCGGCGAGACGGCGACGCACCGCCGGATCGGCCAGCGCGGCGCGGCGCTCGGCGTGGGGCAGGTGCAGCACCTCGGCGAAGCCGGGGACCAGATCGAGGATGAACCCGGTGGCGAAGCTGAGACGCATCCGCATGGGCTCGGGCAGGCACAGCCCGACCACGCGACCACCGCGAGCGGCGGCGTGGTCGGAGGCGGAGAGCTTGACCTCGCGACCGGCGGCGGCCTCCTCCCCGGCGGCCACCACCATGACGTTCCAGTTCAGCGGGCGGTCGGCGGCGGCCGACATCGAGGTCATGAGGTCGATCTCCGCCTCGGAGAACCGTGACGAGGCCGACGGGATGAGTTCCAGTGTGGTGCCGGCGTGCTCCCCGACGGCGCTGGCCAGGGCGAGGAACTCCTCCACCGCGGCGAACCGGGAGGGCACGGGATCGCCGTCGTGATCGCTGTGGCTGGGCGACGCGGTGCTCGAGAAGCCGAGACCACCAGCGGCGATGCTCTCATGGAGCAGTCGCACCATGGCCCGGATCTGCTCGGGACCGGCGGCCTCGCCGACCGCCGCCTCGCCCATCACGACGCGCCGCAGCGCGCTGTGTCCCACGAGGAACCCGGCGTTGACCGCGAGGTTGCCCTCGAGTCGATCCAGCCAGGATCCGAAGCCGTCCCAGGCCCGGTCGAGTCCGGCCTCGAGGGTCTCGACCGGCATGCCCTCGACGCGGGCCAGCATCGGGATGAGGTACTCGGCGGCCTCCGGGGTGATGGGGGCGATGCTGAAGCCGCAGTTGCCACCGAACACGGTGGTGACGCCGTGCAGCGAGGAGGGTGTGGCCGCCGGATCCCACATGACCTGCGGGTCGTAGTGGGTGTGCAGATCCACGAAGCCCGGGGTGATGACCCGACCATCGGCGTCGATGGTGCGGGCCGCCGGTTCGTCGACATCGCCGATGACCACGATGCGGCCGTCGCGCACACCGACGTCGGCGCGGAATCCCTCGGCACCGGTGCCGTCGACGACGATGCCTCCACGGATGATGAGATCGAGCATGAGACTCCCCCTTGACGAGGTCCCCATCCTCGCATCCCGGAGACGATCCTGTCCCCGTCCAGGGGTGATCAGGCGTCCCCGTAGACTCCCCCGGTGACCGATCCCGACGCCCCCGCCGACCCTGCGTCGCGACCGGCCTATCCCCCGCCCCGGCACGCCATGCGGCTGCTGGCCATGGAGTCCGAACAGTCCGTCGAGGGCGATGTGCGGGGCTGGCTGCCGGTGACTCCGGCCATCGCCGGTCCCGACGGCGGCCCCCGGATCGGCGCCGTCGGCATGCTCGTCGATGCCCTGGGCGGCATGCGATCGATCACCGCAGCGGCCCCCGACTGGGCCTTCACCGCGGATCTGTCGCTGCATCTGCTCCCGACCGGTCCGATCGACCGACTGCGGGCCGACATCGGCGTGCTGCGGCGCGGCCGTCGCACCCTCGTGCTCGACGCCCGGCTGCACACCGATGACGACCGACCGGCGGGTCTGGCCGTGCTCACCTTCGCGGTGGTGCCCCGACCCGATCATCTCGTCGACATCGTGATCGACACCTCGCCGGGTCGTCGGACCATGTCACAGCTCGAGGGCGATCAGCCGCCACCGGGGCCCTACCACGAGGAGCTCGGTCTCGAGAGCGTGGCCATCGGTGAGGTCCGCATCGATCTGCGACCCGAGGTCGGCAACACCGTGGGTGCCCTGCACGGTGGTGTGCACACCGCGCTCGTCGACGCCGCCGCGGTCTCCCTCGGGCAGTCGCTGCTCGGCCCCGCCGCCGCCACCGTCGATCTGCACCTGGCCTTCATGGAGCTCGGGTTCGCCGGGCCGCTGCGGGCTCGGGCCGAACTGCTCGGCAGGGTCGACGCCGCCGATGAGCGCCTCACTGCCGTCGTGCAGGTGCTCGACCGCACCGATCGGATCTGCTCGCATGCCACGGTGGAGGTGAGCACCCGATGACCGATCGTCCGACGCCCAGTTTCGGTGAGGGCAACGCCCGGGGCATCGGCATGGCCCACTATCTGCCCATGCCGATCACCGAACTCGGCGACGGCACCACCCCGCTGCCCACCACCCGCGGTGCGTTCGCCGCACCGGCCCATGTGGTCGACGCCGAGGGTCGGCTCGAGACGGGCATGCTCGCCAGCCTCACCGACTCCATCGGTGGGATGACCTCGGGCCTCGCCTGCCTGCCCGACTGGATCGTCACCACCAACCTGAGCCTGCGCCGGGCACCCGACGCCCTGCGCGGACCCGTCGGCACCGGTGATCTCACCATCGACACCCGGGTCATGCGCCGCGGTCGCTCCTCGGTGGTCACCCGCAGCACCGTGCGCGACCTCGCCAGCCAGGAGGTGGCCACCTCCTGGATCACCTGCGCGGTGCTCACCCCGGCGGGAGGGCCACCGCCGTTCACCCGCCCGGTGAAGCTCAACCACCTCGAGTTCGACGCCGATCCCCTGTACCGCCTGTCCCCCACCGAGTTCTTCGCCCTCGAGGCCGGACCCCGACCCGGTGTGGTGCGGCTCCACCCTGCGGTGCACCTGCGCAACCCCTGGGGCATCCTCCATGGCGGCGCGGTGGCCCATCTGCTCGACAGCGCGGCCCGCGCCGTGGTGGTGGGCGAGCGCGTCCCGGGACCCACCCCGGGCGCCATCGTCTCGGACCTCACCATCCATTATCTGAATCCGGGCCGGGAGGGCCCGATCGTGGCCGAGGCCGAGATCATCGGCATCCGGGGGGCCGATGTGATGGTGCGGGCCACCGCCCGCGACACCGGCGCCGATGACCGGCTGATGAACGTCGCCGTCATGACGGTGCGGGTCCTCGACGCCGAGGTGCGCAGCGCGTAGTTACCGCTCGGTAGCATTCCCCCCACATCCGGGCCTACGGTTCTGCGGTCCGTCCAGTACAAGGGGTGCCCCCGTGGCGATGACATTCGAAGAAGCAGCGGCCTACCTGACCGGTCCCGGCGGTCCGTTGGAGATCGTCGAGGTCGAGGCGCTCGGGCGCACCCAGCGGGTGTTCAGCAACATCCCGTCCTCGGTGCGCGAGCTCTTCGTCGGTCTGCAGAACCAGCCGGCCGACAACGTCTTCCTCGTCTACGAGGACGAACGCTGGACCTTCGCCGAGTTCACCGCCCGCATGAACGCCATCGCCGCGCTGCTCGTGGATCGCTACGGCATCAAGCCCGGTGACCGCGTCGCCATCGACATGCGCAACTACCCCGAATGGATCATGGCCTTCGGCGCCATCGTGTCGATCGGTGCGGTCTCGGTGTCGGTCAACGCCTGGTGGACCGGTCCCGAGATCGAGTACGGGCTCATCGATTCCGGCGCCAAGGTGCTCTTCGCCGACGAGGAGCGCATCGAGCGCATCGGTGCCCAGCTCGCCTCGCTCGGTGTGCGCGGCATCGCCGTGCGCTGCACCGGTGACCTGCCCGCCGGCGTCGAGCATCTCGACGATGTGCTGGTGCCGGGGGCGCCGATGCCCGAGGTCACCGTCGATCCCGACTCCGATGCCACCATCCTCTACACCTCCGGCACCACCGGACATCCCAAGGGTGCGGTCTCCACCAACCGGGCCGTGCTCAACGGACTGTTCGCCTTCGCCTGCCGCGGCATCGTCGAATCCCTGCGGGTCGACCCGAAGCCGCCGAGCGAGGATGACCCGCCGTCCTACCCCGCCTGCTTCATCCTCATCGTGCCGCTGTTCCATGTCACCGGCTGCGTCCCGGTCATGCTCGGTTCGGTGGCGCTGGGCAACCGGCTGGTGATGATGCACAAGTGGGATCCCCTGCGCGCCCTGCAGCTCATCGAGCGCGAGCGCGTCACCAACTTCGTGGGCGTGCCCACCATGTCCCAGGATCTCATCAGTCATCCCGACTTCGAGAAGTACGACACCTCGAGCCTCAAGGCCATCGGCGGCGGAGGCGCCCCCATGGCTCCGGAACTGGTGCGCAAGATCGAGGGCTCCTTCCACGGCAGCGGTCGCCCGCAGCTGGGCTACGGCCTCACCGAGACCCAGGGCTACGGCCCGGGAAACACCGGCGACGACTACATCCGCAAGCCCGACAGCACCGGACGCGTCCTGCCCATCATGCAGGTGCGGGTGCAGGACACCGAGGGCAACACCCTTCCCGCCGGCGAGGTGGGTGAGATCCAACTGTCGGGCCCCATGCTCATCCGTGGCTACTGGAACCGCCCGGAGGCCACCGCCGAGGCCATCGTGGACGGCTGGTTGCACACCGGTGATCTCGGCTACCTCGACGAGGAGGGATTCCTCTACATCGTCGACCGGGCCAAGGACATGGTGCTGCGAGGCGGCGAGAACGTGTACTGCGCCGAGGTCGAGGCCCAGATCTACGAGTATCCGCTCGTGCACGAGTGCGCCGTGTTCGGTCTGCCCCATGAGCGACTCGGTGAGGAGGTCGTGGCCGCCATCATGGTCGAGCCCGGCGTCGAACTCGACACCGCGGCGCTGGAGGAGTTCCTCAAGCACCGCATGGCCTCGTTCAAGATCCCCACGCAGTGGTTCGTCCAGAACGAACCGCTGGCCCGGGGAGCCACCGGCAAGATCCTCAAGCGCGAGATCCGCGACCGCATCCTCGCCGAGCGCGCCCAGTAGCCACTCAGTACCCGGTGAAGGGCCCGGCCACGCCGGGCCACCACCACTGCACCAGCACGGCCACCACGCAGACCGTGATGGCCACACCCATGGCCCCCACCATCACCTGGCGGGCGCGTGCGCTCCGCAGGAGTTCCGCGCCGCCGAGCCGCAACGGCCAGCGCGGCGCCCACCCCATGATGCCCATGGCGAACAGCGGCACCGAGTAGCGGCCGATCTGCTCGGTCATGTGCACCCCGTCGACGGTGTCGTCGAAGTACACATAGGACGAGGTCATCAACGCCAGCAGGATCGCCGCGGTGCCCACCGCGAAGATGGCCCGACAGAATCGGCGCAGGTGGAGGAGGTCCTCGGCGTCGAGGATCATGGCCACCACGACGGATCCGATGACGATCGTCCAGGCCAGGAGCGGCGGCAGATCCGAACGCCAGAACCCGAGCTGCCGTGTCCACCGCTGGACGGAGTCGGGTACCGCCTCGAACCACCGACCGATGCAGCGTCCGAGGAAGCTCAGCGGCGCGTCGGTGATGCGCCGGAGCTGCACATCGGGTTGGAACCGAAGCTCGGCGAACATGCCCGCGCCGGCGGATCGGTAGTCGTTCGAGGTGCTGAACACTGAGGCCGCCACCCCCACCCCGAGCGCAGCCGTGGCGGCCGCGGCGGCGACGCGCACCCGCACCTGGCGACGACGCACCAGCAGCAGCGCCGGGAAGGCGGCCAGCACGGCGAAGTACGGCGGCTTGGCCAGCGCCAGCAGGAGCCCGGCGCCGCCGACCATGGCGGCGAGACGCCAGAGGGGCGCCACCGACGAGCCCTCGACGGCCGGTTCTCCAGTCGTGTCGGCGGTCGCCCCGCCGGTCACCTCCTCGGCGGCGGCTCCGACCGCACCGGTGTCCCGCCACACCCGGGTCCAGAGGGCGAGCACCAGCAGCAGCGACCCGATGGTGACCGCATCAGGACTCACCGAGGCCGCCATGGCGAGGTTCATGGGGAACAGCGCGGTGAGCGCGAGGGTCCATCGGAACGCCCCGGCCAGGCCGACGGCCACCACGGCCAGCGCCAGGTAGACGACGAGGTCGCCCAGTCGACCGAACCACAGCGTGAGGATCGGCGGTGCGTCGAGGAGGTTCGGCACTGCCATGAACAGCGCCGAGGGGGCGTACGCCACGGGGGAGGCGGCCATCGTGGCGCCGGTGTCGAACCCACGGGTCTCGTCCCAGCTCGGAGACACCGCCAGCAGGTTGCCGAGCAGCTCCGGGCTGTTGGGCGCGGTGCTGCTGGCGGCATGGCGGATCACCATGCCCACCGAGTCGCTCTGCGCGGAGGGAACCGTGGAGGTCAGCACCCCATCGATCTCGGTGGGCAGCAGATGACCATGGGCCATGGCCAGCGCCCGCATCGCATGGGTGCCCTCATCGGCCCCGCCGAACCACCCCGGTGCACCGACGGCCATGAGAAGACCGAGCGCCCCGCCCAGGAACAGGACGAGGCGCTGCGGCGCGGACATGGATTGTGGACCTCGAAGGATCAGGCAGGACGAGGAGTGTTGAGGAACTCGGTGTTGTCGCGCATGATCATCTGCTGCACCGCCGGCGAGAACTCCTTGAGCTCATCGATGTAGTCGAGCGGCTCGGGCATGCCCTCGATATGGGGCCAGTCGGAACCGAAGATGACGCGATCGGAACCCACGAGCTCGACGACCTCGTGCACATCGTCCTCCCAGAAGGGGTTGATCCAGATGTGACGACGGAAGGTCTCCGAGGGCGCCTCGGGGAACCAGCCGGGCATCTTGTTGGCCGTGATGTCGAGCTTCTTGAGCAGACCGCGCAGGAAGCCCGAGCCGTTCTCGACCGAGGCGACCCGCAGGTTCGGGAAACGCTCGAACACCTTGTCGCAGACCAGCGAGCCGAGGAAGTCCTCGATGGGGCGATCGAACATGGTGGTCATGCGCAGCGGCTGCGGACGGCTCTGCTGGCCGAACGAGGCCGAGAAGCCGTTGTCCTCGGCGTAGCCGTTGGAGCCGTAGCCGGAGTCGCCGGCATGGGCGACCACGGTGATGCCGGCCTCGTTGACCCGGGCCCAGAAGGGATCGAACATCGGATCGGCCGGCGAGCGGGGACCGTCGACGGTGGTGGGGGCGGCGGGTCGCATCACGATGGAGGTGGCACCGTTGTCGATGGCGAACTCGACCTCGCGCACGGCCCAGTCCACATCGACGAGCGTGATGTAGGGAGCGGCGAAGATGCGGTTCTTGTGGTTGAAGCCCCAGTCCTCGAGCATCCAGCGGTTGAAGGCGGTGAACACCTGCTGCACCGCCCAGGGATCCTGATGGAGCGGCTCCTCGTAGATCATGCCGAGGGTCGGGAACAGCCAGACCTTCTCGAGGCCGTGCTCGTCGAGCGTGGCGATACGGGCCTCCGCGTCGCGGTAGGCGGGACGGATCGGCTCGCGCTTCTTGAGCAGTTCGATGGGGTTCTCGTTGTTGGGGTTGCCGCGGAAGTAGTCCTTGAGCACACCGGGCAGCGCCACCGGATCGAAGGTGGGGTTGACCACGGCATGGCTCACCTTGCCGCCGATGACGTGGTACTGCCGGCCGTTGATGGTGCACCACTGGATGGTGCGGGGGCCGGTCCGAGGATCGAGATGCCGGGTGAAGGCGTCGATGGCCTCGTAGTAGTGGTTGTCGCAGTCGAAGACGGGGAATCCGAGTTCAGTCATGGCGACAATCTATGACATAACCGACTCGTCTGCCAACTTTGTGTAGTACGAAGTGGCGGGCTCGGCCCAGGCGGCGTAGCAGGCGTGGAAGACCTCCCGGGCCCGGGTGCCGGCCCAGTCGGCCGGCAGCAGCTGCGGGGGCAGCGCCGGGTCCACGCTCAGCAGATGCCGCCACTCGTGGGCCAGACGGGTGCGCAGGGCGAACGCCTCGCGGTCATCGGCGGGCACCACCCCGTCGAACTCGGTGAGGAAGGCCTCATGGGCCGCCGCGGCGGTGTCGAGATCCCAGGCCATGGCCACCACCTCGGCGGGGGTCTCGGCCCCCTCGATGGTCTCGGCGCTGAACATCAGCGCGGTGCCGTCATGCCCGACGCTCTCGAGCAGGGCCTCGGCGCCGGCCCGGGCGTCGAGATCGGCGGCGATCCAGAGCCCGGAACTGAGCACGCCGAACCCCTCGAAGTCGAGCCCGGTGGCGAGACGATCGCGGGTGACGCGATCGGGGGCGGTGCCGGTGAGCGCCAGCAGCAGGAACCGCCCGTTCCACGAGGCGCCCGGCGCGAAGGAGCGCTGCAGACGCTGGGCCGAGGTGCGCACGAGACGACGTCCCGACGGCGTGAGCCGCCACTTCGTGTACCGACCGATCGACTCCCCCTCGAGCCAGCCGTCCGCCGCGGTGCGGTTGACCGCCTGCCGGGCGGCGCGCTCCTCGATGCCCAGCGCGTCGAGGGCGCTGACCAGCGTGGTGTTCCACACCGGGGTGTCGCTGGGCCCGACCCATTGGCCGAGCACGCTGATGAGCAGGGACCGGGCGCTGGGTCCGCCGTCGGACCGACGACGGGTGGCGGTGACGACGACTCCGTTGCTCACGCCCCCGATGGTAGAGCGCGCCGGATCAGCCCAGCAGGTGATCGCCCTCGATCTCACTGGGGTCGATGCCCAGGTACCGCTCGAGGTTGCGATGGGTGTTGAGCACCCGGACCTCCTCCTGGGCCAGCGTGATCCGGGTGAGGCCGGGCTGATGCAGTCCGCGCTGGGCATGGCGCAGCAGGGCGAAGTCCTGATCGAGCACCAGTCCGAAGGAGGCCTCACCGAGCGGGAGCTCGACACACAGCGGCGGAGTGCGCTCGGTGTCGTCCCCGGGGGCCACCCGATCGAACTGGAACGCGTCGAGGAAGCACTCGTCGGGGCTGTCACCGGGCCGGGCCCGCAGCACCGACAGCAGATCGGGGAACACCAGCACGGTGATGTTGGGGAAGATGTTGTACTGATCCAGGGTCATGAGCGCCTCATCGCTGAAGCGGTCCAGGTCGAGTCCCGCGGCGGCCCGCGCCGCGCGCAGCTGGGTCGCCATCACCGACAGCAGGGGATGCTGCTCATCGACGGTCGGGACCGGACCGGGATCGGCGGGATCGAGACCCACCCGGCTGGAGAACACCGCGGCGAAGGCGTTCCAGATCTCCTGATCCGACGGGGTCGGACGCAGACGCGGCGACGGGCGCCCGTAGGGCTGCCGACTGCGGGCGGCATGGGTCCACACCACCTGATCGGAGTCGAGGTCGTCGTAGATGTGCAGCAGTTCGGGATGCAGACCCTGCACATGGAGGGTCTCGCTGAACCCATCGGCGGTGGTCTTCCAGTTGGCGGGGACCGGCACGGTGACCTGCACACGGCATCGGAAGTCGTCGAGGCCCTGATGGGCGGCATCGGCGGGGGCGCCTCCGAGATACTCGGCCAGCGGCATGGCCTCGGGATCGAAGTTCACGAACACCAGCGGACCCCAGGTGTCGACGGCGAGGGCCCGCAGGGCATAGGCCTCGTTGTCGACCACACCGAAGTCTCGACGACTGGGGATCTCCTTGAGGTCGCCGTCGAGGTTCCAGCACCACCGGTGGTACTGACAGCGCAGCTCGGTGAGGCCGCGGACCGAGCCGTGGCAGAGTTCGATCCCGCGGTGCAGACACACGTTCTGGAAGGCTCGCAGCACCCCCTGCTGGTCGCGCAGCACGATGGCCGAGAGTCGACCGACGGTGAACTCGGTGACATCGCCGGGCCGGGCCACGGCGTCGAGGGTGGTGGCGAGCTGCCACACCCGGGGCCACATGCGTTCGGCCTCGAGGGCGGCGAAGGCCGCCGAGGTGTACCGGTCGGCGGGGACGGTGATGGGTCGACGATCGGAGACACCCTGCTGCTCGGACCGGCTGCGCAGCGAGCCGATGTCGACCGCGGTGCCCTCCTCGGCGACCTTCCGGGCGGTGATGTCGGACATGGCGAGCTCCCCCTCTCGCCGCCGATGTTGCCACAGTCCTCGTCGGGATCGACCGTGATCGACCGTGATCGACCGTGATCGGCCGGAGGCTCGCCGAGTCAGTCCGGTGGTCGCCGATGGATCGACACGTGGTAGTCCGAGGTCTCCTCGGCGAAGGGATCCCCGCTCCAGGTGGCCAGGCGCAGCTCGAGCTCGAGGCCGGCCGCCGCGCACCACTGGTCGTACTGCTCGATCGACGGCCACCGCCGGTTGCGGGAGTACCCGACGATGAGACGACCACCGGGCGCCACATGGGCCGCACTGCACCGCACCGCCGCCTCGCGATCCTCCGGGCGCACGAAGCCGATCACGTTCCCGGCGGCCACGACGATGTCGAAGGTGCGACCCAGATCCAGCTCGGCCAGATCGGCGAGGTGCCAGGGGATCTCGGGAGCCTTGGCCCGGGCCCGGTCCAGCAGATCGGCATCCAGATCGGTGCCCTCGCACCTGATGCCGCGCCGGTGCAGTTCGATCGCCACCCGTCCCGTGCCGCAGCCGGCGTCGAGGACGGTGCGCGGTGCGTACCCCATGAGCAGATCGACCTCGCCATGGGGGTTCTCACCGGCGGCGGCCATCTGCTCCCATCGTCGGTCGTACTCGTCGAGGTCGACGCGCTCGCGCCACCGCGCCCAGTCGTCCGCGCCGCGGGTCGGATCGGTTCCGGTCATGGCTGCTCCTCGGGGAAGGCGGTGGCGTCGAGCTGATCGACCAGACCCCAGCGCAGTGCCGTGGGCGCGTCGAGCAGCCGACCGCTGATGGCCAGCGCCGCCGTGCGATGACGGCCGATGCGACGCGGGATCGACGCGGTGCCACCGGCGCCGGGCACCACACCCATGGCGACCTCGGGGAGACGGAAGGTGGTCCCCGGGTGGGCGATGACGGTTCGGGTGAACGCCGGGAGTTCGACACCGGCCCCCACACAGGTGCCGTGCACGAACGACACCACCCGATCGGCATGGCGGGCCAGGCCCAGTCCGACGCTGCGGGTGGTGCGGATGAGGTGGGCGGTGAAGGGATCGGGGGCGGTGCCGAACTCGCCGAGGTCACCGCCGCTCGAGAAGGCCGGACCGCGACCGCGCAGTTCGGCCCGAGCGATGGTCGGGTCGAGGGTGAGCAGGTCGAGGGCGGCGACCAGTTCGTCGCGCAGCCGCACGCTGAAGGCGTTGCGCACCTCGGGGCGATCGAGGGCGATGCGCAGGATGTCGTCCTGACGCTCGAGGCGCACCACATCACCGACCGGCTCCGGACGCCGGCTGCGCCGGGTGCGCTCCCCCAACCACTCGGTGTAGCGAGAGCCGGTCTGCAGCAGGCTGTAGACCCAGGACTCGGCGACCACGGCATCGGCCACCGGGAGCGACTCGCCGGAGCGCAGCAGCTGCACGAGGGCGACCGCGGCGGCCGGCGAGGCCAGGATCTCGGCGACGAGATGATCGACCAGGTCGCCGAGCTCGGTGGGCGGAGCCGGGTGCGGAGCCGGGCGGGGGTCCGCAGGTGCCCCACGGGCGAGCGCCCGGGCTGGGCACCAGGGCCGTGGCGGATCGGGTTCGCCGCAGAGGAGCACATCGAACGCTGCGGCGACCACGGGCTCGAGCGGGAGCGAGTGCTCGGCTCGTCCGATGAGGACCCACGACGCGCCGGTGGCGTGGGCGGCGAGCTCGACGAGATCCCCGAGTGCGAAGGGCGCATCGAGGTCGATCACGACCACCGGCGCCTCCGGTCCGTCACCGGTGCGCAGTGCGGTCAGCAGCGCGGACGGACTGGTGGCGGTGATGGGGATCGAGGTCATGGGTGCACCATCACACCATCGATCCGGGCACACCATCGATCCGCACACCATCGATCCAGGTGGCGCGGACATGGGAGGCGTCGGGAGCGGCCAACATGCTGGCGAGCGGGACATCCAGCAGGCACAGATCCGCAGGGGCACCCACTGTCACCCGTCGAGGTGACCCGGCCGGATCCTCGAGCGGGGTGAGGAACCAGTTGAGGGCGGTGCGGGCGGAGACGCGTTCGGCGGGACCCAGGACCGCACCCCGGCGGGTGCGACGATCGGTGGCCGCGGCGATGGCCCGCCAGGGGTCCACAGAGGTGACCGGCGCATCACTGCCGGCGGCCACCGCCACCCCGGCGGCGAGCAGCGAGGCCTGCCGATGCAGCAGCGGCAGATCCTCGGGGTCGACGGCGCGCAGATGGTGATCGCCCCGCTCGGCGACGAGCGCCGGTTGGATGATGACGGTGATGCCACCGGCGGCGAGGTGGGCATCGAGGTCGGTGGGCAGCACCGAGCCATGCTCGATGCGATCCCCGGGCCGCACCCCGGCGGCGCGCAGTGCGGCGACCGCGGCGATGTTCTCGGCCCGGGTGACGGCATGGATGGCCACGGCCCGACCGCGATCGTGATGGGCCCGGATGGCCTCGGTCAGCGCATCGGGGTCGAGTCCGCCGAACTCGTCGGCCAGGAGTTTGGCGGGACCGCGCTGCGCTCGTCGTCCGAGCTCGGCCTCGTCGTCCACACCCAGCAGCAGCAGCTGCTGCGGGATCGCCCCCTCGGCGCGGGCCGCCAGCAGCAGCCCGAGCCGCCCCGGATCGAGGCCGACGGTGGCATCGGTGACCCCGGTGATGCCGAACGCCGCGAGTTCGTGCCCCACCGGGGCCAGTGCCGG
>JAGWYK010000091.1 GCA_018969405.1 Acidobacteriota bacterium
ACGCTGGCGGGCAGGCGTCGGGCCACATGCGAACCGCTCCAGCCGCCCAGCAGGCTCATCGGCGCCATGACCGCGACCATCCACCAGTGCACCGGGCCGAACAGCGCGAAGACCACGAGTGCGATCAGGTTGATCACCAGCGACAGCGCACCCTTGAGCGCGTTGATGTGCTGCAGGCCGGAGTGGAGGAACACGCCGAGCACGGCCAGCAGCAGCACACCGAGCCCACCGCCGAAGTAGGCGCCGTAGGCCCCGGCGGCGAAGGTGCTCACCCCGATGGCCGCCGGACTGCGGGTGAAGCCGTCCTGCGGGCGGGTGAGCACCCAGCGCTGGATGCGCGGCTGCAGCACCAGCAGCACCGAGGCCAGCACCACCAGGAACGGGACGATGGTGTCGAAGATCCGCGAGGAGGTGGCCAGCAGGACGGCCGACCCCACCGCCGCCCCGGCCATGGCGATGGGGGCCAGGCGCGTCAGGTCGGCGGGGTCGGCCGCCAGTTCGCGCCGGTAGCCGAAGGTGCCGCCCACGTAGCCGGGGAAGATCGACACGGTGTTGGTCACGTTCGCGCTCAGACGGGGCAGGCCGATGGCGATGAGGGCGGGGAACGAGACCAGCGAGCCGCCGCCGGCCACGGCGTTGATGCCCCCGGCGAGGAAGCCGGCGCCGGCGATGAGAGCGAGATCGGCGGGCTGCGGCATCGGCGCGAATCGTAGTGGTGGGACCGGTCGGGGGTCCGAGGTCGTACTGTCTGCCCATGCCGACCATCGAGACCCGCGGGATCACCCTCTACTACGAGGAGTTCGGTGAGGGCCCCCCGCTGCTGTTCTTCAACGGTTCGTTCTCCACCCTGGCCACCAGTCGTCCGCTGGTGCAGGTGTTCGGCTCGCGTCTGCACACCGTGGCCCACGATCAGCGCGGTCTCGGCCGCAGTTCCATCCCCCCGGGGCCCTACACCATGGCCGACTACGCCGCCGACGGCATCGCCCTCATCGATGCGCTGGGATGGGACACCTGCCGGGTGGTCGGGGTGAGTTTCGGCGGCATGGTCGCGCAGGAGTTCGCCGTCACCGTGCCCGAGCGCGTCGAGCGGTTGGCGCTGCTGTGCACCTCACCGGGTGGCGCCGGTGGGTCCTCGTACCCCATGCACGAACTGCGGGCGCTGCCGATCGAGCAGCGGGCCCGGGTGGGTGTCGAGATCATGGACACGCGCTTCAGCGAGGAGTGGTTCGCCGAGCATCCCTCCGATCTGGCGCTGGTCACCGCCATGGGTGATCGGCCCTCGCCGGCCGAGGGCACCGAGGCGGCCCGCGGTGAGATCGAACAGGCCGAGGCCCGTCGCCATCACGATGTCTGGGATCGCCTTCCGGCCATCGGCTGCCCCACGCTGGTGGCCGCCGGTCGCTTCGACGGCATCGCCCCGCTGGCCAACAGTGAGGCCATCGTGTCGCGACTGCCCGATGCGCGTCTGCGCGTCTACGAGGGTGGACACGCCTTCTTCGCCCAGGACCCGGCGGCCTTCGGGGAGATCCTCGAGTTCCTGGCCGGCTGAGTCCGCCCGCTCACTGCTCGGCGGGCATCACCTGGGTCATGAACTGGTTGAGGTCGAAGTACTCGCGCCACTTGGCGATCCTGTCCCCCTCGAACTCGAAGATGCCCAGCACCGGCAGGGTGACCTGACCACCATCGGGCTTCTCGAAGATGTCCACGCGTTCGGTGACCACGATGGGTCCGTTCGACAGCATGGTGTCGATGCGGAACTCGACGATCCGCAGCCCGGCGGTGAAGCCGTCGATCATCATGCGGATGGCCTCATGGCCCACCATCGGCTCGACCGGGATGTTGTGGTACACCCCGTCGGGGGTGAAGAACGACACCACCCGATCGAAGTCGGCATCGGCCCAGGCCTGACAGAAGTCGCGGACCAGCTGCTCGTAGTCATGGGTGTCGGCCATGGGGTTCCCTCCCGTTGCGGTGCCGCACGGCGCGGCGGGCCCTCATCCTGCCAGTTCGGGCGATGCACCGATCACATGGCGCAGCGTCGGAGGTTCTACGGTTGCGCTGGTCCTGTGAGGGGCCGCTGGGGAGTCACGGGGAAGCACAGGGGGAGTCATGGCTGATTTCAGCATCGATCCGGCGTTCGCCGAGCAGCTCGAGTGGATCCGGGGATTCGTGCGCACCGAGATCGAGCCGCTGGATCTCGCCCTCGCCGGTGAGGACGGGGTGTACGACCGGTCCGGTCGACTCCACGCCGAGGTCATCCGTCCCCTCCAGCAGGTGGTGAAGGACCGCGGTCTGTGGTCCTGCCATCTGACCCCCGAGTTCGGGGGTCAGGGGTACGGCCAGGTGCGTCTCGCCTACATGAACGAGATCCTCGGTCGGTCCCAGTTCGCCCCCATGGTGTTCGGCTCGCAGGCCCCCGACTCGGGCAACGCCGAGATCCTCGCCCACTACGGCACCGACGAGCAGCGCGCCACCTACCTCGCACCACTGCTCGACGGCCGCATCTCGTCCTGCTACTCGATGACCGAGCCGCAGGGCGGGGCCGACCCGTCGGTGTTCACCACCCGGGCCGTTCGCGATGGCGACGAGTGGGTGATCGACGGCGAGAAGTGGTTCTCCTCCTCGATGCGCTTCGCCTCATTCGTCATCGTCATGGCCATCACCGATCCCGAGGTGTCGGTGCACAAGGGGATGTCGATGTTCCTGGTGCCCACCGACACCCCCGGGCTCGAGGTCGTGCGCACCGTCGGGGTGGGCGGAGAGCCGGAGGGGCATGGGGGACATGCCTATGTGCGCTACGCCGGTGTGCGGGTGCCGGCCGAGAATCTGCTCGGGGGTGAGGGCAACGCGTTCGTCGTGGCCCAGACCCGACTCGGAGGCGGGCGCCTGCACCACGCCATGCGCACCGTGGGCGCCGTGAGCCGATGTCTCGACATGCTCTGCGAGCGGGCGCTGAGCCGCACCACCCAGGGCGAACTGCTGGCCCGCAAACAGGCCACCCAGGAGAAGATCGCCGACTCGTGGATCGAACTCACCCAGTTCCGTCTCCAGGTGCTGCATGCGGCCTGGCGGGTGGATCAGGTCGGCGGCCATGCGGCGCGCAAGGAGATCGCCGGGGTGAAGGTGGCCACGCCCAAGGTGTACCGGGAGGCGGTGCTGCGCACCATGCAGCTGCATGGCGCGCTCGGCGTGTCGAACGAGATGCCCCTCGCCGGGATGCTGATGGCCTCGGTGGTCATGGGGATCGCCGATGGTCCCACCGAGGTGCACAAGGGCACGCTCGCCCGCGAGGTGCTCAAGGAGCACCGACCCGCCGAGGGCGACTGGCCGAGCGAGCATCTGCCCGATCGACGGGCCGCGGCCCGCGCCGAGTTGGCCGAACTGCTCGAGCACGCCGCCGCCGAGCACTGAGCGGCGGAGCACTGAGCAGGGGGCCGGGGATCAGCCGCCGAGCTTGCGGTGATCCCAGGAGATGGTGCGTTCGACGTGCAGCTTCACCACGACGCGCTTGTTGAGCATCATGTCCACCGCCGGCTTCATCTCCTCGGTGTACGGGGCGAAGTAGCGGCTGAACACGCTCACACCCAGCTCGAAGATGCGATCGGGATCCTCGATGATCTCGCCCTTGCCGATGAGCGTGACGCCCCGGAGGGTCTCGTAGGTCTCACCGTCCTCGACGAGCATCGTGAGGTTGGGGTTGCGGCGCAGGTTCATGACCTTCTGGGCCTTGGCCTTGCTCTCGATGGCCACGCAGCCCTCGAGGAAGCCGTACCACATGGCGATCGAGTGGATGCTGCCGTCGTTGTTGATGGTCGACATCGTCATGGAGCGCCGGCCGAGGAGGAACTCATCGATCTCCTCCTGCGACATCACGATCGTGCTGCGCTGCTTGATGCCGTCCCGTGTGGTCTCGCCAGCCATTGGTCCCCCTCGGAGTCGTCGCGGACCTCGGCACCGTACCACCGGCCGTCGGGAGGTCTGCGGGCTGTGGCGACCCTTCCGACACCATGTCGCTCGCCCCCGGCATAGTGTTCGGCCGTTCACCGACGATGAGAGGGAGACCCATGGAACCAGTGGAAGCGGCGAAGGCGACAGCTCGAGCGATCGGTGAGCTGGGCGGAGCGTTCATGACCGCGCCGACCACCTTCGCCCGCGGTGGCGAGCTCGGGTTCGGCGGACTCGACTTCTATGTGCTCGGTCGAGGCGGTGTGCTCGGTGACACCACCGCCGAGGTCGTCACCTCGGCGTTCATCGTGTGGAACCCCGACACCATCGCCACCCAGTGGGATCTCGGGCGGGCCGTCATGTCGCCCACCGAGGCCGCGGCCCGATGGGCCGAGGTGTGTCACGCGTTCGGCGAGGCCAACCTGCCCGAGTTCGACGGCTACGAGCGCCTCAACGACCTCATGGCCGCCGTCGCCGGCACCGCCTCCTCGGTGGGTGCCGCGCTGTTCGCCGGGTGGCGAACGCTCCCGGTGCCCGATGCGGACCGACCCAGAGCCCGGGCCCAGCACCTGCTGAACTCCCTGCGCGAACTGCGCGGGGGACTGCACGGTGGTGCGCTGCTGGCTGCCGGCCTCACGCCGCTGGAGGCGGTGGCGTTCAACTCGCCGTTCATGGCTCCGATCTTCGGCTGGGACGCCGAGGCACTGCCCGAACGCGACACGGTGAAGGAGCGCTGGAAGCAGGCCGAGGCCGGGACCGATGTGGCCATGGCCGTCCCGCTGTCGGTGCTCACCGAGACCGAGCGCGCCGAGCTGGTCGAACTGCTCACCACCCTGCACGCTGCGGTCCAGGCCGCCAAGGAGGCCTGAGCATGGACATCCGCGAAGCGCTCTACACGACCCGCGCCATGCGCCGGGTGACGTCCGATCCCATCCCCATGGAGGTGCAGGAGCGGATCATGGACGCCGCCGTGCGCGCTCCCAGCGGCGGCAACACCCAGAACTGGCGGTTCCTGCTGGTGGACGATCGCGAGGTCATCGCGCAGATCGGTCCGATCTACCGCACCGCCATGGGACTGCTGTGGCAGACCCTCTACGCCGAGCGGGTCGCCGCGGCGGCCGCCGATCCCGAGGCCGAGGAGTCGAAGGCCTTCACCCGGGTCTACAACTCGGCGCAGTGGTTGGCCGACAACTTCGAGACGGTGCCGCTGTACCTGTTCGGCTTCACCCAGAACGACACCAGCGGTTCGTCGATCTATCCGGCGCTGTGGAGCGCCCAGCTGGCGGCTCGCGCCGAGGGTGTGGGTGCCTCGCTCACCCAGGTGCTGGCCTTCCAGCATGACGATGTGCTGCAGATCCTCGGCGTGCCCACCGATCAGGGCTGGG
>JAGWYK010000092.1 GCA_018969405.1 Acidobacteriota bacterium
GCCGGATCGACGGGGATGAGGGTGAGGTCGATGCCCGCCTCGGCGAGCTGCATCCGCAGCATGGTGGCGACCCGGGTGAGGGTGACATCGGGGGGCACGAGCATCTGGGCGGCCACGGGCTGGCCGGTCTCGGCGACGTAGTCGGCCACCTGCCGTTTGGCGCCCTCGAGATCGCGGGCGGGCGAGGAGTGGTCGCTGAACCAGGGCGAGGTGTCGCTGATGATGCCGCGGGCGATGACCCCCTGACCGTCGAACACCTGGGTGAGGATGGCGGTGCGATCGGTGGCCATGGCCACGGCCCGTCGGGCGGTGATGCGGTCGAACGGCGGACGCCCGGTGTTGAACGCCACTGACACCTTGGGCTTCTCGGCGTTGCGATCGTCGAGCACGACCACACCGCTGGTGCCAGCCGGAAGCTGCTCGATCCGGGAGATCTGTCGGGGCTGGTCGATGGCGACCATGTCCACGGTGCCGTCGAGCACGGCGCTGGTGCGATCGTTGGCATCGGCGATGGTCACGAGCCGCACGGCGTCGAGATGGGGCAGGCCCTTCTTCCAGTAGGTGGGGTTGCGCTTCAGGAACAGTGACCCGTCGAAGGCGTTGCCCTCGTAGACGAACGGACCGGTGCCGATGGGGACCGGTGAGCGGCCGAGCATGGTGGCCAACGAGGCGATGGCACCGACCTTGGTGGTGAGCACCTCGGGGAAGGTCGACCAGGGCGTGGCCATGGCGACGACCACGGTCATCTCCGACGGGGCGGTCACGAACATCACGGGCTTGAGCAGTTCGCCGTTGTCGGGCGAGAGGCGCTGCAGGTTCAGTGCGGCGGCGACGGCGGCGGCGTCGAGCGGGGTGCCGTCGGAGAAGGTGATGCCCCTGCGCACCTCGAGGGTCCAGGCGGTGAAGGTGTCGTTCGGTGTGACACTGGAGAGCAGCTCCGGCACCGGCTGATCGTTCTGATCGCGCACCATGAGGCGGTCGTAGATCCCCCGAGCCGCCTGAAGTTCCGCGGTGCTCCAGGCGGGCCCGGTGGGTGACCAGGATGCCGGCGCCTCGGGCACGGCGATGGAGAGCGTGCCGCCGTCGCGCACCGAGGGCGCCGCGGTGGTGGGCGTGGTCGAGGAGGTGGGGGCGGCGCCCGAGGAACCGCCACCGCAGGCCGCGGCCACCACCAGCAGCGCGAGGAGCGCGCCGATCAGCGCCGAGCGGGGCCGGGCGGATCGGCTCGGGCCGGTGGGGGGATGGACGCCATGTGCGGGGGACACGGACTCCGACTGTACGCGGCACGGGCCCGTCGGGAGGATCGGCGCGAGAATCAGAGGGTGACCTCTGCGCTGAAAGTCCGCATCGGCCTCGGGCTCGGCACCATGACCGCAGCGGGGACCCCCGACCGATTCACCCATCTGGTCGATCGGCTCGAGGAACTCGGCTTCGACTCGCTGTGGATGTCCGAGCGCATCGGCTCCATCGCTCCCGACCCCCTCATGGCCCTGGCCGTGGCTGCCGGTCGCACCGAGAAGCTCAAGCTCGGCACCTCGGTGCTGGTGCTGCCCGGACGCAACCCGGTGGTGCTGGCCAAGGAGTTGGCCTCACTCGATGTGCTCTCCGGCGGGCGGCTGCTGCCGGCGGTGGGGCTCGGCACCGCCGAGGCCGTCGAGCATCGGGCCTTCGGGGTGCAGCGCAACGAACGCGGCCGCCGGCATGACGAGATGCTGGCGCTGATGCGCGCCTGCTGGACCGGCGATGTCATCTCCCATGAGGGCGAGTTCCACACCGTGTCCGATGTGCAGGTCCTGCCCCGACCGGTGAAGGGCGACCTCGATGTGTGGCTCGGAGGCGCGGCGCCGAGCGAGCTGCGCCGGGTGGGACGCGTCGGCGACGGCTGGCTGCCCTCGTTCTGTGCACCGGAGGACGTCGCCGAAGGTCTGCCGATCATCGAGGAGGCAGCGGCCGAGGCGGGCCGATCGATGGATCCGCAGCACATCGGCGCCCTCATCGCCTACTGCGACGGCGAACTGCCGCGTCGCATCATCGAGCTGGTGCAGCGCCGTCGACCCGATGTCGACCCGCGACGAGTCATCCCGACCCGTGCCGATCTCCCCCGGGTGATCGGCGAGTTCATCGATGTGGGCGCGTCCAAGTTCGTGATCCTGCCGTTGGTCGGCGATGCCGACCCCGATCGCGAACTGGGCGAGCTGGCCGAGGCGCTCCTGCCGCTCGAGACCTGAGTCCGGCACGTGCCCGGGGTGGGATTCGAACCCACACGCCCCGAGGGGCTGGGGGGGGGTTTGGATTCGCCTATGTCCCTCCACGCGGTCAGACCTCGTCCGTTCCGTGCCGCCCCTTCCGCCCAAACGTCCGTCTGGTTCCGGGCAATCCGGGCCCGGGAGGCCAGTCCCGTTCAAGAAACGTCGACCTAGACCCCACCTCGTTCCCATAGGTTCTGCGCCAGCATCATAAATGCGCCAATCAAAAGTCCATCGAACATCTCGCTTCGTTCATCACCGCCGTCGGGTAGCACATAGCGCAGACGCCACCGAACTGAGTGCGGCTTGATCTAGATCGGCCCGGTCCATAGATCTGACAGCGCGACCAGCCGTAGGGACTTGACGGGTAAATCGGGGATCCCACCGAGATCGCATCCGGGGTAGTCGGTCCAGTCAGGAATATCAGGTCACCTTCCACGAACGCGTCAGCACGATTACCGATCCAACGCTGGACGTCTGCAAACTTCCACCGCATCCCCAGCCATAGGGGCACGTAAACGGGACCGGCGGCGGGAGCTCGTAGGTCGACGGGCCAAGAGGCGCTGGTGGGGTCGCTGCATCAGCATCGAGAGTGGCCTCCTCATGAGGGCCCCAATTTCATGCCTATTGAGGATGGAGTCGAATAGGCAGGGCATAGGTTCTGCCAAGCGGCAAACCCTGAGGTAGCCACGACGAGGACATTCTTGGTAGACCCCACCGAAGGCAGCGACCAGCCGCATGCGGCGGCTGGCCAGGTCGGCCGCAGATCGAAATGTTGCCTCAAGCGGGATCATCCTTACTGTCTCAACCCGTCATTAGGCTCGCGCCCGTGAATACTCACGAAAACAGCGAGATCGAACCTAAGGAAGTTCGGGTCGAGGAGTTCAAGCGCACCTCCAGCGGCATCAGCCGACTTGTCCGGCGCCGGAATGGTCAGGTCGTTGAAAGCCGATTTGTGCCAACGGACGGCCAGCGAGGCCCAGTCGATCCGGATAGCGCCGAGGGATCATGGCTCAGGAGCGACGCGCCGAATGACCTCGAGTCCACCTCCCAGAGCCTGCGGGTCGTAGACCTCTTCTCAGGGTGCGGCGGCCTCTCGGTTGGGGCCCGTGAGGCAGCGCTCTCGTTGGGACTCGCCTTCGTCCCTGCCCTTGCAGTCGACTTCGAACCGACTGCGGCCGAGGTATTCGGAAAGAATTTCTCGGGTGGGCGGGTCATCGTCGGGGACGTCGCAGAGATCTTCGACTCCCCAGTAGGCAACAAGCTCTCGGCCGCCGAGCGGCACGTGTTGAAGGACCTCGGCAATACCGACGTGCTGATGGGTGGCCCACCGTGCCAAGGCCACTCCGATCTCAATAATCGAACTAGACGCATGGACCCCAAGAACGAACTGTATTTCTCAATGGTTCGTGCTGCGGAGGTCCTCGAACCGCGGTGCGTACTTATCGAGAACGTGCCTGGCGCCCTGAACGACAAGGCGCAGGTAGTCCAAAGGTCTGCGGCAGCACTCTCTGACCTTGGCTACAAGGTCGACTTTGGGGTCGTTGACGCAAGCCGCATTGGGGTACCCCAGCGCCGGAAACGACTTCTTCTTCTCGCTTCACGCGATCATGAGCCATGCGTTGACGACATCGAATCTATTTACGCGCGACCACCACGGACGCTTCGGTGGGCCATCGGCGATCTTGAAGGGCTTTCGACACCTGACCTCCGTGACGAGGCAGCGAACTCGGCACCTGCGACCCGGACAAGGATCGATTACCTGTTTGACCACGATCTTTTTGATCTCCCGGACATGATGCGTCCGGCTTGTCATCGCACAAAGGCGCACACCTACCGATCGATTTATGGCCGCCTTCGTTGGGACGAACCCACCCAGACGATCACCACTGGTTTCTACAGCATGTGCATGGGTAGGTACGTACATCCCAGCGAGCGACGGACCTTAACTGCTCGAGAGGCAGCCCGGATCCAGTACTTCCCGGACGCTTTCGACTTCACCTCAGTTACCAAGCGATCGGACCTCGCCAAGATGATTGGCAACGCAGTTCCGTCGCGCCTTGCGCACGCCGCACTACTGGAGCTCTTGAGGTGACCGAACGCGACCACTGTGGATCAGCGGTAGGCCTGTTTGCCGGAATCGGCGGTCTGGAGCTCGGCCTTCACAAGGCGGGATTCGAATCTGTCCTGCTTGCGGAAAACTTCGAACCTGCCGCTGCGGTCCTGAACGCGCGATTTCCGAACGCTGAGCTAGTCGGCGATGTTCGAGGGTTGAAGAGGTTGCCGAGGAATACCGAGATCGTGGTGGGTGGATTCCCGTGCCAAGACCTGAGCTCAGTGGGCCCGAAGTCTGGTATCTCTGGCACACGGTCCAGTTTGGTAGGAGAGATCTTCAGGCTTCTCTCCGATCAACCCGTACCGTGGGTCGTTCTTGAGAATGTCCCCTTCCTCCTCGATCTCGATCGAGGCAGGGCGCTGCGCCTAGTCACATCAGCGCTGGAGGAGCTCGGATACACCTGGGCGTACCGAGTTCTGGACGCCCAGTGCTTCGGCATCCCGCAACGTCGAAGGCGATGGTTCCTTGTGGCCTCCCTCGTCGGCGACCCTCGCGCTGTGTTGCTCAGCCGAGATCAGCCGAGCCCTCCCGCCGCAGAACCTACGTGCTTTGGCTTCTACTGGACTGAAGGGACACGAGCACTAGGTTGGGCGCCCAACGTCATTCCGCCCTTGAAGTGTGGCTCGACCATCGGAGTGCCGTCCCCTCCGGCAATCTTCACCAGCCATCGGTCGATCGTCACTCCCGACCTTCGCGACGCCGAGCGGCTTCAGGGATTTCGCGTCGACTGGACGAAGCCTGCGGAACTAGTAGCAAAGCAGAGCATCCGCTGGAAACTCGTCGGAAACGCCGTTTCAGTGAAGGTTGCCGAGTGGGTTGCGGCTCGCATCGCTCAGCCAACTGGTACCTACGACTATTCCCGCGACACCCAAATCGAGCCGGATGGCAAGTGGCCGCGAGCAGCCTGGGGCGGAGGCG
>JAGWYK010000093.1 GCA_018969405.1 Acidobacteriota bacterium
GGCGTCCCGTGGCCTCGACCAGCGCCACGGTCTCGGCCAGCTCGGCCTCGGTGCCGAGCGGATAGGGCACCGTGGCGATGTCGGCGGCGATGTCGCAGACCACGACATCGGCCCCCTCACGGGCGAGCGCCACCGCGTGGGCACGGCCCTGGCCCCGGGCGGCGCCGGTGACCAGCGCCACCCGACCCTGCACGGCGCCGCCACTGTCCGATCCGACCCGCTCCATCGTCACTCCCCTTCCGACCTCGGACGCGAACGCTACCGGTCGCGACCTAGAGTCGCCGTCGTCAACGCCCGGGCGGGGGAACCCCGGGCACCATCACCGAGGAGTCACCATGCCGGTCAGTGGTCAGCGCGATCCCGAACAGGTCAAGGTCGTGCTCGAGGGCTGGATGGCCCGTCAGATGCCCGACTGCTCCGACGTGGAGATCACCCGACTCGTGGTGCCCCAGGCCAGCGGGTTCTCGAACGAGACCTTCCTCGTCGATGCCCGCTGGACCGATGCGGCCGGCAGCACCGTCGACGCCGAGCTGGTGCTGCGCTCCCAGCCCACCATGAACCTGCTGTTCCCCGAGATCGACCTCATCGCCCAGCAGTACCAGGTGATGAAGCAGCTGGGCGAGCACACGAACGTGCCGGTGCCGCGCACCCGCTGGGCCGAGCGCGACACCGCGGTGCTGGGTGGACCGTTCTTCATGATGGACCGACTCGACGGTCTCGTGCCCGGCGACAGTCCCGTGTACACCTCGGAGGGGTTCGTGGTGGAGATGGACGACGAGGTGCGGGCCCGCTGGGCGCACAACGGCGTCGAAGCGCTCACCCGGGTGGCCAAGGTCGACTGGCGCGCCGCCGGACTCGACTACCTCGATCAGAAGCATCACGGTGCGCTCGGACCCGAGCAGCGCCGCAACTACTTCGCCAACTACCGGCAGTGGGCGCTCAAGGGCGAGGCGCATCCCATCATCGACCCCGCCTGGGACTGGCTGGTGGCCAACTGGCCGGCCGACGGCGAGTTCATCGAACTGTGCTGGGGCGACGCGCGGCCCGGCAACCAGATGTACGGCGGACCGGATCTCAGCGAGGTCATCGGCGTGTTCGACTGGGAGATGGTGTCGCTGGGCAACGCCGAGAGCGACCTCGGCTGGTGGCTGTTCCTGCAGCGCTTCAGCCTCGAGAGTGTCGGGGCCACCCTGCTGCCCGGCATGCTCGACCGCGAGGCCACCATCGCGCTGTGGGAGGAACTCATGGGCCGCCCCGCCACCAACGTGCGGTTCTACGAGATCCTCGCCGGGTTCCAGTTCTCACTCGTCATGGTGAAGCTGTCGGAGATGTTCGTGATGGACAGCGGTGACCCGAACATGGCGATGATGGCCGTGCACAACCCGGTCACCACCATCACCGCCTCGATGCTGGGCATCGAGATGCCCAGCCTCTGAGCCCGCCGGCGATGGGCGGATCCGCCCCCGATCCACAGGCAAAATGACGGCAAAATCGGGGAGGGACGCCTGTTCAGGCTGACCCACGCTGCGTAGGGTCGCCCCGTGATCCCCTCCCTCCGCAGGACGATGCTGCTCGCCACCACCCTCGGTGTCGTCGCCGCGTCCTGCCTCCCGGCTGTCATCGCCACGACGCCTGCGAGCGCGACCGAGACGCTCGGAACCAGCGCTGCGGAGCCGGCGGCACCCACCTCCGTGACCGTGACGAGCGCCGCGCTCACCACCGCGACCCTGCAGGACACCCGGCGCGTGATCGTGGAGTTCACCCCGGGGACTCCGGCGGTGCAGGAGGCCGACGCGCATGCCCAGCGGGGCATGGCGGTGCAGAACGTGCTGACCGAGGTCTTCCCCGGCGAGATCGCGGATCTCACCGAGGCGCAGATGAAGGCCCTGCGCCTGAACCCGCGGGTGCGGACGATCGAGGCCGATGCCCCGGTGTCGATCGATGCCACCCAGGCGCCGGCCCCCTGGGGGCTCGACCGCCTCGACCAGTCGACGCTGCCGCTGTCGGGCTCGTACACCTACGACCGCACCGGTTCCGGCGTGAAGGCCTACGTGGTCGACACCGGCATCCTCGCCACCCACAGCGACTTCGGTGGCCGGGTGGCCAGCGGCTTCAGCTACTACGGCGCCAACGGCACGGTCACCACCGTGCGGGGCGTGACCACCTGCTCCTCCCGTCTGGCCTCGCCGTCGGTTCCGGCCTCGACCACCGATGAGGACGGTCACGGCACCCACGTGTCCGGCACCATCGGCGGCACCACCTACGGCGTGGCCAAGGCCGTCACGCTGGTGCCGGTGCGCGTGCTCGACTGCGGCGGTGGCGGCAGCATCTCCGCGGTGATCGCCGGTCTCAACTGGGTCATCGCCGATCATGCCGCCGGTGCACCGGCGGTGGCCAATCTCAGCCTCGGTCTCACCAACACCTCCGACAGCCTCGACCGCGCCGTGCTGGCCACGGTGGCCGACGGGGTCACCGTGGTCGAGGCCGCCGGCAACTCCAACAGGGACGCCTGCACGCGTTCCCCGAGTCGTGTGGCCGAGGCCATCACGGTCGGGGCCACCGATTCCTCGGATCGTCGCGCCTGGTTCTCGAACTGGGGATCCTGCGTCGATCTGTTCGCCCCCGGGGTCTCCATCACCTCCGACTACATCTCGACGACGACCTCGGGCGGACGGATCACCTCGGTCACGCCCACCACCGATGTGCTCGACGGCACCTCGATGGCCTCGCCCCATGTGGCCGGCACCGTCGCCCTGCTGCTGCAGGCCACCCCCACCGCCAGTCCCGCCACCATCACCAGCACCCTGCAGTCACTGGCGGTCACCGCGGCGGTCGGCGACGCGGGCACCGGCTCCCCCAACCGTCTGCTCAACAGCGGAGCCACCGCACCGCCCATCACCGAACCGCCCGCCGCTCCCACCGGCGTGTTCGCCTCCACCCCGCTCGCCGGCACCACCAACGTCAGCTGGACCCCGTCGATCGGCGCGGTCATCGACCAGACCATCCGCACCTACAAGGACGGGACGCTGCTCAGGACCACCATCGTGGGAAGCACCACCAACGGCATGAACTACACCGGCATGACTGCCAACGCGGAGTACACCTTCACCGTGCAGGCCCGCAACGCCATCGGATCCAGCGCCGAGTCGGTGGCGTCGACACCCGTCGTGTTCCGCACCGTGCCGGTCACGCCGACCGCGGTGGTGGCGACCATCACGCCCGGGGGCACCGCCTCGGTCACCTGGTCGGCCGGCTCGAACCTGGGCTCGCCGCTCACCGAGCAGATCGTGCGCACCTACCGCGGCAGTTCACTGGTCGCCACCACGAGTCTGTCGGGCTCGGCGACCGAGTTCGTTACGGCCGCACCGCTCGACATCGGGATCGCCTACCGGTTCACCGTGCAGACCCGCAACATCACCGGCCTCAGCGCCATCTCGCTGTCGTCGAACACCGTCACCAGGATCACCCCGCCGTCTGCGCCGACGAATGTGACCGCATCGGTGCGCTCGACCACCAAGGCGAAGGTGGCCTGGACCCCGAGCGCCACGAACGGTTCGACGCTTCTCGAGGTGTCGATCCGGGTCTACGCCGATGGTGTGCTCGTGGCCACCGTCCCGGTCGAGGCCTCAAAGCGGAACGTGACCCTCGAGATCCTCCTGCAGGTGGGGAGGACCTACACCTTCGGCGTGCTGAGCCGGAACGGCGCCGGCTGGAGCACCGAGTCGGTGGCCTCGAACCCCATCATCCGCGTGCGCTGAGCGGCGGTCAGTCGACCGCAGCCACCACACGCACGGCGACATCGTCGAGGCGCACCACATCGCCGGCCCGCAGCTGGCGGCCCCGTCGGATCTCGATCTCGTCGTTCACCAGGACCTCGCCACCGGCCAGCAGGATCTTGGCGTCCGATCCGGCGTCGACGAGGCCGGCGAGCTTGAGCAGCTGACCGAGCCGGATGGTATCGGTGGTGATGGCGATGTCGTCCACCTGTGCAGTCTCGCGGCGGCCGACGGTGGCCGCCAACGGCGGATCGGTCGGGGCTGCCATGTCCTACGCTGCGGACCGCATCGAACATGAGGGGGAGAGATGGACAGTTCGGAAGCTCGCAATCGGGAACAGGTGGAGCGGTACTGGGATGCGCATTTCCGGCGCGACTGGGACCTCATGGCGACGTTCTTCACCGACGATGCCCACTACACCGACGTGGGGATGGATCCCGTCGGCGCCACCGGTGGGGCCGACATCATCCGGCGGCTCAAGATCGGTCTCGAACCGCTGTCGGGCTACTACCACTTCCCCAAGCATCTGGTGGCCCAGGGCGATCTGGTGATCTGGGAGCACATGGAGCGGTGGATGTTCCACACCGGCGAGGTGATCGACCATCCCTTCGTGTCGGTGATGGAGATCCGCGACGGACTGATCTGCCGGTGGCACGACTACTCCCATATCGGTCACATCCTCGACAATGCGCCGGCCTGGTGGATCGAGCACATCATGAGTGGGGGGACGAACCCGGTTCCCGGGCTGTGATCACCCCAGCGACTTCGACATCCGGGTGACCGTGAAGGTCTGATCACCGAGCAGTTTCGTGTGGGGCTCCTCGTGGCGGAAGCCGAAGGACTCGAAGGCGATGCGGGCACCGTCGGAGACCTCGGCGCGCAGTTCGCCGGCACCGAGGCGATGGGCGTGCTGCTCGATGACGGCGGCCAGTGCCGTCCCGATGCCCTCGACAAGATGGTCGGGGTCGACATAGAGCATGTGGAACACATCGGGCGCGACGAAGGTGGCGAAACCGACGACAGTGTCGGTGCACTCGGCCACATAGGTGGCGTGGTCGACGATCAGGGACCGAGCGCGCTCGGCGGTGAGTGCCGACGCCCATGCTGCGGTCTGTGCTGCGGTGCAGAATCCCGGCCCCTGATCGAGCACCGCACGGGTGAAGATGTCGGCCAGCACCGGTGCATCGTCGATGGCGGCGATCCGGATGGTGACCTCAGAGGTGGACGACATGGGCGCCATTGTCGCGGGCCAGCGCCACCGTGGCGTCGTCACAGGTGAACAGCAGGACCTGATTGGTGCGGGAGGCATCGGCCAGCAGCCCGATGGCCCCGGGCCGCCGGGTGTCGTCGAGGTGCACGAGGGGGTCGTCGCAGAGGATGGGCAGCGCCACTCCGCGACGCTCGGTGTCGTCGGCGGCGAACGCCAACCGCATGGCGAGGTACATCAGCGACCGAGCGCCGTCGGAGAGTCGGGT
>JAGWYK010000094.1 GCA_018969405.1 Acidobacteriota bacterium
GGAGGGATGAGTTCGATCTCGCCGGCGTTGCGACGCGCCATGGCCTCGGTCGGCGTCATCCACGCCAGCTCATGGATCTCGCCGCCATCAGCGGTGAGCAGTGCGGTGGGAGCAGGACCGATGAAGAAGAAGGTGGAGAAGCGCTTGGGTGCCTCCATCGGCGGGGTCCAGTGGGACATCCAGACGAGGTCGGCGGCGCTGATGACGGCGTCGGCCTCCTCGGCCGCCTCGCGCACGCAGGCCCGCCGGGCCACCTCGATGAACCGGGGATCGCGCTCGTCGAAGGGCACCCCCGGATAGTCATCGCCATGGTCGGCGAGGTCGATGCGCCCACCGGGGAACACCCATGCCCCGCCGGCGAAGAACAGCCGGCTGTTGCGTCGGGCCAGCAGCACCTCGACGCCGGCTGCTGCGTCCCGCACCAGCACCACCGTGGCGGCACCCACGGGGATCTTGTTCGGATCGGTCGACTGGTCGTCGGTGGCCGTGGCGTCATCGGTCATGGCGCGATCCCCAGCCGTCGGAGCATGGCGGTGGGCACCGAACGATCGCCGGAGGCGAGACGGACGGCCCGCTCCACGTTGACCGCGTCGAGGGCCCGGTCGCTCCAGTCGTCCCAGGGTCCATCCGGGATGCGGCTCGCATCGCCCTCGGCATCGCAGACCGCGTAGAGGTAGGCCTGCAGCATGACCAGGGCCATGTCGTCGGCCACGGGGCCGACACCGGGCACCACGACCGCAGCCTGCTCGCGCAGTTCGCCGAGGGCGTCGGCCCATCGCTCGGGATCGCCGTCCCAGGCATCGGGGGTGGTGCCGCAGGTGGCGAAGGCCCCGGTGAACAGCGTGCCGGCGGAGGGCACCAGCACCACGAGGTTCTCGTCCTGCTGGCCGGTGACCGGCACGGCACAGACCTTGGGGGTGAGCCAGGCGGCGGCGTCGACCACATGGGACACCGGGCGGGTGGTGAAGGTGTCGTCGTAGTCGTGGGCGTACCCGGGTATGAGTCGCTGGTAGGCGTCGGTGGGCACGGGCTGCTCGAGCAGGGCGTTGGTCTGGGCCCGGCCGTAGCGCGCCGCCATCCAGAACACCGCCGAGCCGCCGACGCTGCCCACATGGCTCGAGCTGTACACGACACGTCGCACCGGCACGCCGAATCGCTTGAGTTCGGTGTTGAGGGCGCGGGCCGACGATGGCGCCGGCGTCGTGTCCACCAGGGTGATGCCGTCGGGTTCCACGACGACCCCGACATTGGGGCCCGGTCGACCCGTGCCGTCGGTGCCCAACCACACCCAGACATCGGGGGCGATCGGCTCGAGACGGCCGGCGTCGGTGGCGATGGGACCGATGTCGGCGGTGGGGGGCATCGGGCCGAGGTCCATCCGATGATTCTGTCATCGCCGGCCGGCCATGGGGGCTAGCCTCGGAACGTGGCGAACCACAAGAAGACCAAGAAACCCCGCAAGCCCACCAAGCATCTGCCCAAGGTCGGCACCCCGGCCGACAACGCCTACCGGCTCAAGCGCAGTCGCGAGGACCTGCTCGACTTCGGCCTCATCAAGATCCCGAAGGGCGCCGCTCGCCCGATCATCGCCGGGATCGCCCTCGTGGTGGTCCTGCTGGTGGTGCTGGCCTTCATCGCCATCACCTGATCATCCCCAGCCCGAGCGGGCGCTCAGAGCGTGCCGATGATGCCGCCGTCCACGGGCAGCACCGCCCCGGTGACGTAGGAGCCGGCCTTCGAGCACAGGAAGATGGCGGCCCCGGCCATGTCCGAGGGTTCGCCGATGCGACGCATGGGCACCTGGGCCCTGATGGCCTCACCGAAGGCATCGAGGGTGGCGGCCATCATCTTCGACTCGAACGGGCCGGGGGCGATGGCGTTGACCGTGATGTGGTCGGGGGCGAACTTCGCAGCCAGGACGCGGGTCATGTGGTGCACGGCGGCTTTGGAGGCGGAGTACGAGTAGGTCTCGAGCGAGGGCACATGCAGGCCGTCGACCGAACCGATGTTGATGATCCGCGCCGGGACCTCGTGGGTGCCGGCGGCGGCCAGCGCCGGCTGCAGGAAGCGCGACAGGTGGAACACGCCCTTCACGTTGAGATCCAGCACCCGGTCCCACGCCGCGTCGTCGAACTCGGCCAGCGGCGTGCCCCAGGTGGCCCCGGCGTTGTTGATCAGGATGTCGAGCCGACCGTCCTCCCGAGCGATGACCTCATCCGCCAGACGGCGGCACTCGGCCTCGGTGGAGAGATCGGCGGGCAGCGAGATGCACTCGCCGATGGCGCTGAGCTCGGCGGCGACCTCATCGCACACCGATGCCTTGCGCGAGGACACGTAGACCTTGGCGCCGGCCTCGACGAAGCCCCGGGCGATCATGAGTCCGATGCCGCGGGAGCCGCCGGTGACGAGGGCGACCCTGCCGGAGATGTCGAAGAGATCGTTCATGGTGTCTGCATGTCCTCGATGAGTAGGTGCTGGGAGAGATCCCCGTAGAGCGTGGGACGCATGCGGCGTTCGGTGAAGTGCCACTGGCCGTCGATGGGGGCGAAGGTGTCGGTGTAGTGGCCGGCGATGATGGGCTGGAGCGGGAGCTGCTCGGTCTGCTGGAACACCGTGAAGCGGGATCGACACACCGCGCTGGTTCCGTCCTCGGCCACGTCGATGCGCGCATTGGTGGTGACGTGCTGGGTGCGTGGGGTGCCGTCGTCGTACCTGCGAGTGGTGGCGGTGTAGAGGGCGGTGACCGCCTCGGCCCCGGTGGCGATGGGGGTGCCGTCGTCGAGCGCGATGGTCCCGTTGGCGAACAGGGCACCGACTGCGTCGAAGTCGCCGGCGTCGATGGCCTCGGCGTAGCGGTACAGCAGGTTCTCGATGGCGTCGCGGACCTCGGACATGGCGGGAACGCTAGTGCGGAGGCTCAGCGACCGGTGAGGGCCGCGACAAGTTCGCCGTGGAGGATGCGCTTGTGCTCACCGATGACCTCCCGCGACTTCGGGGCGATGGCGGCGGCCCAGGTCACGGCGGTGGACACGACGGCGTCGGCCTCGGCGATCTCGTCGACGATGCCCACGGAGAAGCCGTCGGCGGCGGTGTAGCGACGGGCCGTCATCAGTGCCTCGTGGATGGCGGTGCGGGGGAGACGGGCGGTGAGCAGCGCCGCCATCTTCTCCGAGACCGGCAGGCCGAGGTCCAGCTCGGGCATGCACCAGAAGCCCCGGTCGGCGCGCATGACGATGCGATCGTGGGCGCTCGAGAGCAGGGCGCCGGCCCCGAAGCAGTGGCCGTTGACGGCGGCCACGGTGATGCAGTCGAGTCCGAGGATGCGACCCCACACCCGATGGAGCTCGCGCAGCATGTGTCCGGCCTCGGGCTGATTGGCCATCAGCCAGTCGAGATCCAGCCCGTTCGAGTAGAACTTGTCGGTGCCGGTGGTGACCAGCGCGAGGGGCCCCTCATGGGCCTCCACCTCGTCGAGCAGGGCGTGCCAGCGCTGGGTCTCGGCGAGGTCGAATCGATTCTCGCCCCGGTCCATGGTGATGACGGCGACGTCGCCCTGCCAGGTCAGTTCGGTCATGGGCCCAGCATGGCACGCGAGCGGGAATCCCGGGGCCGCTGCGGTCTAGCCTGCGCCCGTGGCTGACTACCGACCCCCGCTCCGTGACATCCGTTTCGTGCTCGAGCACCTCACCGATCTCGAGGCCCTCTGCGCCCTGCCCGAGTACGCCGGTCTCGACCCCGACACCATCCTCGGCGTGCTCGAGGAGAACGCCAAGTTCGTCGCCGAGGTGATCGCCCCGCTCAACCGCGTCGGCGACCTCGAGGGCTCCCAGCACGACCCCGCCACCGGCACCGTGCGCACGCCCACCGGCTTCATCGACGGCTACAAGCGCTACGTCGAGGCGGGATGGCCCGGGGTGCCGTTCCCCGAGACCTACGACGGGGGCGGATTCCCGTGGCTGGTCGGCATCTCGATGCAGGAGTTCATCTCCTCGGCCAACATGGCGTTCTCGATGGCACCGCTGCTCACCCAGGGCGCCATCGATCTGCTCATGCACCATGGCAGCGAGGAGCAGAAGGAGAAGTACCTCAAGCGCATGGTCACCGGTGAATGGACCGGCACCATGAACCTCACCGAACCACAGGCCGGTTCCGATGTCGGTGCGGTGCGGACGAAGGCGGTGCCGGCGGGGGACGGCACCTATCGCATCACCGGCACGAAGATCTACATCTCGTTCGGCGAGCACGACATGGCCGACAACATCATCCACCTCGTGCTGGCCCGCACTCCCGATGCCCCTCCGGGCACCAAGGGCATCTCGTGCTTCATCGTGCCGAAGTTCCTCGTGGGTGACGACGGGTCGCTCGGTGCTCGCAACGATGTCTCCTGTGTCTCCATCGAGCACAAGATGGGCATCAAGGCCAGCCCCACCTGCGTGATGAGCTACGGCGAGAACGACGGCGCCGTCGGCTACCTCATCGGCGAGGAGAACCACGGCATGCGCTACATGTTCACGATGATGAACAACGCACGCCTCTCCGTCGGACTCGAGGGTCTGGCCCTCGCCGAGCGCGCCTATCAGGATGCGCTGCAGTACGCCCAGGAGCGTCGGCAGGGACGTGCCCCCGGCGCCACCGGCACGGAGATGTCGCTCATCATCGACCTCCCTGATGTGCGCCGGATGCTGCTCACCATGAAGGCCATCATCGACGCCCTGCGCGCCATCATCTACGTCAACGCCGAAGCACTCGATCTCGCCAACCATCACCCCGATCCCGAGGTGCGTCAGCGTTCCCAGGATCTCGTCGAACTGCTCATCCCCATCTCCAAGGGCTTCGGCACCGACATGGGCATCGAGGCCACCTCACTGGCCATCCAGATCTACGGCGGTATGGGCTACATCGAGGAGAGTGGGGTGCCCCAGCACTTCCGCGATGCCCGCATCACCGCCATCTACGAGGGCACCAACGGCATCCAGGCCATGGACCTCGTGGGCCGCAAACTCCCGATGCGCGGCGGCGCCATCGTCGGCTCCTTCCTCGCCGATGTGGCTGCGCTGGATGCTCGCCTCGCGGCGGCCGGCACCGGCTTCGAGGTCATCCGCACCCAGTTGGCCGCCGCCCACGGCGTGGTGACCGACACGGTGGCCTGGCTCACCGAGCACGGACTGGCCGATGTGCGCAACGCGCTG
>JAGWYK010000028.1 GCA_018969405.1 Acidobacteriota bacterium
CAGCGCCGGGGCGTCGTTGATGCCGTCGCCCACCATGGCCACGATGTGCCCGGCCTCCTGGAGGCGACGCACCTCGTCGACCTTGTCGGCCGGCAGCACCTCGGCCACCACGCGGTCCACCCCCACCTCGGCGCCGATGGCCGCTGCGGCCCGCTGGTTGTCACCGGTGAGCAGCACCACCTCGAGGCCCAGTTGGTGGAGCTGGTGCACCGCCTCGACGCTGGTCGGCTTGAGCCGATCGGCCACGGCGATCACCGCCATGGCGGGAGGATCGGGGACCTCGACCTCGGCCCCCACCACCACCGCGGTGCGGCCGGCCGACTCGGCGGCATCGATGGCAGCGCGCAGCACCGGGTCGATGTCGGTGAACATCGAAGGACGGCCCACGGCGATGTGGAAGGCGAACCCGGTGGGGCGGGGGAGTCGGGCGGTGACCCCGCGGCCGGGATGGTTCGTGAAGTCCTCGAGCAGTGCGGAGGCCTGCGCCGCCTCGCCGGGTTCGACGGCCTCGAAGGCGGCCACGACGGCTGCGGCGATGGGGTGCTCGGAGCGCTGCTCGACCATGGCGGCGAAGCGCAGGGCGAGCTCGGGCTCGACCTCGGGCCGGGCGATGACCTCGACCACCTCCATGCGTCCCTCGGTGAGGGTGCCGGTCTTGTCGAGCACGGCGACATCGACCCGGCGGGTCTGCTCGAGGACCTCGCCGCCCTTGATGATGATGCCGAGCTGGGCGCCGCGACCCGTGCCCACCATGATGGCGGTGGGGGTGGCCAGACCGAGGGCGCAGGGACAGGCGATGATGAGCACGGCCACCGCGGCGGAGAACATGTCGTCGACGTCATGCCCGGTGACGGCCCAGCCCACCAGGGTCAGCACGGCGATGCCGAGCACGATGGGCACGAACACGCCGGCCACCCGGTCGGCGAGACGCTGGATGGGAGCGCGCGAGCCCTGGGCGTCCTCGACCAGCCGGACGATCTGGGCCAGTGCAGTGTCGGCGCCCACCCGGGTGGCCTCCACCACCAGATGGCCGTTGGCGTTCAGGGTGGCTCCGGCGACCTCATCACCGGGACCGACCTCCACCGGCACCGGCTCACCGGTGAGCATCGACATGTCGACCGCCGATCGACCCTCGACCACACGGCCGTCGGTGGCGATCTTCTCGCCCGGCCGCACCACGAAACGCATGCCCACGGTCAGGGCGTCGAGGGGGATCTCCGTGCCGTCGGTGAGCCGGGCGGTCTTCGCCCCCAACTCGGCGAGGCGGCGGATGGCGTCGCTGCTGCGCCGACGGGCCCGCGCCTCGAACCACTTGCCGAGCAGGATCAGCGTGATGATGACCCCGGCGGTCTCGAAGTACACGTGCGGGGTCGAGGAGCCGCTCATCGACCCCATACCGCTCATGCCCGACATGGAGGACCCCTCGTCGGCGGCGCCGAGGAACACCAGCGCGACGGTGGACCACAGCCAGGCGGCGAGCGTGCCCATGGAGACCAGGGTGTCCATGGTGGCGGTGCCGTGACGCAGGTTGATGAGTGCAGCGCGATGGAAGCCCCAGCCGCTGAGGAAGACCACCGGCGTGGTCAGCACCAGCGCCACCCACTGCCAGCCGTGGAACATCAACCCGGGCACCATGGAGATCAGCACGGTGGGGACGGTGAGCACCACGGCGATGCGCAGGCGGCGACTGAGCACGGCGAGGTGCTTCGCCTCGAGCGCCTCCTGGTCGTCGATCTCGGGCACCGAGTAGCCGAGGCTCTCGATCTTCGCCACGAACGCCTCGCGGTCGACGAGGGCGGGGTCGAACACGATGGTGGCGCGGGCCGCGGCGAGGTTCACATCGGCGCGGTCGACACCGTCGAGACGGGTGAGGCCCTTGCCGATGCGGGTGGCGCAGGCCGCGCAGGTCATGCCCTCGATCGGGAGGTCGACGCGGGTCGCCGGCTCGGTGGATGCGGCCATGGGTGGAGTCTAGGGACGCGGTGTGGACCTCAGGCCGGGGGGCGCACCATGGCCACCACGAGGCGCCCGTCGGTCTCGACGGTGAGGGAGGGGTCGTACACGTAGCCCTCCGGATGCTCGAACCCGGCCAGCGCATCGGGCTCGTCGGCGCCCGTGCGCAGGATGTGGCGCACCAGTGCGCCCTTGAGCAGCTTGTTCCAGTGGTTCACCGTGGTGAAGCGTCGGGGCTGACCACGGGTGCGTCGTGCCTCGTCGAGGAAGGTGACGCTCATGGTGCGCGCGGTCATCTCAGTGGGACAGACCCAGGCGCTGTCGTGTTCCTTGGGCAGCAGGTTCCACACCACCCGGCGACTGACCATCGGGGTGAGGGTGGCGGTGAGCAGCGGACGCCACAGCGCCGTGACGTTGCCGGCCTCCGGCAGCTTCGCCCCCATCTTGAGCTTGTAGTCGGGGAGGGGATCGGCGGGCTGCACCGCCCCGAACAGCCCGCTGAGGATCACGACATCGCGGTCGAGTCGCGTGCGTTCGCGTCGCGTGAGCGATCCGTGCTCGGTCGAGGCGTCGAGGGCGTCGTAGAGCACGCCGGTGTAGCGGTCGATGGCGGCCATGGTCCCCGAGCGGCGCAGGGCGAGGTTCGTGGCGGTGGCCGACGCCAGTGCTGCGCCCTTCACCCCCAGCAGCTTCGCCCGGTCCGCCTCCGATCCGGCCATGGCTGCGACCAGCGCGTCCATCACCCGGCGCCGACCGGGATCCAGCTCGGGGAACGAGGTGGTGCCGGCTCGCCAGCGGGGCCCGTCGGCACCGGGACGCTTGCCCTCGGAGGGCGGCAGCAGGATGACCGGGCTCGTCGGCATGGCCGTCATCCTGCCTCAGGTGGTAGAACGAAGGTCCTGTTCGGCCCCCTGCGGCCCTGACCGACTGGAGGTGATGCAGATGCCGGCGAGCGAGCCCCCAAGTACCGCGACAGCCACCTGCGCCACCTCCCCGGTCCGCATCTGAACCATCGGTGCGGGGGCCCCTGCGCCCTCGCTGGTTCCTGAGCCGGTCCCCTGCGGTCCATCCCGACCGTCCGAGGTGGCGTGACGTCCTGTCCGCCCTCCCGTCGAGTGGAGATCGTCATGCCGCAGAACCTGCACGCCCCCAACGTCCTGGCCCATCGTCGACAGCAGCGCACCAAGCGTCTGCTCGCGCTCGAGGCCGTCGCCGACTCGCTGGTGTCGGTCGCCGGACTCGCCGGCGCGCCCGTGGTGCACGAGTCGGGCATGGAGGTGGGTCGTCTCGTCGACGTGGTGGTGCGCTGGGAGGGTGAGTCCTACCCTCCGCTCACCGGCATCGTGGTGCGCGTCGGCCGTCGTCTCGCCTGGGTGAAGGCCGACAAGATCGCCGAGCTGGCGCAGCGCCGGGTGGTGCTGCGGTCGGCCAAGTTCGATCTGCGCGACTTCATGCGCCGCGACAACGAGGTGAAACTGGTCGACGATGTCATCGATCACCAGATGGTCGACGTCGACGGTGTGCGGGTGTTCCGCGCCGCTGATCTGTTCCTCGCCCGGGTGGGCGGCGGCCATCGGCTGGTGGGCGCCGATGTGGGCTTCTCCACGCTGCTGCGTCGGCTCGGTCCCGCCCGCTGGCGCACCACCCCGCAGCCCGATCGCCTCATCGACTGGGCCGCCATCCAGCCCTTCAGCGATCCCGGGGAGCCGGTTCGCCTGTCGCGGGCCAACAACGAGCTCAAGCGTCTGCGTCCCGGTGAGCTGGCCGATCTGCTCGAGGAACTGGGCCGCTCGCAGCGGCAGGAACTGCTCGACGCCCTCGATGCGGAGACCGCGGCCGACGCCCTCGAGGAGATGGAGAGCGAGGAACTGGTGTCGCTGCTGCGCGAGGTCGATCCCGGCAAGGCGGCCTCGCTGGTGGCCACCATGGAGCCCGACGAGGCGGCCGAGGCGCTGCGCGACCTCGATGACGAGACCCGCGATGAGCTGCTCGACGCCATGCCCCAGGAGGTCGCGGAGTCCTTGTCGGATCTGCTCGACTACGACGAGGAGACCGCCGGCGGCGTGATGACCACGGCCATGCTCGTGCTGGAACGCGGATCCACGGTGGCCGAGGCCCGTCGCCAGCTGCGCGACCGGCCGGAGAGCAGCGATGTCGACGGCGTGATCGTCGTCGACGCCGACGGGGCGCTCGTCGACGATGTGCGCATCGTCGAGCTGTTCACCGCCGAGCCCGATCAGCAGCTGCACGAGCTCACCGGTGCACCATGGCCGGTCACCGTGGCCGCCGACGTCCCCATCGAGGAGGTGCTGGAGGCCTTCGTCGAGAACCGCGGGTCCTCGGTGGTGGTGGTCGATGACCAGCAGCGTCCCATCGGTCGCATCCTCGCCGACGATCTCATCGATGCCCTGCTGCCCGAGGGCGCCCGCGGACTGCGGGCCTTCGCCGGACTGCTGTCCTAGATCGACCTCGCCATGACCGACCCTGCACCGACTCCCGGGTCCACTCCCGGGCCGATCAGCAGCGAGCCCAAGGCGCGCGCCCGGACGCGGCGCCGACCGCGGTGGCTGCTGTGGCTCATGGTGCTCGGTCCCGGCCTGATCGCCGCCAACGCCGGCAACGACGCCGGCGGCATCGCCACCTACGCCTCGGCCGGATCCCAGTTCGGCTACCGAACCCTGTTCGTCATGGCGCTGGTGACCGTCGCCCTGGTGGTGGTGCAGGAGATGTCGGCGCGACTCGGGGCCCACACCGGCGAGGGCCTCATGTCGCTCATCCGCGAGCAGTTCCCGCTGCGGCTCTCGGCCTTCGCCATCCTGGCGCTGCTGGTGGCCAACCTCGGTCTCGTGGTGTCCGAGTTCGCCGGCATCGGCGCCGCCTTCGAACTGTTCGGCGTGTCCCGATACATCTCCATCCCGATCGGTGCGCTGGCCATCTGGGCCATCGTGGTGTTCGGCAACTATCGCTATGCCGAGCGGGCCTTCCTCCTGCTCGGTCTCGCCTTCATCACCTATCCGGTGGCGGCGGTGCTCGGGAAGCCCGACTGGGGTGCGGTCGCCAGCAACACCTTCATCCCGCACATGCTGGGCACGAAGGAGTTCCTCTTCCTCGTCGTCGCCCTCATCGGCACCACCATCACGCCGTACATGCAGCTGTACCAAGCGGCCGCGGTGGCCGATCGGGGGACCGGTCCCGAGGAGTACCGCATGGTGCGCATCGACACCATCACCGGGGCCATCTTCGCCAACATCATCTCGATGGCGATCATCATCGCCACCGCGGCGGCCATCGGGGGCTCCGGTCCGCTGACCTCGGCCAAGGAGGCGGCCCAGGCGCTCGAACCGGTGGCCGGTTCGGGTGCGGAGATCCTCTTCGGGGTGGGACTGCTGGGTGCTTCGGCGCTGGCCGCCGCCGTGGTGCCGTTGGCCACCTCCTACGCCGTGGCCGAGGCCCTCGGGGTCGAGCGATCCGTGTCGCGCACCTTCCGGGAGGCCCCGCTGTTCATGGGCCTGTTCACCGCCCTCGTCCTCGTCGGCGCTGCGGTGGCGCTGCTGCCGGGCAACCTCATCGACCTGCTGCTGAACATGCAGGTGCTCAACGGGCTCATCACGCCGATCGTGCTCACCTTCATCCTGATCCTCGCCAACCGGCGCACGGTGCTCGGCGCCGCGGTCAACGGTCCTCGCTTCCGGGTGGTCGCCACCGTGTGCGTCGTCGTCATCGCCGTGCTGGCGGTGGTGGTGCTGGTGCAGACGGTGGCCGGCTGGTTCGGGATCGGCTGATCAGTGCATCACCTGCGCATCTGGGCCGACGCCGACGGTGAGTCGCATCTCGAGGAGGTCACCCTCGACGTCACGGTGGCGCCGGCCGAGCCCGGGGTGGCTGAGCTGTGGGTGTCCGATGCCGTGGCCGTCGATCGGGCCCATTTCGTGACGGTGCAGGCGGTCGAGCAGGTGCCCGACTGGCACTGTGCCCCCCGTCGTCAGTTCGTGGTGTTCCTCGACGGTTGGGTGCGCATCACCGCCAGCGACGGCGAGTCACGACATCTTCCTGCCGGCAGTGTGGTGCTGGTGGAGGATCTGACCGGTCGCGGTCACCTCACCGAGCACGAGCCCGGGGTGCGGCGCGTCCTGCTGCTTCCGCTCTGATCCGGCCCGACCCGTCGATCATCGTGTCGACGAGTGATCGGTAGGTGCCGGCGACGTCGTCGACCAGACACATCTCGGCGAGCTCGAGCGAGACCGCGCCGTGCGCCGCCGACCAGAGCTGCTGGGCGATGCTCTGGACATCGCCGGAGCGCAGATCCCCGCTGTGCATGCCGCGTTCGATGCTGCGCACGAGCACCGCGAAGGACTCGACGGCCACCACCAGCGACTCCTCGGTCGGGATGAATCCGGGCACCTCGCGCAGGAACATCACGGCGTAGGTGGTGCGGTGACCCAGGGCGAACTGGCGGTAGCCCTCCAGACCGGCCCGCAGCGCCTCGAGCGGATCGGGGATGGCGTCGGCCACCGCCACGGCCTCGGTGAGGGCCTCGAAGCCCCGCCGGAACACGGCATCGATGACGCCGTTCTTGTCACCGAAGTGGTTGTAGATGCCCATGGGGGCGATGTCGGCCTCGGCGGCGAGACCCCGGACGGTGAGCGAGGCCGGACCCGATGCGGCCAGCAGGCGCAGAGCCGCCTCGACCACGGCGTCCTCGATCTCGGCCGAGGGGGTCCGTTGGCGCACCGGTGTCATCGTCCGGGGTGTCATCGTCCGGGTCATGGTTGCAGGCTAGCAGAACAACGTGCTACAAATGTGGAACAGCGTTCTTCATCGCCCCACCGGAGGCTTCCCCCATGGATCCCGCCCTCGTCCACCGCCGTCGCTGGCTCATCCTCGTGGTGCTCGCCGCCAGCGTGTTCCTCGTGGTGGTCGACAACACCATCGTCAACGTGGCGCTGCCCCGACTGAGCCGCGACCTCGGGGCCAGCACCACGCAGCTGCAGTGGATCGTCGACGCCTACAGCCTCGTGTTCGCCGGCCTGCTGCTCGCCGGTGGTGCCATCGGCGATCGTCTCGGCCGCAAGGGGGCGTTGCAGATCGGCCTGGTGATCTTCGCCGCCATGAGCACCCTCGGCGCCTTCGCCGCCGACTCCGGCCAGCTCATCGCGGCGCGGGCCGCCATGGGGGTCGGCGCCGCCCTGGTGTTCCCCGCCACCCTCGCCATCCTCACCAACGTGTTCACCGATCCCGTCGAGCGGGCCAAGGCCATCGGCGTCTGGTCGGCGGTGTCGGGCGCGGCGGTGGCCTTCGGCCCCATCACCGGCGGATTCCTCCTCGAGCACTTCTGGTGGGGATCGGTGCTGCTGGTGAACCTCCCCATCGTGGTGGTCGCACTCATCGCCGGCGCCATCCTCATCCCCACCTCGCGGGATCCCGAGGTCGGACGGTTCGACCTCCCCGGCATCGCGCTGTCGATCGCGGGCATCTCCCTGCTGGTGTTCACCGTGATCGAGGGTCCGCATTGGGGCTGGACCACCCTGCGCACCCTCGGGGGATTCGCAGTGTCGATCGCCCTCATCGGCGCCTTCATCGGCGTCGAGCTGCGACGATCGCATCCGATGCTCGACGTGCGGGTGTTCCGCAACGCCCGCTTCAGCGCCGCGGCCGGATCGGTGGCCGTCGCCTTCTTCACCCTGTTCGGCTTCATCTTCCTCGCCACCCAGTACTTCCAGTTCGTGCGCGGCTACAGCACGCTCTCGGCCGGGGTGCACACCCTGCCCTTCGCCATCTTCGCCGGCATCACCGCGCCCTTCGCCGCCCGACTGGCCATGCGCTTCGGGCCCCGTCGTGTCATCTCGGTCGGTCTGCTGTCGATGGCGATCGGCCTGACCATCGCCAGCACCTTCACCAGCACCACCTCGTACTTCGGGGTGGTCATGTGGTCGATGGCGCTGATGGCCACCGGCCTGTCGTTGGTCACCTCGCCGGCCACCGAGGCCATCATGAGTTCGCTCCCGCGCGAGAAGGCGGGAGCGGGGGCGGCGGTCAACGACGTCACCCGCGAACTCGGGGGCACGCTCGGGGTCGCCGTGGTCGGCAGCGTGTTCGCCTCCACCTACGCACCACGGATCGGCTCGTTCCTCGGCCAGTTCCCGGTGCCCGCCGATGCGGTGGCCGCGGCCCGTGAGTCGGTTGCCGCCGCGCTGGTCGTGGCCACCCGGGCCCCGCAGGAGGTGCAGGCCAGCATCGGTGCCGCAGCATCCTCGGCCTTCATGGACGGGATGTCGATCGGCTGCCTCGTCGCCGCCGGCGTGGCCCTGATGGGCGCGGTCGCGGCGTTCATGTTCCTGCCGGATCGCAACTCGATCTACGACGAGCCCGCATCTGCGGTAGCGGGGGATCGTCATACTTGATGCATGCTCTGGCTCACCGGTGCCATCGGTCAGGAGGTCCTGGCCGCCGACGGCACCGAGGTGGGCCGGGTCCTCGACCTGAGCGTCCGACTGGACCCTGATCGACCGACACCGGTGGTGTCGCGTCTCGTGGTGGGTGAGGCCCGTCGTCGGTGCGTCCTCGTCGACCATGCCCGGGTGGCCGCGTTCACCCCGGACCGCATCGAACTGCGCGAGGGGTTCGGACCGACGCCGATCGCCGTCGACACGATCAGCGAGCATCTCCTGCCCGATGAACTGCTGCTCGGCCGTGATGTGCTCGACACGCAGATCGTCGATGTCGTGGGTCATCGTCTGGCCCGGGTGGCTGATGTGGCGCTGGTGCGCACCACCGAGGGTGCCCTCGAGGTGCTCGCCGTGGAGATCGGGTTCGCCCGAGTGCTCGAACGGCTGGGCCTGCATCGCCTGGCCCGCCACCGACCCGATGCGTCGATCGCCTGGACCGATCTCCACCTCACCTCCGACCGCGGGCATCTGGTGCAGCTGGCCTCGCCGGCCAGTGCCGTGCATCGCCTCACCGACGGTGATCTCGCCGCCCTCGTGGCCCGCCTCGATCTCGATGCCGCCACCGAGGTGCTGGCTCATGCCGGGGCGACGCGCAGCGCCGGTGCCATCGGCCATGCCCATCCGTCGGTGGCCGAGCGTCTGCTCCGGGCCATGCCCGAGGCCGATCGATCGGCGGTGCTGGCCCAGATGCCCGCCGAGCACGCCCATCGGTGGCGGCGGCGTCTCGCCCATGTGCATCCGCTGCGCGGTCGGCGGCTGCTGCGGGGATCGGGTCGGCACCGACGTCACGATGTCGCCACCGGAGGATGGGACCGACCGACCGAGGCCGGCGATCGATGAGGACACCGTCGAGAGGTCGCCTGGCGCTGGGTGCTCTGCTCGCCGTGGTCGGCCCCGGACTCATCGCCGGGCTCTCCGACGACGACCCCGCCGGCATCACCACCTACTCGGTGCTGGGGGCCCAGCACGGCTACCAACTGCTGTGGGTGCTGGCGCTGGCCACCGTTGCGCTGATCCTGTTCCACGGGCTCGGCGCCCGGATGGGGGTGGTGACCGGGCAGGGGATCATCGGGCTGATCCGGCAGCGCTTCGGCGTACGGGCGAGTGGGCTCGCCCTCGCCGCGCTCGTGGTGGCCAATCTCGGGACCACCTGCGCCGAGTTCGCCGGACTCGCCGCCGGGTTCGAACTGTTCGGCCTGCCCCGCATCGTCAGTGTTCCGCTCGCCGCAGTGGGCGTGTCACTGCTGGTGCTGCGCGGGAGCTTCCGGCGCATCGAGCACATCTTCGTCCTGCTGGCCTCGGTGTTCGTCGCCTACATCGCGTCCGGTCTGCTGGCCCATCCCGACTGGGGCGCCGCCGCGCACGGTCTGCTGGTGCCGACCATGCCGTTCACCCGTGAGGCGTTCGTCGTCATCACCGCCACCGTCGGCACCACCCTCGCTCCCTGGGGACTGGCCTTCATCCAGTCCTATGCCGTCGACAAACAGCTCCGCCCGGAGGATCTCCGCTACGAACGCGTCGACGTCGTGGCCGGTTCGGTGCTCACCGGCGTGGTCGGACTGTTCGTGATCGTGGCCTGCGCCGCCACGCTGCATCGTGACGGCATCTCCATCGAGAGCGCCTCGGATGCGGCGCGGGCGTTGGAACCGCTCGCCGGCGGCGCGGCCAGCGCCCTGTTCGGCATCGGCCTCATCGGCGCCGCGGTGCTCGCCGCATCGATCCTGCCGCTGTCCACCGCGTACTCGGTGTGCGAGTACATGGGGGTCGAGGCGGCGCTCGACGACTCCTACGCCGATGCCCGGCCCTTCTATCTCACCTATGGCATCGTGGTCGGCGTCGCCGCCGCGCTGGTGCTCATCCCCGGGGCGCCCCTGGTGACGATCCTGGTGGCCACCCAGGTGCTCAACGCTGTGCTGCTGCTCCCACTGCTGGTGTTCCTCGTCGGGGTGGCCCGCGACCGCGACCTGATGGGGGAGTGGGTGGCGAGCCGCCGGGCGGTGCTCGCCTACAGCGTCACCACCGCCGTGGTGGGGGTCTGCGTCATGGGACTGCTGGTGTCGATGATCCTCTGACGCGGTCCTCGCACCAGTCGCTGCATGAGTCGCTGCATCAGTCGCTGCACCAGTCGCTGCGGTCGCCGGACCGATCGTGGTCGGTCGACAGCGCCGGGATCCACCCGCCATCATGGGTCCGGTGAGCTTCTCGACTGTGCGTTCCGTGGTCCGATTCGGACGCATCGAGACCGATCCGGTGGCGCGCCGCCTCGCCCGGGCCGCCTCGGTCGACGATCTTCGCCGTCTCGCCCGACGCCGTCTGCCCGCCGGATGTTTCGACTACATCGATGGTGGAGCCGAGGACGAGCGGACCCTCGCCGCCAACTGCGATGCCTTCGCCCGCACCACCTTCCGGCCCCGCGTGCTCCGCGGGCTGGTCACGGTCGACACCTCCGCCCCGGTGCTCGGGGTGCAGGCGGCGATGCCACTGGTGCTGGCGCCCACCGGGTTCGGCCGCATCGCCGATCCGCAGGGCGAACTGGCCGTCGCCCGCGCCGCGGCCCGCGCCGGAGTGCCCTACACGCTGTCCACCCTGGCCACCCGCTCCATCGAGGAGGTGCGCGCCGAGAGCGACGGACGTCTGTGGTTCCAGGTGTACGCATGGCGGGATCGTGCGCTGGTGGCCGAGATGGTCCAGCGCGCTGCGGCCTGCGACTACGAGGCGCTGGTGCTCACTGTGGACACCGCGGTGTTCGGTCGCCGCGAACGTGATGTGCGACGCGGGTTCTCCCTGCCACCCACCCTCGGCATCGGCACCATCCTCGACGGCCTCCGTCACCCGGGCTGGACCCTCGGGTTCCTGCGCAACGAGCCCATCCGTTTCGCCAACGTGGTCGGTCGCTCCGTGGGCGACGGCTCCTCGCCGGTGACCCTCGCCGACTACATCAACAGCCAGTTCGACCCGGCGCTTTCCTGGAGCGATCTCGACTGGCTGCGCTCCATCTGGTCCGGTCGCATCCTCGTCAAGGGCATCCAGTGCGTGGCCGACGCCGTGCTCGCCGCCGATGTCGGGGTCGACGGCATCGTGCTGTCGAACCATGGCGGTCGCCAGCTCGACGGCTCACCGTCCACGCTCTCGTTGGTGGCGCCGGTGGCCGATGCCGTGGGCGGTCGCACCCAGATCATCTGCGACGGTGGTGTACGGCGGGGCAGCGACATCGTGAAGGCGGTGGCCGCCGGCGCCGACAGCGTCATGGCCGGACGCGCCTATCTCTACGCACTGGCCGCCGCCGGTGAACGTGGGGTCGACACGCTGCTGGGCTGGTGGCGGGACGACATCGAGCGCACCCTGCACCTGATCGGCGCGCCGTCGGTCGTCGCGTTGGACCGGAGCTTCCTCGATCTCAGCTCGTGACGGCCCCGCCGTTGACGGCGATGGTCTGACCGGTGATCCATGCCGCCTCCTCCGAGGCGAGGAACACACAGGCATGGCCGATGTCGCGACCGGTGCCGAGGCGACCCACCGGCACCTGCCTCGCCATCGCCGCGGTGACACTGCGGTCGCCCTCGTCACCCTCGGGCCGCTCCATCAGACCGAGCGTGAGGGTGTTGGCGGTGACGCCGTCACGGGCGCACTCCATGGCCAGATGACGCATGAAGCTGATCGCTCCGCCCTTGCCCGCCGCATAGAGCGACACACCGATGTTCAGACCCTGGGTGCCGGCGCCGGAGGAGATCGTGATGACGCGACCCCAGCGGCGCGCGCACATGCCGTCGATGGTGGCGCGCACGCAGTTGAGGACGCCGTCGATGTTGACCTCGAGATAGGGCGCCCAGTCCTGCGGGTCCATGTCGCGGAACCTCACCGGCCTCATGCTGGGCGGGATGCCGGCGTTGTTCACGAGGATGTCGATGGGGTCGGCACCGGCGACTGCGGCGGTGACCGCATCCAGCTCGGTGACCGAGAACGGCAGTGGCCGTGCGTTCGGCCCGAGGTCGGCTGCGGCCTGCTCGGCCCGTTCGGGCAGCAGATCGTTCACGTACACCGTGGCCCCGGCCTCGATGAGGGTGGCGGCGATGCCGAACCCCACGCCCCGGCCGGCCCCGGTGACCAGGGCGGTCCTGCCGGTCAGATCGAACATGGAGTCTCAGTCCTCCGGCGGCAGGGTGAGGGAGCGACCGAACCGGGCGGCCATGTCGGCCCAGCCCTTCCTGGTGCGGGGTTCGATGCCGATCGCCTCGAGGACCCCGAGCCCGACCTCGGCGGACCAGGTGTAGAGCACCGCGGCCTGCAGATCGACCGACGGGTCGATCTCCAGCTCGGCCCGGGTGGCTTCGTACCCGTCGATCCAGCTCCGGATGTGGCGCATCTGCTCGTCCCGGAGACGCTCACGGGTCTCGGGGTCGGTGAGGGCGGCGGCCGCCCCCTGGAGGATGAGGGCCCGCAGCGAACGCCGCCGGGAGTAGTCGTAGGACTTGGACCGCAGGATCTCCACATGGGCGGGGGAGGGAGGCATCACGGCGGGGAGGGTCTCGAGCAGCGAACCGGTGCGCGAGCTGATGGCCTCCGCCAGGAGGTCGGCCTTGTTGCGGAAGTGTCCGTAGATGGCGCCGGTGGTGAGCGAGGCCCTCTGGGCGATGTCACGGATCGAGGTCTGGAGGTAGCCCTGTTCGGCGAACATCTCCGCAGCGAGTTCGACGAGGGCGGCGCGTGTGGCCATCGCCTTCGTCCCCGGTGGACGTTGCCGTGCCCGGGTCGCGTCGGTCGCTCGAGGTGTCGGTGAGCTCGTCATGTCGCTCGCATTCTTGTGCACCGGAGGAGTCGTCGGAGCCGGATCCGATGCAGGCGAAAGATAACAGCGCTATATTCTCGAGGTGGCCGGTCGCGGCCGGAGAGAGACGGGGGCCGCCGACGGGCTCCGACAGGGGGTTGGACCATGAGCGACTACATCGATCAGATGAACCGGGCGCTGCGGCCGGTGGCGCCGCCGCAGATCCTCGAGGGTGTCTACACCGAGGATCAGTTCCACCGGTTGCAGGAGATCATCAAGCGGGATGGTCCCTGGCCCACGATCGCGGCGCACCACTTCCAGTCGGTGGAGGAACTCATCGCCACCGTGACCGGCGTCGTGCCCGAGGGCCTCGATCTCACCCTCGACGACATCGCCTCGCCGCAGTTCCGGGGGTTCTACGCCCAGAACTCGGTGAGCTTCTACCCGGAGATCAACGACTGCTTCTACAACGACGGCTTCCTCGAGCTGGTCAAGAACTACTGGGGAGCGCAGTACGCCAAGCCGACCATGATGCTGTTCAACGTCTGCGGTCCCTATCCGGCGGTGGCGCCCCCGCCGGCTCATCTCGATGCCGTCACCTTCCGTGGCGTCCGCTACGAGAACTCGCCGGTCTGGCTCATGAACTGCATGGCCAAGTCCGGGCTGTTCACCGATCATCTCGTGAAGATGGCCCAGGTCATCACCTGGTGGTACACCGGCGAGAACGGCACCTTCACCTACTGGCCCGACGGCCCGCTGGGTGATCCGAAGATCCTCCAGCACCCGCTGTGGAACAAGGGTGTGGTGGTGCAGAACGAGCTGATGTTCCACCGCGGTGATCCGGTGGGAGCGTTCGACTCCCCGCCGATCGCGAACCTCAAGCATCTCTCGGAGATGGGCTACGACCCCGATGCCGACCGCTGGAACATCTACACCGATGGCGAGCCGGTCCATTCCTATGAGCCGCAGGACATGCGATTCCTCGTGCACTGGAACGCCGAGGTCTACGCCGATCGGGATGAGATGCGCCGGTCCATGGACCACACCGACGACCTCACGATCGAGGAGGCCATCGGGCGCCTGTTGGCCGATATGCGGGGCAAGGGGATGAAGGTGGCGGAGCCCTCCGATCCCCTCCACGACACCGAGTTCATCCGCGCCGTCGTGAGTGCTTACACCATCGCTCCCACCACCGAGTGGCTGGAATTCCCGGCCGCGTGACCCGTCGAACCAGGAGACTCCCATGATCCAGCCCGCCGACCTTCAGCAGTTCATCGCCCACTGGTGGTACGCCTACGACAACGCCCTCTATGGGGAGTGGTCGGCGATGTTCACCGACGATGCGCACTTCACCTGTCGCACCGACACGGGGACGACCGAGTACGAGGAGTTCGTGCGAGCCGATGTCAGCGGCCGGGACGAGGTGCTCGCCTGGCAGACCGAGCATCGGAAGGGGAGCCCCGCCCCGCTGCGGCACTGCGCCGAGAACGTGCATCTCGTCTCGGTGGACGGCGACCAGGCGGCGTTCCGCTCCTACATCTGGGTCACCCACATCGTGGGTGGCGCACCTGCGCCGCTGTCCACGGCCCGGGTCACCGGGACGGTACGGGACCTCGGCGGTGCGCTCGCGTTCTCCGAGCTCCACGTGGTGCTCGACACCGAGGACTCGACGGTCCTCGGTGAGCGTCGGGTCTCCTGAGATGAGCCCATCGGAACTGTTCGATCTCCGCGGCAGGGTCGCCGTGGTCACGGGATCCACCAAGGGGATCGGTCGGGCCATGGTCCAGGGACTCGCCGAGGCCGGCGCGACCGTCGTCATCAGCTCGCGCAAGCAGGAGCTCTGCGACGAGGTGGCGGCCGAGGTGGCGGCATCGACCGGGGTCGAGACGCTGGGGCTGGCCTGCCATGTCGGTGACTGGGAGGGGATCCCCGCCTTCGTCGAGGCCGTGGTCGACCGCTTCGGCACCATCGATGTGCTGGTGAACAACGCCGGCATCAACCCGGCACCGGTGACGGTCTCGGACATGTCCATCGAGTACTGGCGCAAGGTGTTCAACGTGAATCTCGAGGGGCCGCTGCGCATGGCGCAGCAGGTGGCGCCGGTGATGCGCGACAACGGTGGAGGGTCGATCATCAACATCGTCACCATGGCGGCCTATTCGGGCGGTTCGAACGTCTGTGCCTATGGGTCCTCGAAGGCGGGGCTGATCAACCTCACGAAGTCGATGGCTCAGGAATGGGCACCGTGGAAGGTCCGGGTGAACGCGCTCTGCCCCGGGCCGTTCATGACCGAGATGGTCGCTGGCGCCGAACGGGTCCGGGAGGGGTTCATCGAGATGATCGCCAACGGCACCCTGATGAAACGGGTGGCCGCCGCCGAGGAGATCATCGGTCCCGTCCTGTACCTTGCCAGCGACGCATCGTCCTATGTCACCGGTGACGAGATCTCGGTCTCGGGCGGCATGGCGAAGTAGCAGACTGCAGTGTTCCGAGGGGTCCGCTGACCCTCCGGGCGAATCGGACGAGGAGGCGATCACATGTACAGCGACCAGGACCTGGCCAAGTTCACCGAGGAGTTCGTGGAGGAGAACCGCGCCATCCTCGACGACCAGTTCGCGCTGCGCGGCGCCCAGTTCGACGCCGGTCTCGCCATGGTGCACTTCCCCGAGGGCTACGGCGGACTCGGTGGCAACCGTGGTCAGCAGGCGGTCATCGACGGCATCCTGCGGGCCAACGGCGTGCAGTTCGAGGATCTGCGCATCAATCCGATCGGCATCGGCATGGGAGCACCCACGCTGCTGATGTACGGCTCGGAGGAACTCAAGGAGAAGCACCTGCGGCGCATCTTCACCGGGGAGGAGATCTGGTGTCAGCTGTTCTCCGAACCCACCCACGGTTCCGATGTGGCCGGCATCCCCAGTCGTGCCATCCGTGACGGAGATGAGTGGATCGTGAACGGGCAGAAGGTGTGGACCACGCTCGCCCATGTCTCGAGCTACGGCATGCTGCTCACCCGCACCGACCCCGAGGTGCCCAAGCACAAGGGTCTCAGCTACTTCGTGCTCGACATGCACGCCCCCGGTGTCGAGGTGCGCCCGCTGTTCCAGATGACCGGCGAGGCCGAGTTCAACGAGGTGTTCCTCACCGATGTGCGCATCCACGACTCGCTGCGTCTCGGCGAGGAGGGCAACGGCTGGAAGGTGGCCATCACCACGCTGATGAACGAGCGCGTGGCGCTCTCCGGTGGTGCCGCGCCGCGGGGCTCCGGGCCCATCCGTGACCTCGTCTCGCTCTGGGAGGAGCGTCGCGATGCGCTGGATGCCGACGAGCGCATCCTGTGGCGCGATCGTGTCGCCGCGCTCTGGATCGAGGGCGAGATCATCCGTCTCACCAACGCCCGGGCCAAGGCCGCCGCGGTGGGCGGCAGCCCCGGACCGGAGGGTTCGGTGGGCAAGCTCGCCTCGGCGGAGTTCTCCAAGCGTCTCAACGAGGCCATCGTGGAACTTCAGGGGGCTGAGGGCATGCTCCACGAGCCCGGGTACCCCATGACCCGATCCTCGGAGTCGATGCGCACCCGCAGCGGGAGATTCCTGCGGTCCCGGGCCAACACCATCGAGGGTGGCACCTCCGAGATCATGCGCAACATCCTCGCCGAGCGGGTGCTGGGCCTGCCCGGTGATGTGCGGGTCGACACGGCCATCCCCTGGAGCGAGATCCCCCGCTGAGGATCCGAGCGAGCGGGACGCCGGGAGAATAGAATAACGTTGTTATCAGATTCGACCTGCCCCTGAGATCGGGGCATGCAGGTCCGGGAGGGATCATGAAGCGTTCTCGGTTCGCAGTTCTCGCCGTGGTGGTGACCATCGCCCTCGGGGCCGGGGCCTGCAGTCGCAGCGGGTCGGACTCAGCCGACGGCGGCAGCACCGCATCCACCAGCGCGGCTGACGCCCGATGCAAGGGCGCCACACTGGAGTCCACCGAGGTCGGGGTGACCTCGACCGAGATCACCGTCGAGGTCATGGCCGACACCGGGTCGCCGCTGGCCCCCGGCCTCTTCCAGGGCAACGTCGACGGCATGAACGCCTTCGCCAAGTACGTGAACGCCAACGGCGGCATCGGGTGCCGTCAGCTCAAGGTCGAGGCCTGGGACTCCAAGTTGAGTCCCGAGGAGTCCAAGAACGGCATCATCAACGCCTGCTCCACCGCGCTCGCCATGGTCGGGGGCAACGCCATCTTCAACCCCGACACCTCGGTGCTCGGCAACTGTGCCGACAAGGCGGGGCAGCCAGTGGGGCTCCCGGACTTCGCCGCGCTCGCCAATGACATCAACGAGGCCTGCGCCCGCACCACCTGGAACGTGCAGGTGGTCGCCGAACCCTGCAACGCCGATGGGACGCCGCCCAAGGGACCCCGTGATCTGAAGACCTTCCAGGGAGCCAACCAGTACTACGTCAAGCAGGATCCCGATCTCTCCGGCATCTGGATGGTGCCGGGGGATCTGCCCACCACCATCCAGTCCGCCACCTATCAGGTGGTCGGGACCCAACGGTCCGGTATCGATGTGGTGCCGGTGAAGACGGCATCCGCGGCCTCGCAGGCGGCCTTCACCGAGTTCGTGCAGCAGCTGAGGGACATGAACGGCACCTATGTGTACAACGGTGGTCAGGACACCACCATGATCAAGATGCGCAAGGAGACCGCGGCGCAGGGCTACGACGGTGTGAAGGTGTGGGCCTGTTCGCTGGCCTGTTACACGGACAAGTTCAAGGCCGAGGGGGCCACCGTGGACAACACCTACGTGTGGACCCAGTTCCTGCCCTTCGAGGAGGCCGACACCAACGCCAACCTCAAGGCCTACATCGATGCGGTCGGGGGTAAGCCCGACTCGTTCGGTGTGCAGGCGTGGCAGGCGGGCATGGTCTTCAAGGAGACCATCGACCGGATCGTCGCCGCCCAGGGCCCCAACGCGATCACCCGGTCGAGTGTCATCGACACCATGATGACGGTCACCGACTTCACCGCCGGCGGCATGATGGCGCCGAAGGGACCGAAGGACTTCTCCGACTGCTTCGTCCTGATGCAGATCAAGGATGGGAAGTTCACCCGGGTGAACGGCACCCGCGGCCAGTTCGTCTGCGATCCGAACTTCGTGATGACCATCACCGGCTACGACCCCGCCGCCGAGGCCGCCAAGATCAAGTGATCAGCTGAGCGGTTCGCCGTCGAGGCCCCGCACCTCGACCCCCCACTCGACGATGTTGTCGAGGCTCACGGTGATGCGTCCGGTGACCTCGGGGGCACAGTCGCACAGCACCAGCGTGCCCTCGACCATGGCCTCCATGGGTTCGATCTGATCGGGTCGCAGGGTGGCTCCCACCAGCGCGGCGGCGCCCTCGCTCAGCACCGCGGCGCGCGGCTCGACGGTGTTGACCCGAACGCCGGTGCCGAACACCTCGGCGGCCAGTCCGTTGGTGATGCGGTTGAGGGCCGCCTTCGAGGCCCCGTAGGCGGCGATGCGCGGACCCTGCGGGCCGACATCGAACGGTGGTCCGTCCCAGTGCTTCGCGCTGCCGCTCGAGAGGTTCACGATCCAGCCCTCGCCGGCCTCGATCATGGCGGGCAGCGCAGCCAGCGAGAGATCCAACGGTGCGTTCACGTTGACCTCGAACATGATGTTGCGCCGCTTCACGGGGAAACCGACGAGTGGCGCCTGGATGGAGGCTGCGGCATTGTTCACGAGGATCTCGATGGGTCCACCGAGGGCCTCGGCGGCCTCGGGCACGATGCGGGCGCGATCGCTGGCATCGGTGAGATCGGCCACCACCATCGCCACCCGGGTGCCGTACTGCGCCAGCCGCTCGGCGGTCTCGGTGAGGCTGCCGGCCAGATGGTCGTGCGCCTCGAGGGTGCGGGCGGTGAGCACCACGTCGGCGCCCTCGGCGGCCAACCGTTCGGCGATGGCGGCCCCGATGCCCCGGCTGGATCCGGTGACCAGCGCCCGCCGACCCCGGAACCGATCACCCATCAGCGCAGACCCTTCTCGACGAGGAACGCCAGCGCGGTCTCACCGATGTAGGTGCAGTCCTCGTCGGTGAGGGAGTGGTTGTTGGGAAGGATCAACCCCCATTCCATGACGCGGTCCGCGTTGGGCAGACCTGCTTCAGGAACCCGGAAGGTGCGGCCCCGCAGCATGGGCTGACGGGTCACGTTGCCGGTCCAGACCATGCGGGTGTCGATGCCGTTGGTCTCCATCCAGGCCTGGAACTCGGAGCGACGGATGCCGGAGTCGGGTTCGATGATGATCGGGAACATGTGCCAGCCGGTGACGACACCCTCGGTGAGGCGGGGGAGGGTGAACAGCTCCGGCCAGCGGGCGAACCATGACGCCGTGATCTCGAAACTGCGCTGACGACGGGCGAGGTTGTCCTCCAACTTGTCGAGCTGCACCAGGCCGAACGCGGCTGAGAGCTCCGAGGGTTCGAAGTTCCAGCCGTTCTCGTCGAAGATGAACAGGTTGTCGTACTCGAGGCCGTCGTCGATCTCGCTGAAGAACCGGTCCACCTTGCCCTTGAGCGATCCGAACAGCTGCAGTTCCGAGCGACGTCCCCAGCGGCGGAACAGCAGTGCCCGATCGGCGAGATCGTCATCGTCGAAGCAGACCATGCCGCCGGTGCCCGCTGCGGTGATGATGTGCGACAGGGCGAAGCTGGTGAGTGAGATGTCGGCTCGGGTGCCGGTGGGCGTGCCGCGCAGGGTGAGGCCGAGGGCATCGCAGGAGTCCTCGATCACGAGCAGACCGTGACGATCGGCGATGGCGCGGATGGCGTCCCAGTCGGGGGCGTTGCCGATCAGGTTGGGAGCGAGGATGGCGCGGGTGCGCGGCGACACCATCGCCTCGATGGCCTCGGTGTCGATCTGGAACGTGTCGGGGGTGACGTCGACGAAGACCGGCACGATGCCCCGCCGGATCATCGGGGCGATGTCGGTGGAGAATGTCACCGCACTGGTGATGACCTCGTCGCCGGGCTGCAGGTCGAGCACCTCGATGGCGAGGTACAGCGCGGAGCTGCCCGAGTTGCACATGACGCCGCGCTTCTTGGCGAACAGACCCGCCACCCGCTGCTCCATGGCCCGGACGTTCCTGCCGATGCGCAGCGCCGTGGGGCCACCGCGCAGCACCTCCACCACCGCCTCGATCTCGCGCTCGTCATGGACCGATCCGGCGTACTCGATCCGACGGTCGGAGCTGATTCGACTCATGGTTCCTCCTGGGACGGGATGACCCGACCGTAGCGGAACTACTTGACTATGTCTACTAGTTTCCGCGGTGTTCAGGATCCGTCTCGGTGGGGGAGTCGCCGACCGGGGTGGACCGGAGGTCGTCGACGAGCCGGTCGACCAGACGCGTCAGCTCGGCGCGATCGCCATCGGACCAGTCGTCGAGCACGGCGTCGAGATGCGCGGTGCGGAGCGCCACGATCGCCCGGTGGACCTGTCGGCCCCGATCCGTGAGGCGCACGACCACCACCCGGCCGTCGGTGCTCCCGGGGACCCGATCCACGAGTCCGTCCTGCTGGAGCGTCCGGACGAGTCGAGCGGCGGCGCCGGGATCCATCGAACACTGCCGGGCCAGCTCCTTCATCGGGAGCTCGCCGACGTCGTCGACGGCACGGAGGACGGCGTACCCGGCTCGGGTCACCTCGGCGCCGACCGACGCCACCTGGAGGTTGTGGAGGCGTCGGCTCACCGTGAGTCGGAACAGTCGCTCCAGCGCCCGTTCGATCTCCGGTGTCGAGGCGGGTCCGAGCCGGTCGTCCATGACCGAACCCTAGGGGAGGACCGTCGGGCAGCTGATCGGTCGGCATCCGGTCGGTCGACCGATGGCGTCCGTGTGCTAGAAGAATTCCATGGATCTCCGACTTCGTTCTCTCGTCCCGGCGTCGATCATCGGTCTCGGCCTGCTGCTCGCGGCCTGCGGTGGCTCGTCGAGCACGGCCGGCAGCAGCACCTCGACCACCGCCGGCAGCAGCACCTCCGTCTCGGTGACGCCCCCCACCTCCTCCATCCCCTCTGCCAGCCAGGTGGTCGCCATCTGCCAGACCGCGGACAACGCCCTGCAGGCCATCGGCAACACCATCCAGTCGCAGGGTTCGAACGTGGACTACTCCGCCGATGCCTCGCTCATCACCTCGGCCCTCGGTCCGACCGAGAACTGCATCGCCGCCATGGAGGCCGCCATCCCGGGTCTCCCCGCCGCCGCCCAGGGTCCGGCGCGTGACTACGTCGCCGCCGTCGGGCCGGTGCTCGACCTGCTGAAGGCCCCGCCCACCAGTGCGTCGGCCGTCGCCCCGTGGATCGCCCAGATCGGTCAGGTCGCCGGCCCGGTCCAGTCGGCCAAGGCGGCACTGGGCGCTGCGGATCCGACCTTCGCCGACTGAGTCCGGCCGGCCGCGGTTCCGAGGTTCTGGCAGGCGTCCCGCCACTAGTCTGCCCCGGATGACGAAGTTGCCCGACGAGGTCACGTCTCGTCCCCCCGGCGCCGACCGGAGCCGCGACACACGACGCGCGCTCATCGACGCGGCCATCGCCGACATGGAGGCCACCGGAGAGGCCTCCATCCGCATCACCAAGATCCTCTCGGAGACCGGCATCAGCAACGGGTCGCTCTACCACCACTTCGGAAGTCGCGAGGGGCTGGTGCAGGCGGCCATCGCCGAGCGCTTCCTGGGCGCGGTGACCGCCGGTCTCGGGGCCTTCGCCGACCGGATCAGGGAGATCCGCACTCCGGAGCAGCTTCAGGAGCTGTTCAGATTCGAACTCGAACGGTACGGATCGCCGGAGGTGCGCGACCAGCGCCTCCGTCGTCTCACCGCCCTGGCCGCCGCGCTGCCCCGGGCCGAGCTGCGTCAGCGCATCATCGCCGATCAGGCCCGCTACTTCGACGCCGCCGGCGATGCCCTCAGTCGACTGCAGGACCGGGGTCTGATCCGGGCCGACATCGACATCCGGGCCTTCTCCGCCTGGTTCCTCGGGCTGACGCTGAGTCGTGTCCTGTCCGAACTCGATCCGGACCTCGACCCCGACCGGGAATGGTCCGAGTTCACCCTCACGGCCCTCCTCGCCATCCTGATCCCCCCGACCGACTGAGGCCCGACCACCCTTCCGCAGGTATGGCCCGAGCGATGGCCTCGCTGCGTTGATCCAGCCTCGGGTCCCGCAGTAGAACGTCGGCCATGTCCCGTGCTCTGCCTCATCGCCTCCCCATCGTCGTCCTGACCCTCGGCCTCGCCCTCGCCACCGTCGCCTGCGGTGGATCCTCCTCGGGCGGCTCGGGTGACACGAGCGCGACCTCGGTGGAGGAGACCACCACGACCACCATCCCGACCCCGGCCTCGGCGGGGGTCACCTGCCAGACCGCCTCCGCAGCCCTCGGCCGCGTCAGCGACAGCGTCCTCGGACAGGACCCCGGTGCCGTCGATCTGGAGACCCTCAACATCCGACTGGGCAACACCATCAACCTCTACCGCGAGTGTCAGACCGCCCTGCGGGCCACCATTCCGACCCTGCCCGCCGCCGCACAGGGTCCGGCCACGGCGTACGCCGATTCGATCGATCCGGTGCTTGCGGAACTGCAGAACCCGCCGACCGCCACCACGACCGCGGCCTGGCTCGACACCCTCACCGTCGTCGTCGATGCGATGGCGGTGGCCCGCCAGAACCTGGCTGCGGCCGACCCCGCCTTCGGTCTCTGATCCGGGTCTCGGGGCATCAGGAGAAAACGCGAACCCGACTTCAGGTTTCTCAATTCACCTGATAGAGTTCTGGTCCGAAGGGGAGTATCCCTCGACGGACCTGTCGTCATCACGGATCACCGGTCACTGATCTCTGGTCACTGATCACCGATCCCGGCAGCCCGGCTCCATGGAGCGGGAGAGACCTTCGAACAACAGCAGCTCCCACACTGTCGTTCGAAAGGATCATCATGGCGTTCCGCAACACTCTCAAGACCGCTGTCCTGCTCGGAGCCATCGGCGGACTGTTCATCCTGCTCGGCTCCATGTTCGGTGGGGTCGGCGGTGCCACCATCGGGCTGCTGATCGCCCTGGTCATCACCGGTGGGTCCTACTGGTTCTCCGATCGTCTGGCGGTCCGTGCCGCCCACGCCGTCGAGGTCTCGGTCGCCGAGGCACCCGACCTGCACGCCATGGTCGGCGAGCTCTCCTCCCGGGCCGGTCTGCCCATGCCGCGGGTGTACATCTCCCCGTCGCCGCAGCCCAATGCCTTCGCCACCGGGCGCAGCCCCGCCCACAGTGCGGTGGCGGTCACCGAGGGTCTGCTCCAGCAGTGTCCGCCCGCCGAGGTCCGCGCCGTCCTCGCCCATGAGATGGCCCACATCCGCAACCGCGACATCCTCATCGGCTCCATCGCCGCCGCCATCGCCACCGCCATCTCGTTCCTCGCCAATATGGCGATGTTCGCCGGTCTCTTCGGCGGCTCGAGTGACGAGGACGAGGGACCGTCGGGCGCGTCGATGCTGCTGATGGCGATCCTCGCGCCGATCGCCGCCGGACTGCTGCAGATGGCCGTGTCGCGATCGCGGGAGTTCGAGGCCGATCGCGTCGGCTCGGTCATCAGCGGTGATCCCCGTGCCCTGGCCGCAGCGCTCCGGCGTCTCGATCAGGTGTCGCAGCGTTCACCCATGGACATCGCGCCGTCCCAGGCCAGCGCCTGGATCGTGAACCCGCTCACCGGTCGCCGTCAGGACCTCTCCCGTCTGTTCATGACCCACCCGCCGGTCGAGGAGCGCATCGCCCGTCTCGAGCAGCTGGCGATGGCCGGGGCGTGACGGTCACCATCGACCCGACCGCAGCCACCCGCACCGTGACGATCGCGGCGCTGGCCACGCGCCACGGCAAGGAACTGCTGTTCGCGCCCCGTCTGGCCGCCATCGGCATCGATGTGCAGGTGTCTCCGGTCGACACCGATGCCTTCGGCACCTTCGCCGGTGAGATCGATCGCTCCGGCACCGCTCGGGCCGTCGTCGAGGCCAAGGCCCGCGCGGCCATCGAGTGCTCCGGGGCCTCGATCGGGTTGGCCTCGGAGGGGAGTTTCGGCCCGCATCCGGTGGTCCCCTTCGCCCGGCTCGACACCGAACTGGTGGCCTGGGTCGACGCCGCCTCCGATCGCACCATCATCGAGGGCGTCTCCGAGTTCTCCCATGTGCCCGGTCCGGTCGTGCTGGAGGCACCCCCCGGCGACATCGCCGCCGAGGTGCTCCCGATCTCGACGGGACTGGCTGATCAGGCCGCCATCGTCTGCATCGAACCCGCCGACGGGTCGCGCCGCATCGTGGTGGCCAAGGGCGTGGTCGATCCCGCGGTGCTGCGCGGCGCCATCGACGAGGCCTTCGTCCGAGATGCCGGCCGGGTGGTGGTCGAACCCGATCTGCGCGCCCATCTCTGCCCCGATCGTCGCCGTGTGATCGCCGCCGCCATCGATCGCCTCGTCCTGCGCCTCGCCTCACGGTGCCCGCAGTGCGACGCCGTGGGCTTCGGTCGTCTGCGCACGATGCCCGGTCTGCCCTGTGCGCTCTGCGATCTGCCCACCACCGAGGTCGCCGTCATCGTCGACGGCTGCGAGGTGTGCGGGTGCGAACGGCACACCGAGCGGACGGGTCGTGCGGACCCGACCCACTGCGATCGCTGCAACCCCTGACCGTCCCCCGAATCTCCCCCCATCCCCCCATTCCGAGAGGAACCCGTCATGACCGATCGATCGCCGGTGCGTGTCTGCATCGTGGGCACCGCCCGCCGCAGCTGGAAGGACGCCGACGGCCACGCCCCCGAACCGCTGCTGATGTGGGAGGAGGTCACCCGCCAGGCCATCGCCGACATCGGCACCACCCACGACGTCATCGCGGAGCTCGATCATCTCGGTGTCGTGCACACCCAGTCCTGGGACTACGACGATCCGGCGGCGCGTCTGGCCGAGCGGCTCGGCGCCCACCCCTGCTCCGGCACCTACTCGATCCTCGCCGGAACCTCGCCGCAACGTCTCCTCAACGAAGCGGCTGCCGCCATGGTGCGCGGGGAGATCAGCGCCGCGGTCGTGGTCGGCGCCGAGGCCCAGGCCACGGTGCGACGCGCCACCGCGGCGGGGGAGACCCTCGACTGGTCCCATCCGCATCCGTCTCCGGCCCGGGTGACCGATCTGCTCTCGGAGTGGTACCTGCCCACCGAGCTGCGCCACGGCGTGCTGCCCGCCTGGCTCACCTTCGCCCTGCTCTCCCAGGCCCGATGGGCCGCCCGCGGTGGTCGGGCCGAGGACCGTCGGGCCATGTACGAGCAGATGTCCCGTCTCAGCGCCGTGGCCGGCGCGTCGGAGCATGCCTGGTACCGCACCGAGCACTCCGCCGAGCGTCTCGCCACCGCCGATGCCGCCAACCGCATGATCGCCACGCCGTTCACCAAGCTCACCACGGCGTTCCCGTATGTGGACATGGCCGCCGCCAACGTGCTGGTCACCGACGAGGTGGCCGATCGTTGGGGGGTGCCCGCGGACCGGCGCGTCCACCTGCGGGGCTGGGGCTTCGCCCGCGACGCCTCGCACATCGCGGCGCGCACCGACCTCACCTCCTCCCCGGCGATGCGTGTGGCGATGGGTTCGGCCACGTCCATGGCCGGCGTCGAGCTCGAGGAGATCGACCTGTTCGACTTCTACAGCTGCTTCGGCACCGCGGTGCAGTTCGCCCGTGACGCCGCCGGCCTCGCCGATGATGATCCCCGCCCGGTGTCGCTCACCGGTGGTCTGCCCTACCACGGTGGTCCCGGCTCGAACTACATGAGCCACTCCATCTCGGCGCTGGTGGAGCGTCTGCGCGCCGGCGACGGCCGTCTCGGCATGGTCACCGGCATCGGCATGCACATGACCAAACATGTCGCCGGCATCTGGTCGATCGATCCGGGCGAGAGGCCACTGTCGGATTCGACCGCTCCGCTGGAGACGGTGCTGCCCGAGGCCCCCGATGCCTTCGCCGTGCTCGACGCCGTCGTCGGACCGGTCGTGGTCGACGCCGCCTCGGCGGTGCACGACGCGTCGGGTGCAGCCACCTCGGTGACCGCCATCTGCACCACCGTCGAGGGGGCCCGCTGCTATGCCCGCAGCGAGGACCCCGAGGTGATCGAGGCCGTGGTCGAGGGCCGGTGGGTCGGACTGGCGGCCTCGGTGGTGGCCGGCGAGGACGGCATCAACCGGCTTCGGTTCGGATGAGCATCCAGCCCTGACCGTCGCAGGCGGGGCAGGCCTCGACGGGCAGCAGATCGCAGATGGGACAGGGTTCGTGATCGGTGGTGGCCAGAGCGGCCAGGGCTTCGGAGACGACATCGAGGTGCTGTTCGGACGGGATCTCGGTCTGCATGGCGCTCTCTCCTGGGCTGGGCGTCTCCCCGAACACTAGAAGTTGATTTCGCGAAACACAAGTCGTACGATCAGGTCACGCAACCCCCAAGGAGACACTGATGACGACCCCCACCCCGATCACCGTCGCCCATGGTGACGGCATCGGCCCCGAGATCATGGACGCCACCCTCCGGGTGCTCGAGGCGGCCGGCGCCCGGCTGCAGATCGAGACCATCGAGATCGGTGAGGCTGTGTACGCCCGCGGCAACTCCGCAGGTATCGAGCAGGAGTCGCTCGACTCGCTGCGCCGTACCGGGGTGTTCCTGAAGGCTCCGATCACGACGCCCCAGGGTGGTGGGTTCAAGAGCCTCAACGTCACCGTGCGCAAGACCCTCGGTCTCTACGCCAACGTGCGTCCATGTCCGGCCTATGCCCCGTTCGTCGCCACCAAGCATCCGAACATGGACGTGGTGATCATCCGCGAGAACGAGGAGGACCTCTACGCCGGCATCGAGCATCGTCAGACCGATGAGGTCGTGCAGTGCCTGAAGCTCATCACCCGCCCGGGTTGTGAGCGCATCGCCCGCTACGCGTTCGAGTACGCCCGTGCCTACAACCGCAGGAAGGTGACGGCGTTCTCCAAGGACAACATCATGAAGATGACCGACGGCCTGTTCCACCGGGTCGCCGAGGAGGTCGCCGCCGAGTACCCCGACATCGAGTTCGAGCACTGGATCGTCGACATCGGCGCCGCCAAGCTCGCCGACACCCCCGAGGCCTTCGACGTCGTGCTGCTGCAGAACCTCTACGGCGACATCCTCTCCGATGTGGCCGCCCAGATCGCCGGTTCGGTCGGTCTGGCCGGCAGCGCCAACATCGGCCCGCGCACCTCGATGTTCGAGGCCATCCACGGCTCGGCACCCCGTCGCGCCGGTCAGGATCTCGCCAATCCGTCGGGCCTCATGCTCGGTGCGGTGCAGATGCTGGTGCATATCGGCCAGGGTGATGTCGCCACCGCGGTGCACAACGCCTGGCTCACCACCATCGAGCAGGGCATCCACACCTACGACATCTTCGACGAGTCGGTCAGCCGGCAGAAGGTGGGCACCCGGGCCTTCGCCGATGCCGTGATCGAGCGTCTCGGCCAGCGCCCGGAGATCCTCAAGTCGGTCGAGTACGCCGATGCCCCGCGCATCGAGGTCAAGGTCCCCGAGCGGGCGCGTCAGCACAAGGAGCAGATCGGCATCGACGTCTTCGTCGACGTGCCCGACGGTGATCCCGAGACGATGGGCCCCGAGCTCGAGGCGCTGGCCGGTCCGTCGTTGCGCCTCGAGATGATCTCGAACCGCGGGCAGAAGGTGTACCCGCACGGTGTGCCCGAGACGCTCTGCGTCGACCACTGGCGCTGCCGCTTCAGCGTGCCCGAGGGCACCGTCGACACCGCCGAGACCATCGCCCTGCTCGGTCGTCTCGCCGAGGCCGGCTACCCGTTCGTGAAGACCGAGGGTCTGTTCACCTTCGATGGTGAGCCCGGCTTCACCCGCGGCCAGGGGCAGTGAGTCGGTCAGGCGGGCCGGCGACGCTTCGTCTGCGGGGGTCGGCCGAGGGTGACCAGCAGTTCACCCACGGTGTGGTCCTCCTCGAGCGGGTGCCGCAGAGGGAGGTCCCCGTGGACCTCGTACCGGTTTCGCCGTCCCTCCTTGATGCGGGTCACGTAGCCGGCGTCGACGAGATCGCTGATGATGGTCTGCGCCGACCGCTCGGTGATGCCGACCAGATCAGCGACGTCCCGGGTGCGCAGATCTGGGTCGCCGGCCAGACACACCAGCACGTGGCCGTGATTGGTGAAGAAGGTCCAGTCGGGCTTCTCGGACGGGTCCATGATCACTCCCATGATCGGGGATTCGTGAAATCCCCATCATAGGCGATCGCTGTCCGTCGGCCCCGCCCCGGGGGCGGCCGGCTGCCCCGGTCCCCGGCGGTCGACCCGGCTGGGTTTCACCTGCTCACAGATTCATGTGTTAGATTTCGTGAAACTGATTAGCAGTATTGGACCTGACTGGAGCCCCATGGACGCCGACATGCTCAAGAACCTGACTGATCCCGCCGTGCTGTTCTTCTTCCTCGGCGTGGTCATCGGGCTCATCCGTTCGAACCTCGAGATCCCGGCGCCCATCGCCAAGTTCCTCTCCCTCTACCTGCTCATGGCGCTGGGCTTCAAGGGCGGTCAGGCCCTGTCGGAGGC
>JAGWYK010000029.1 GCA_018969405.1 Acidobacteriota bacterium
GTGGCCCCGAGGCCGGCCTTGATCGCCGGCAGCGCCATCGTGGTCGAACCGTTGACGATCACCAGCGTGAACTGGAGCACCACCACGAGCACGAAGGCGGGGGTCCAGAGCCGAGCACGGGTCACCGATCCACTCTAGGACGCCCCGCGCGCCCCCCGATCCGGCCCGGTCGCGGACATGGATCGGCCGCGCGTGGGTACCATCACCGGTCGGGTGACGCGTTCCGGGAGTGCTGACGCAGTGGACATCGAGACAACCAACCGTCCGGCGGCACTGCTCGAGAACCGTCCCACAAGCCCAGATCAGATGCGGGCCTTCGCCACGGCGCTCCACCCCCGTCGCACCGACCTCGTCCGCATCGGACCCGCCGACGACGGTGGCTACCTGCTGCCCGATGTCCTCGAGGGGATCGAGGCCTGCTTCTCCCCGGGGGTCGGCACCAGTTCGGATTTCGAGCTGGCCTGTGCCGAACGGGGTATGCAGGTGTTCCTCGCCGATGCCACCGTCGACGGTCCCGCCGTCGACCATCCGGCGTTCCACTTCATCCCGAAGTTCATCGGCGGGTACGACGACGACACCACCATCTCGCTCGACTCCTGGGCTGCGTCCTGCTGGCCCGGCACCGGGGATCTGCTGCTGCAGATGGACATCGAGGGCGCCGAGTACGCCTCGCTGCTCGCCGCAACCCCGGCGCTGCTGCGACGGTTCCGGGTCATGGTGGTGGAGTTCCATCTGCTCGGCCAGCTCGCCGCCGATCCCTTCTTCGCCATCGCCGCCTCGGTGTTCGCCAAACTGCTCGCCGACCACGCAGTGGTGCACATCCACCCCAACAACTTCTGTGATGTCGTCGAGGTGGCGGGCGTGCCAACACCCCATGTCATGGAGTTCACCTTCGTGCGTCGCGACCAACTGGTCGATCTCGGCTGGGCGACCCAGTTCCCCCATCCCCTCGACATCGACAACGATCCCTCCCGGCCTCTCGCGCTCCCGGAGCTCTGGTTCCATGGCTGAGACCGCCGTCGCCCCCGACGTCGTCTCCCATCCCTTCGCCGCGCTCGACGAGTTCCTCTGGAAACTCAGTTGGGACGCCCGGCCCCGCTACCGCGGCCGGCTCCACGCCATCAGCGCCTTCATCGCCCCGCCGGCGGCAGCCGCCATGGTCATCAACGCCAAGCCCGGCCGGAACCGCGCTGCGGCGGTGGTCTACGGCGTGGGACTCTGCTCGATGTTCGCCGTGTCGGGGACCTATCACCGCCTGAGCCGCTCGAAGCGCATGGCTGCGGCCATGCGCCGTCTCGACCATTCGACCATCTACATCATGATCGCCGGCACCTGGACCCCCATCGCCGTCGCCGTGCTCCCTCCCGAGCAGGCCAGGCTCGTGCTCGCCGCTGTGTGGGGCGTCACCGGGGTGGCGGTGGGTGCCAAGGTGGCGCTGCTCGACGAGAAGCATCGAGCCGGGTCATGGTTCTACCCGGTGCTCGGTGTCGCCGGCGCTGCGCTCACCCCGGCCATCGCCCGCGTCGGCGGCCGGCGCACGGTCGTCGATCTCGTGGGCGGCGGCGCAGTGCTGCTCGGCGGCGCGCTGGTGTTCGCGCTCAAGAAGCCGAACCCGTGGCCGAAGGTGTTCGGTTTCCACGAGATCTTCCACACCGCCGTGGTCGCCGGTGTCGCCGCCCACTTCACCGCGGTGTGGCGACTGCTGGGCGATCGTTCGCGCTGAGCCGCGTCAGCCGGTGGGCCCGCCGCCCTCCAACCGGGCGATCTCATCACGGTCGGCGGCGCCGGGCACCCCGAGACCCACGCCATCAGGAAGCTCGACATGGAGTTCGTCACAGGGATCGATGGCGAGGTCACCCGACACCAGCGTGATGTCCATGACATGACCACCGACCGTGCGGTCCTCCGACAGGAAGTGCAGATGGTGGCCGGGCACCTCGACCCCGGCGGTGGCATCGGGGAAGCGGAAGCCGATGAGGGTGCCGGTGGCGGCGGCGACCCGCCACTCGGTCTGATGGGCGACGACCTCGCCCAGCGGTCGGTACGGCGGTGACTGCTTCTCGACACTGCGCAGGGCGAGATCGGTGAATCGACCGTCGATCCGCACCGCCACCACCGGCGACCGCGACGGAGCAGCGGCATCGATCCGGGCTCGCAGCTGGTCGAGCGGCATCGGACCCTCGAGGGCGACGGTGACATCGGCGACGAACCGGGTCACCACGGCGAAGGGGGTGAGCGTGTCGAGCGGGAGCTCGCGGATCGAACCATCGGCACCGGCCGACCAGGCCCGCCCATCGAACACGATGAGTTCGCCGTCGAGCTGCTGGATGGTGCCGAGCCCCAGATCGCCGAGGCGCAGCAGTTCGGCCAGGGTCGTGTCGCCCTCGTAGCCGCCCGCCATGAGGGCCTCGAGCGTGCCGGCCTGCACTGCGGTGTGCTCGGCCACCGGGTCGTGCTCGAGCCCCGCATGGGTGAGCGCCCGGAGGTGCAGCGCCCCGATGAGGCGGTCGTCGATGATGTCCCGGGCCATTCCGGGAGCCTACAGAACTGCTGAAAACGGGGTTTCCCAGCGTTTCCGGGGTCGGGGTGATTGACTGTCGGCATGGCATCCATCGCAGACACCCTCCGGTCCACCTACGACTCCGGCCACACCCGCCCGCTGGAGTGGCGACGCCGTCAGCTCGAGCAGATGAAGCGCATGCTGGAGGAGAACGAGGCGGAGTTCCTCGACGCCCTCCGCACCGATCTCGGCAAGCCCGCTGTCGAGGGATTCATCACCGACATCGCCTTCGTCACCAGCGAACTCGACGCCATGATCAAGAACCTCAGGAAGTGGAACAAGCCGGAGCGGGTGGGCACACCACTGGTCACCATGCCGGCGAAGTCGCATCTCGTCCCTGAGCCGCTCGGAGTCGTGCTCGTGATCGCCCCCTGGAACTACCCGATCCAGTTGCTGCTGGTGCCCGCCGCCGGAGCCATCGCCGCCGGCAACTGTGTCGTGATGAAGCCCAGCGAGGTCTCCTCGGCCACCTCCGCGGCGCTCGGCCGGTTGGTGCCGAAGTACATGGATCCCGCCGCGGTGGCCATCGTCGAGGGCGGTGTCCCCGAGACCACCGATCTGCTCGGCCAGCGCTTCGATCACATCTTCTACACGGGCAACGGCACCGTGGGACGTGTCGTCATGGCCGCTGCGGTGGCGAATCTCACCCCGGTCACCCTCGAGCTCGGGGGCAAGAGCCCGGTCATCATCGACGAGTCCGCCGATCTGCGCGTCGCGGCCCGCCGCATCGCCTGGGGCAAGTGGCTGAACGCCGGCCAGACCTGCGTCGCCCCCGACTACATCCTCGTGCCGGAGTCCAAGCAGGACGCCCTGGTGGCTGAGCTGCGCACCGCCATCGGTGAGTTCTACGGCGAGGATCCGCACCTCAGCGACTCCTACGGCCGCATCGTGTCGCCCCGTCATTTCGACCGCCTCGAGTCGCTCATGGCCGGCGGCACCCCGGCGGTGGGAGGTGACACCAAGAGCGATGAGCGCTACATCGCGCCAACCGTGCTGGTCGATGTCGATCCCGACTCGCAGCTCATGGCCGAGGAGATCTTCGGTCCGCTGCTCCCCATCATCCCCGTGACGTCGGTGGCCGAGTCCATCGCCTTCATCAACGCCCGTCCCCATCCGCTGGCGCTGTACGTGTTCGCCGAGAACAAGAGCGTCATCGACACCGTGCTCACCCGCACCACCGCCGGTGGCGTCACCGTGAACGGCACGTTGATGCATCTCACCAATCCGAACCTCCCGTTCGGCGGTATCGGTGAGAGCGGCATGGGTGGCTACCACGGCAAGGCCGGGGTGCGGCTGTTCCAGCACCTCAAGCCGGTGCTCACCCGCGGCACCAAGCTGGATCCCTCGATCGCCTATCCGCCCTACACCGCGCGCAAGGCCAAGATCTTCCGTCGGGTGCTGTAGTTGGGCCTGGTGCACACCGAGCCCGATCCGTTCGGGGCCGACGACATCGACGGCATCGTCGAGTTCTTCTCGGCGAACGGCTACGCGCGCATCGGCGGTGTGTACACCGAGGCTGATCTCGATGATCTCCAGCAGGAGATGGAGCGCCTGCAGCGTGAGCTGCTCGCCGGTCGGCTGCCCGAGAAGTGCGGCACGGTCATCCTCGACGACCCCGAGGCCATGGTCGACGGTCATCCCTTCGCCCACTACGTGTGTCATGCCACCCAGGTGTCCGAATCGGCCGACCGTGCAGCCCATGCACCGGTGATCACCGAGACCGTCAGCCGCCTCCTCGGGTCCGAGGCCTGGCTGCTCGACCATGAACGCTTCGGGGTCGTGTACCAGGACGCCCGACCCGGCCGGGACTCCGGCTACTCGCGCATCGGCTGGCACACCGACTGGCAGTCGGGTCCCCATCTCGGGATCTGGCCCTCGGTGGCCTTCACCATCCATCTGGATGCCACCTCACCGGCCAACGGATTCCTGCGGGTGCTGCCCGGCAGTCACCTCGGCGACACCGAGGGCATCCCGCTGGGGTTCGAGAAGGTGCCCGGCGAGATCGCGGTCTACTGCGATCGTGGCGATGTGCTGTTCCACGATGCGCACCTGTGGCACTCGGCGGCCCGTGCCACCGAGGATCCTCCCGGTGGGGTGCGACGCCATCTCCGCGGGTCCTGGCACACCGGTGTCCGTCTGGCCGAGGGCCACGGCGTGGAGGACTTCGTCAAGAACGCCGCCCGCTGAGCTCGATCTCGGCTCGTTCGGCGGCGCCGATCAGATCGTCTCGGCCCGCCGGACCCGGCTGATCACCCAGGCGACGTCGACATGGTCGTCGTCGAACCAGGCGTCGACGGCGGCGCGCTGGGCGGCTGCGGTGGTGGGGTCGATGTCGTTGGTCCGATGGAAGTGGGCCAGGGCGTCGCGGGCGTAGATGATGCCGGCGATCGGTCGGGTGGTGCGGATGAGATCGAGGGCCTCGACGGGGTCGACCCCCGCCTCCAGCAGCCAGCGGTAGCCCATCGAGGGACCGCGATTGATGCCCATGTGGCAGTGCACCATGGCGCACCCATCCGACGCACGGACCGCCCGGTAGGCGGCGAGTCCGAGGTCGAACCATTCGGTGCTCTGGCCGGTCCCGTCGTCGTGGGTGCCGAGCCAGTGGTACTCGATGTCGGGGGCGCGCTCGGCCACGTAGGACTCGTCGCTCCACTCGCCGCGCAGATCGACGATGTGGGTGATGCCGTTGTCGATCCATTCGGTGAGCTGTGCGTCGCCGCCGTCGCGGAAGGTGTCGAGGTCGCCGGAGAGTGCCAGCCAGGGGGTCACTCGACAGAAGCGTCGGTGCCAGTCGGCCGGCCGGAGGGAGGGTTCGGTGGTGCTCATGATCGATGGACGCAGGATCGCCGTCGATGTTGTCCGTGGTCAGGGGACACGAGGTGGATTGCGATCGAGAGGACCCAGCGCCCTCTGCAGCTCGTGCGCAGAGGCCAGGAACTCGACGAGCAGACCGTCGAGGCCGATGCGCCGGATCGTGACGTCGTCGACGACGCGATCCAGCCAGACCTGCAGACCGACGCCATGCACGATCTCGATGAGGAGATCCGCAGCGGGATCGGAGGCGGCGCGGAACCACTCCACACGTTCATGCAACTCGACCGATCCGGTCATCTCCATGCCGCAGATGGCGCTGAGCACCAGCGGGGCCTCGAGTTCGGGTCGTCGTCGTGCCGCCGACTCGAGGTCGATCCCGATGAACACCTCGAGGCGGGGAAGTGACAGATGGATCCGCCCCTGCACCTCCTGGTGGATCACGGCGTCATGCTCATGGCGGAGCAGGTCGACGATGATGCCGATCTCGGGCTGGTGCATTGCTCCTCCTCGGGGAGATGGTCGTCCATCGGGAGAACGCAGGATCAGCACACGAGTGTGCGGGGTGGACCTCGATCACTGCTCGGTCCTCGCCCCGCTCGCCTGTCACCCGGCGTGATCGACACGGGAGAGCGTCAACCGATCGAGTCCATCGGTCACCGTGCTCCCGTCGATCGCTCCCCGGCGGCCGATGGTGGCGCGCAGGAACAGGGCGACGGCATCGTCGATCACCGGGGTCCAGGGCGTGCCCCCGACCACCGGGGTCAGGTGATCGGCCCCTTCGAGTGTGAGCAGCCAGCGCGGTCCGCGGTCGGCGTCGAAGGCGTCGTGGCCGTTGCGGTAGGCCGAGATCGGATCGTCGGTGCTGTGGATGATCAGCAGCGGCGGCGGCCGATCGCTCAGCTCGCCGGTGAGTGAATCGGGGGCGATGGCGATGGCAGCGCCGATGGCGGGATGCATGGCGGCGGGTCGCTGGGCGTTCAGCAGGGCCACCGTGCCGCCGTCGGAGTGTCCGATGACGGCCACCGGTCCGTCATCCACCGAAGGATCGGAACCCCGCAGGGCATCGATCACGAAGGTGACGTCGAGGGCCTGCTGGGGGATGTCGTCGCGGTCGAGTCCGTTGCCCTGCGCCGGATCGGCGAGAGGGAACGATGGGGCGGCGACCACGTAGCCCAGAGCGGCCACCGCGGCGCAGAACCGTTCGTAGGTGAGCGGTCCGACGTCGTAGCCGGGAGCGAACACGACCAGAGGATGGGCACCGGCGGTGGCCGGTCGCCACACCGTGGTGGGGAGATGGCGGACCGGATCGATGGTGACGCTGCTGCGCACCGTCGGTCGCGAGGTGTCGACCAGATCGAGCACAACCGGGGCCTGCACGGCCACCGGTGCACTCGGCCCGGATGGTCCGCTGGAGGAAGGTGCGGTGGTCCCATCGGTGTCCGCAGGGTCCGCTCCGTTCGCCGCCGAGGAGTCGGGGGTCACGAGCAGGCTGGGGGCGCTCACCGCGGTGTCGTCGCGGCGCCGGACGGCACCGCCGGGGCGCAGCAGCAGCACGGCGGCCCCCGCCATCACGAGGACGAGTCCGATGCCGATCAGGGCACGATTCCGCGGCTGTCCCGTCGGCGATCCGTCCATGTCCCAGTCTCGCACCCCGCCACCCGCCGGAGTCCGCCCCCCGGACCGACATCGGCATGAGAATGGTGCGGTGACCGACGCACATCGTGATCCCGAACTCCATGAACGGTTGGAACGCATCGAACGTCTCCTCGAACCGGCTGCGGTCATGCGCGCCGCCGAACACGACATCGTCGAACCGGCCTGGAGGCGCATCACCACGGGCGAGCCGCGCTGGTCGGTCAGCCTGGCGATCATCGTGGCCATCGCCCTGCAGTACGTGCTGCCGGCCACCCTCACACCCCGGCCCCGATGGCTGCTGCCGGTGCTCGAGCTGGCGGTCCTCATCGCCCTGTTCATCGCCAATCCGGGGCGCATCGACCGGCGGTCGCGCAGCATCCGCACCGCCACCATCGCCCTGATCATCCTCGCCAGCATCGCCAACGCCTCCTCGGCGGCGCGCTTGGTGTGGACCATCATCGAGGGACGCGATGGTCAGGACGCCACCGCCCTGCTCGGCACCGCCGCAGCCATCTGGATCACCAACGTCATCGTGTTCTCGCTCTGGTACTGGGAGCTCGACCGGGGTGGTCCGGCGGCGCGGGCCCACGGGGTGCACGATCGACCCGACTTCATGTTCGCCCAGATGATGTCGCCGGAGGTCGCCGGCAACGACTGGGAACCGACCTACGCCGACTACCTCTACCTGTCGTTCACCAACGCCACCGCCTTCAGCCCCACCGACACGATGCCGTTCGTGACCTGGGCGAAGATGACGATGATGCTGCAGTCCTCGGTGTCGTTGGTGACCCTCGTGGTCGTGATCTCCCGCGCCGTGGGTCTGCTCAACTGACCGGATGGACGTGGTGCACGCGACCGAGAAGGTCCTGCACCCATGCGGCGGTCACATCGAGTCGGCGTCCCCCGCGTATCCGATCGAGCGCGATGACGCCGAGCCGGTCATCGGCGGCGGTGTCGCCCCCGACGATGCCTGACTGTCCGTCGATGGCGGCCCGCACCGCCACGGTGGCACAGCGGTTGATGAGTACCCGATCCTCGGGTTCGGCCGGCCCGGACCGGGCGAAGTAGCCCGACTTCACCACCAGGGTCCGATCGGCGGCGAGCAGCAGGCCCAGCTCGCGGGCGATCCAGTCACCGACCCGCACCTGATCGAGTCGGGGATGACCGAAGGGGTCGACGGCGATGGTCTCCCCGGCCCGCCGACGCTCCTCGAGCACCATGGCGGCCCCGGCGCCCTCGGACACGAACAGGTTCACCGAACCGCGGGTGGACCAGACCGGTTCCACCTGGGCGGCGACGGTCTCGATGGAGACCTCCAGTTCGGGGACCAGCAGGGCATGGATCCCCCAGGCCTCGGGTTCCAGCAGGGTGGGGATGCGGGCCAGCTGCTCGACCCAGTCGAGGTGACGCATCGCAGTGCGAGCAGTGAGCCATCCGCAGCTCCGTCCCATCACCTCGTGCACGACGATGGTGCGGGGTGAGGACGAGTGCTCGGCCATGACGTTGCGGGCGAATCGGGCACCGGCATCAGCCGCCGACGCGGCACCGATCGAGCGGGTGATCGGTTCGATGTCGTTGTCGATGGTCTTGGGCAGGCCGAGCACCGTGAGGGGCTGACCGATGGCCCGGCAGTGCTCGGCGAGACGGACCGCATTCGCGGCGGTGTCATCGCCGCCGATGGGATGCAGCACGGTGACGCCGTCGATGGCCAGCTGCCGGGCTGCCATCTCGAGCGCGGTACGACCCTCGGGGACCAGACCCCGACGGAGGCAGTCCTCGTCGTTGGTGAGCCGCACCCGGGAGGAGCCCAGTGGCGTGCCACCGACCTCATGCAGATCGTGCAGATGGCGTCGGATCTCCGGGCCGAACCACACCGACTCACCGCGCAGCACCCCGGCCCAGCCATGGCGATAGCCGATGAGCCGGGTGTCGGGATCGTGGAGCACCCAGTGCTCGACCAGTGACGCCACCGTCGAGGAGAGACCGGGCGCCAACCCCCCCGAGGTGAGCAGGGCGACGGTGGTGGTCACACCTGCATCTCCAGTTCACGGAGCGCGCTGAACGAGAGCACATCGGGTGCGAGACCAGCGGTCTCGCCACCATCGGCCACGAACTCCGATCCGGTCGAGAAGCTCGACTCGTCACTGGCGAGGAAGACGACGAGATTGGCGAGTTCCTCGGGTGTGCCGATGCGATGCATCGCCACATGGCGCTGATCGATCTCGACGCCGGCGATCATCGGGGTGTCCACCGCGCCCGGGTGCACCGAGTTGCAGCGCACCCCATCGGCCGCGAGTTCGAGGGCGACCGCCTTGGTGAGGCCACGCAGCGCGAACTTGGAGGTCGTGTAGCCGGCCAGTCCGCTGTAGCCCTTGAGTCCGGCGGTGGAGGAGATGTTGATGATCGAACTCGGCGCTCCCGCCTTGAGCGCGTGCAGTGCGATCGAGATCCCGTTGAACGCCCCGGTGACGTTGACGGCCATGATGTCGTTCCACTCGTCCTGGGTGTAGTCCTCGAGTGCACCGAAGTTCACGATGCCGGCGTTGTTGACCAGCACGTCGAGATGTCCGTAGGTGTCGATGGCGGTGGCGACCGCGCTGGCCCAGTCCCCCCGGTCGGTGACATCGAGATGGACATAGGTGGCGGCGGGACCCAGACGATCGGCGATCTCGCGGCCTTCGTGATCCAAGACATCGCCGAGCACCACCGAGGCCCCTTCGCCGACCATGGCGCGGGCATGGGCGGCACCCATGCCACGGGCGCCGCCGGTGATGATCGCCACCTTGCCCCGCAGTCGACCCTCCCTGCGTCCTGCAGTGATCTCGTTCGTCATGATCCACCTCCGGGGTCTCGACTGCTGGTGTGTGTCCTCACTGCGAACCTAGGCAGCAGGACATCGGTGGAGAAGGGGTGGCGCAGGATTCACCCCATCCGGGCGATGGAGGACACCGCTACACAGATGCGCATGGAACAGCCGCGTCCCGACGGATGGATCCCGCGTGCAGGAGCACGCTGAGCATAACGGTCTGAGCGCGGCCGACGCGGCGCGGCGTCTGGTCCGCGACGGACCGAACTCCATGCCGGTGGTGCGAACGCCGTCGGTGGTCCGTCATCTCCTCGCCGAGTTCACGCACTTCTTCGCCGGCCTCTTCTGGACAGCCGCGGCCCTCGCCTTCATCGCCGGGATGCCGCAGCTCGGCGTCGCCGTGATCGTGGTCATCACCATCAACGCACTGTTCGCCTTCTTCGAGCAGCAACGAGCCGAGCACGCCACCGAGCGGCTGCGCTCGATGCTGCCCCGCCGAGCCACGGTGCGACGCGACGGACAGACGCTGGTGATCGACGCCGCCGAGGTGGTGGTGGGTGACCGCATCCTGCTGGCCGGTGGCGATCAGGTCCCGGCCGACTGCCGCCTCGCGGTGGTGCACGGACTGGCGGTGGATGTCTCGTCGCTCACCGGCGAGAGCAGGACCGAGCATCCGGCGAGCGATGACGCGTTGCTCACCGGCAGTTTCGTGGTGGAGGGGGAGGGGGAGGCCACCGTGGAGGTCACCGGTGCCGGGACTCGTCTGGCGGGGATCGCCGGACTGACCCGTCGCGCCCGCCCGGCGATCACCCCGCTGCGCCGGGAACTCGATCGGGTGTCGCGGATCATCGCCCTCATGGCGGTGGCGGTCGGCGCGGTGTTCTTCGGTCTGTCGCTGCTGGTCGGGACCCCGGCCACCGACGGGTTCCTCTTCGCGGTCGGCGTCACCGTGGCCGTGGTCCCCTCCGGGATGCTCCCGGCCCTGACCCTCTCGCTGGCCGTCGGGGCCCAGCGCATGGCGGCGCGTCACGCACTGGTGCGGAACCTCGAGTCGGTGGAGACCCTGGGCTCGACCACGTTCATCTGCACCGACAAGACCGGGACCCTCACCCGCAACGAGATGTCGGTGGTGGCGGTGTGGACACCCGACGGTGTCGCGGCGGTGCCGTCGAGTGGGTACGAGCCGCGCTCCGATGATCTGGGATCCCTGCTCGGTGACCCCGACCGGCGTCGGGCGCTCGTCGAGCTGGCGACGCTCGCCCGCGAATGCTCCACCGGTCGCATCGCGCTCGTCGAGGACCGCTGGATCCCCCAGGGTGATCCGATGGAGGCGGCGATCGACTGCTTCGCCCGTCGCGTCGGGGTGGAGGCGGAGGAGACACGTGCAGTGGCCCGCCATCCGTTCGATCCCCATCGTCGGCTCATGTCGGTGGTCACCGCCGAGCATGTGGCGGTGAAGGGCGCCCCCGACGCCGTGCTCCCCCGGTGCACGGATGCCTCCGATCGTGCCTGCCGCGCCGACCGGGCCCGGGTGCGCGGCATCATCGACGAGTTCACCGCCCGGGGGCTGCGGGTGCTGGCGGTGGCACGGGGTCGGACTCCGAAGGAGATGACGACGGGACTCGCTCCGCAGTCCCCCGGGTCCCGGGATGTCGTCGAGCGGGAGCTCGAGCTCGTGGGCCTGCTCGCCTTCGAGGATCCCCCTCGGGCCGAGGCCGCTGCTGCGCTCGCCGCCTGTCGCCGCGCCGGCGTGCGCGTCGCCATGGTGACCGGAGATCATCCCGGCACGGCGCTGGCCATCGCCACCGAGGTCGGACTTGCGCTCGAGGGGGCACCGACGCTCGTGGGAGCCGACCTCCCCACCGATGACGGACTCCTCGGCGCCCTCCTCGATCGTGATGGCGTCGTGGTGGCTCGGGTGTCGCCGGAGGACAAGTTGCGCATCGCTCGTGTCCTCGCCGACCGCGGGCATGTCGTGGCCATGACCGGCGACGGCGTGAACGATGCTCCGGCGCTGCGCATGGCGACGATCGGCATCGCCATGGGTCGCTCAGGCACCGATGTGGCGCGGGAGGCGGCCGATCTGGTGCTGCTCGACGATGACTTCGCCACCATCGTGATCGCCATCGAGCAGGGCCGCTCCACCTTCGCCAACATCCGGAGGTTCCTCACGTTCCACATGACGGCGAACGTGGCCGAACTCACCCCGTTCCTCATCTGGGCGCTGAGCGGCGCACGATTCCCGCTCGCCCTCGGTGTCCTGCAGATCATCGCCCTCGACGTCGTCGCCGACATCCCGCCCTCGTTGGCGCTGGGAGCCGAGCCGCCCGCGGCACATGTGCTCGACCGACCTCCGACCCGTCGTCACCTGATCGACGGGCAGCTGCTGGCGCGTGCGTTCCTGTGGCTGGGACCGACGGTGGCGCTGTGCGCCATGGGGACGTTCCTTGCGTCATTCGCCATCGACGGCTGGCGGATCGGTTCGGAGTTCGCCGGTGGCGAGGTGCTGCTTAGCGCCTCGGGAGCGGCGTTCACCGCAGTGGTGATCGCGCAGATGGCCAATGCCCTGACCTGTCGCAGCACACGCACCGTCGCCTGGCGCATACCGCCGCGCCGCAATCCGCTCATGGCCGTCGCGCTGATGGTGCAGCTGGTGCTGCTCGTGCTCATGCTGTTCGTGGCACCGCTCGCCGGTCTGCTCGATCAGCGACCACCGAACCTGCTGGCTGCAGCGGTGGCGGTCAGCGCATTCCCGATCGTGGTCCTGATCGATGCGGTGCAGAAGCAGACCGTGGTCCGACGGCGACTGCACGCGCTCATCAGCCCTCGCGCGTGAGTGTGCGGCGTCGATCGACGATCTGACGCTGCGGACCTCATCGGCAACCGGATCGCAACACGCCACGCCATTTACCCAGCGTGCGCTATGGCCCCGTCACCGTGCCGACGGCAGGGTGACAGGACTGTTCGCACGACCCAGGAGGAACACATGACGGCACCGGCGATCCGCTGGATCGAGAACCTCTCCCTCGGGGATGCGGACTCGGTCGGGGGCAAGGCGGCGAACCTCGGTGAGCTGATGGGGGCGAAGTTCCCGGTGCCGGCCGGTTTCGTGATCACCGCGGAGGCCTACCTCGAGGCCATGGGCTTCGCCGGCAAGCGCAGTCATCTGCTCGGCTGTGCCCGTCATGAGCATCCGCTCGAGTACGAGACGCTGCTGGCCACCGCCAATGACGCCCGGCGGACCATCCGCGAAGCGGGGATCCCGAACGGACTCCGTCAGGAGGTGATCGATGCGGTGACGCAGCTCACCACCGATCGTGATCGACAGACGCCGATCTCGGTGGTCGTGCGCTCCTCGGCGGTCGGTGAGGATGCGACCGACACCTCCTATGCCGGGATGAACGACACCTTCACCAACCTGACCTCGATCGACGAGATCCTCGAGGCGGTGGTGGAGTGCTGGGCATCGCTCTACGGGCAGCGAGTGCTGGCCTACCGCGGCATCCAGGGAGTCGAGGACGAGCCCCGCATCGCCGTGATCGTGCAGCGCATGGTCGCCTCGAACCGATCCGGGGTGATGTTCACCGTCGATCCCGCCAGCGCGGATGGCTCCACCATGGTGATCGAGGCGGCGCTGGGTCTCGGTGAGGTGGTGGTGAGCGGTCAGGTGGAACCCGACACCTATCGCGTGCATCGAGGCGACGACGACAGGTCGCTCAGCATCGACAGCGCGCGGATCGGACATCAGAGTTTCAAGATCGCCAGGGATGCACTGGGTCACGATCTGCGCATCGAACTCCCTGCGGGGGTGGGTGATGCCCGAGTCCTGACCGACAGCGATGTGCTCACCATCGCCAAGCTCGGACTCGCCATCGAGCGACACTACGGGCATCCTCAGGACATCGAGTGGGCCATCGGCTCCTCGCACAAGGTGTGGATCGTCCAGTCGCGTCCCATCACCACCAACGGACGTGGTGGTCGAGCGACCACGCCGATGCCCGAGCATCAGGGCACCCTGGCGCCCTTCCTCATCGGTCTCGGCGCGGCCCCCGGCCTCGTGACCGGCCGGGTGCGCATCATCGCCGCACCCACCGAGGGTCATCTGCTGCGCGACGGCGAGATCCTCGTGGCTCCCATGACGAGTCCCGACTGGGTGCCGACCATCCGTCGCTCGGCGGCGATCGTCACCGACGGCGGCGGGCTCACCTGTCATGCCGCCATCGTCAGCCGGGAGATCGGTGTGCCCGCCGTGGTCGGCTGTCGGAACGCCACCGCCGCGCTGCGCGACGGCGAGGTCATCACCGTCGACGGGGCCCGGGGCGTGATCCACCTCGGCAATGTGGTGGCGGACATCGAACGGACCCGAGCCGATGAGCTCGTGGTGCGCGAACCGGCACCGGCGGTGGAGATGCCGGTGCAGGAGCTGGCCACGAAGCTCTATGTGAACCTGGCGTTCCCCGACCGGGCCGAGCAGACCGCGGCCATGGCCGGGGTCGATGGTGTCGGACTCCTGCGTGCCGAGTTCCTGCTCACCGAGGCGCTCAGCGGCACCCATCCCAGGGCGTTCCTGGCCGCCGGTGGTGGTGAGAGGTTCGTGGATCGGATGGTGGAGTCGCTGCTGCGCATCACCACACCGTTCAGCCCGCGACCCGTCATCTACCGCACCACCGACTTCCGCTCGAACGAGTTCCGGGCCCTGCGTGGTGGTGAGGCCTTCGAGCCGACCGAGGAGAATCCGATGATCGGATATCGCGGCTGCTTCCGCTATGTGAAGGACCCCGAGATCTTCTCACTCGAACTCGAGGCGCTGGCCCGGGTGCGCGAGCAGACCCCGAACCTGCATCTGATGCTCCCGTTCGTCCGCACCACCTGGGAGCTCGAGGAGTGTCTGGAACTCATCGACCGAAGTGCCCTCGGTGGTCATCGCGATCTGCGCCGCTGGATCATGGCTGAGGTCCCGTCGGTGATCTACCGGGTGGCCGAGTACGCGGCGATGGGTATCGACGGTGTGTCGATCGGATCCAACGATCTGACCCAGCTCATGCTCGGAGTCGACCGCGACTCCGAGATCTGTGCCGAGCTGTTCGATGAGCGCGATGCCGCCGTGATGGCCGCCATCCGCCAGATCATCGAGAGCGCCCATCGGGCCGGCATCACGTCATCGCTCTGCGGACAGGCGCCCTCCAACAGCCCTGAGTTCGCCGAGGAACTCGTGCGCTTCGGGATCACCTCGGTGTCGGTGAACCCCGACTCGGTGGCGGCCACCCGCGCCCATATCGCCCGGGCCGAGGGTCGTCTCGTCCCCGCACCGACGGTCGTCACCCCGGACGTCCCCGTCGCATCCGTTCCGTCGACCGATCAAGGAGAAGCATCGTGAATGACCGAGAGCAGTTCAGCAGGACCCTTGTGGTGGGGACCGCGCCACCGACCCGGTGCGGCCTCGCCACCTACACCATGAACGTGCAGCAGGCGCTCGGCGCCAACGGCGTGGACGCCCGGATCATGCGCCTGCTCAACCGGTTCGAACCCTCACGGCCCGCCTACGATGACATCGTGGCCACCTGGCGCGACGGCGATCGCGATGGCGCCATCCACGCCGCCGAGGTGGCCAACGAGTTCGATCGTGTCCTCGTCCAGCACGAGTACGGGATCTACCCCGGCGCCGAGGGGGAGTCGATCATCGAGTTCCTCGCCCATCTCGAACGCCCACCGGTGATCGTGCTGCACACGGTGCTCGCCCAGCCCAACCCGATCCAGGCGCGGGTGCTCGACGCGGTGGTGACCAACGCCTCCTCGCTGGTGGTGCACGGAACCACCGCCCGCGACCGACTGTTCGACACCGTGGCTGTGGATCCGGATCGCGTGGCGGTGATCCCCCATGGCGCCACCATCCGCAAGCGCCACTCGGCCGCCTTCGACGAGACCCGACCGGTCATGCTCACCTGGGGTCTGATCGGACCGGGCAAGGGACTCGAGCATGGGATCGCGGCGGTGGCGCAGCTGCGGGAGATGGGTGTCGACGTGCACTTCCTCATCGCCGGAGCGACCCATCCCAACATTCGCAACACCGACGGCGAGCGGTACCGGCACGGCCTGCAGCGTCAGTCCGAGGAACTCGGTGTCGCCGACCTCATCCACTTCGACAACCGCTACTGCTCCTGGCGCGAACAGCAGGAGTGGATCGATGCGGCGGCGTTCGTGCTGCTGCCCTACGACAATCCCGATCAGGTGACCTCCGGGGTGCTGGTCGAGGCCATGGCAGCGGGCAAGCCGGTGATCGCCACCGCCTTCGCCCATGCCCGTGAGCTCGAACCGACCGGCGCGCTGTTCGTGGTCGATCACGGTTCGTCGACGCAGATCGCTGCGGCGATGTACGCGCTGATGACCGATCTCGAGCTTCGGGGTCGGATGGAGACCGCGGCGCGCATCGAGGGCATGCGCTGCGACTGGGGGGTCGTCGGACATCACTACGCCGAACTGCTGCACTCCTCCGAGCAGTTCGCCATCACCGGGGGGTCGCGCTGATGGCCGTGCTCTCCCGATCCCCGCTGGAGTCGCTGCCCCGACCGACCCTCGTGCCGCTGCTGCGCCTGCTCGACTGGGTCGGGATCGTCGAGCACTCGGTGGGCAGCGAACCCGACCCGACCTCCGGACACTGCACCGACGACGCCGGTCGGGCCCTCGGGATGGCGGCGCTGCTCCACGACGACATCGCCGCCGAGGTCATCGCCGAGTGCTGTCTGGCGCAGTTGCGCGACTCGATCGTGGCGCCGGGTCAGTTCTGTCTCCGTCTCGATGAGAACGGGATCCCGACCAACCATGCGCCCAGTGACGATGCGACGGCCCGCGCCCTGTGGGGTCTGAGCCTCGCCGCAACCCGGGCCCTCTCGACGGACATCAACGACGCCGCCATGGACCTGCTCGAGCAGTTCGACACCTTCACCTCGCCGTACCCGCGGGCTGCGGCCCATGCGGTGCTGGCGGCCACCACGCTGCTGGAGCAGGACCGCTCCTCCGATGTCGGCGCCCAGCTGCTGTTTCGCAACATGGCGGCGGTGCCGCGTCGCAACCCCGAACGCACCTGGGTCTGGCCGGAGGCACGCCTCGGCTACTCGAACGCACTCATCCCCGAGTCGCTGCTGGCCGCCGGCGAACTGCTGGGCGATGACCGACTGCTGCGCGACGGACTCGATCTGCTGACCTGGCTGGTCGAGTACGAGCGGACCGACGAGGGTCACTTCAGCTTCACCCCGGCCGGCGGCCGTGGCCCCGGTGGTCGTCCCGGGTTCGACCAGCAGCCCATCGAGGCCTGGTCCACCGCCGATGCCTGTCTGCGGGCCCATGCCCTCACCGGTGATCCGTTCTGGTCGGACTCGGTGGTGATGGCCGCCCACTGGTTCGCCGGTCGCAACGATGTCGGCCTCGAGATGTGGGACCACCGCACCGGCTGCGCCTACGACGGACTCAGGTCCGATGGCGTGAATCCCAATCAGGGCGCGGAATCCGCCTTGGCACTTATCGGCACCCTGCGCGATCACCACCTCATCACCACCACGACCGAGAACTGGGAGTTCCCATGACCGAGGACATCGACACCCGAGAGCTGTTCCATCGCTACGAGGGGAACCCGATCCTCGCCGCCTCCGACTTCCCCGAGATGATGAACGCCGCGTTCAACCCGGGCGCGGTCATGTTCGAGGGGGAGACCCTGCTGCTGGTCCGACTCGAACAGCGGTCGGGACTGTCGCAGCTGGCGGTGGCCACCTCGGCCGACGGTCGGACCGGCTGGACCATCGACCCCGATCGTGTGCTCATCCCGGAGACGGGGAGTTTCGCCGAGTACTGGGGGATCGAGGATCCCCGCATCACCAAGGTCGGCGACGAGTACCTCATCCTCTACACCGGCTACTCGGCCGGTGGCACGGTGATCTGTCTCGCCGTCACCCGCGACTTCCGCACCTTCGACCGTCGTGGGGTGATCATGTCACCCGAGGACAAGGACGCTGCACTGTTCCCCACCACCTTCGGGGGGCGCTGGGCGCTCATCCATCGCCCCGCCCCCGCCACCGCGGAGCTCGGGAGCCACATCTGGCTGTCGTGGAGTCCCGACATGAAGCACTGGGGTGATGCGAAGGTGCTCGTCCCCGCTCGGCGGGGTGGTTGGTGGGACGCCAACCGGGTGGGACTGGGGCCGCCGCCGATGCTCACCGACCAGGGATGGTTGGTCTGCTACCACGGTGTGCGGACCACGGTGTCGGGCTCGATCTATCGCCTCGGTCTGGCACTGCTCGACCGGGATCATCCCGATCAGGTGCTGCTGCGCGGCAACGAGTGGGTGTTCGGTCCGTCGACGCCCTACGAGCGTTCCGGCGATGTGCCCGATGTGGTGTTCCCCTGTGGATGGATCCTGCGCGAGGACGGCGACACCATCGACATGTACTACGGCGCCGCCGATTCCACGGTGTGCCTGGCCTCGGCCAGTCTCGCCGATCTGCTCGAACATCTGCAGCGGCATCCCTGCACCGAGTCGACCGATCTGCGCCATCGACGCCGTGCCTCCTCGATGGTGCCGCCCCAGGTCGACTGAGCGGCGCAGCGCTGAACGAGCTGACGGACACAGGCGCGGCGATCGAGGACGCGCCGGTCCGTCGAGATGTCTCCGGTCGACCGAAGGAGGGTCGGTCGACCGGAGATGGTTCTCACTTCTTGGGGGCGGAGGTTCCGGTGCGGACCTCGATGTGCTGGGCGCGGTCGGTGGCGCCGTCGATCGGCACCGTCACCTCGAGGATGCCGTCGGCATAGCTGGCCTCGATGTCCTCGGCGGAGCAGCCCGTCGGAAGTTCGATCTGCCGCATGAACGATCCGTAGCGGAACTCGGAGCGGAACAGCCCGCCCTCGGTGTCCTCGCGTCGCTCTCGGCGTTCGGCGGTGATGGTCAGCACTCCGTTGAGCACGGCGATGTCGACATCCGCCGCCGGATCGATGCCGGGCATCTCGGCCCGGATCGTGAGCTCGCCGTCGGCGCGCTCCTCCTCGATGCGCAGCGCATGGCGATCGGGCCAGTCCATGAAGTCCGGAAGGCGCCAGCCCCATCGACCCAGGGTCGGGAACGCTGACTCGATGCGGACGGGGGATCTCTCGATGACCTTGCTCATGATGTTCTCCTCGGTGGAGTCGGGTCGTCGCCCGAAGGACGACGATCGAGCGGTTCCGCCCGATGGGACCGACCGTAGAGAGCCCGACGCCCCGCCCCACCGGACGCGGGGTGATTCACCGCGAACGGGGGACGCGTCGGGCGGGGAGTGTGGGTGCGGACCGTCCTCCGCCGGACGGTCCGCGTCCCGCCACCCCCTCGCTGCTCACGCAGCGAGGGCGAAGGCACTGGCATGCACGATGGCGTCATCGAGCAGCAGTGCCTGACCGACCAGGCGGCCGGTGCGCACGTGGGTCTCGCGTCCGAGACCGACCCCGGGGGCGTCGGTGCCGGAGGCGTTGGCCAGACGGTGCAGGAAGTCGAGCGCACGCGAGGCCGAGGGTCGTCCGCGCAGCTCGACGGGAGTGTCGAGCATGATGCTGCGGATCAGCGGCTGCCAGTTGGTGCCGAGCAGCTCGGGGTTGGCGAACACCTCGACCGCCACGATGCGACTGCCATGGGAGATGACCACGCCGCACTGCCCGGGCAGCGGACCGCGCTCGATGAGATCCTCGGTGGCGGCGCGCAGGGCGGTGTCCTCGTCGAGCAGTTCCTCGCCGGCCAGCAGCGATGCGGTGGGGTTCAGCTTGGCGAACCGGCTGAGCTCGTGATCGATGCTCGACCACACCGCACCCTGATCGGAGCGCTTGGACCCACCCTCACGGACGCTCTCGCGCACCGAGGCGTTCTTGATGCGGCGCACCCGCCGCGGGGCGAAGCTGCGTCCCCGCCCGAACTCCCGGTCGCCGCTCCATCGACCGGCCTCGACACAGGAGACCGGCACGTCGATGGTGGTGCGGGCCGGCACCAGCACGCTGACGTTGAGGGTGCGGTTCTGTTGGCCGCCGGTGATGGTCTCGCCCTCGACGAGCAGCACCGGATGGCGACCCGGGTTGGTGACGCTCACGGTGGGGACCTGGGCGCTGCCCTGTTCGGAGATCACCACCTCCTCACCACGGCCGGCGATGACCGAGGTGGGGTGCTCGAGCGCGATGGTGGGCAGGTACACCGGGAACAGGGAGATCCCGGCCCGGGTGATGGGTCGGCCGACGGCGGCCTGGTCGAGTTGGGAGATGGTCATGGGTCCTCCTCGGGGACGATGGACGGGGACGATGGTTCGGGGCATGGACGCACGATGTCGTCGCCGGTGTGCCGGCCCGGTGTGATGGCCTGGTGTGACGGCCTGGTGTGCCGACGTCGGCGACGACGCTGTGCCGAGGCCGCGGGTCAGGCGGCGATGACGAGTTCGCGCACCTGCGCCCGGATGCGCTTCAGCCGCTTGCTGGTGGCGCTGTCGCTGAGGCCGAGGATCCGACCGGCCTCGCGGTTGGTGTACTGATAGCCCTCGACCAGGCAGAACAGGGTGCGGTCGGCCGGGGTGAGCACTCGGAGGATCGGTGCGAGCACCTCGTGGTCGAGCAGGGCCGCCACCGGGTCGGTGGGATCGCTGAACATGTGGTCGACCGCCTCGTGCTGCGGATCGAAACCGATGACCTGTCGCGTGCCGCGCGCCCCGGCGCCCCGCTGGGCGGCGTTGCGCCGGCCGTGGTCGATGGCGGCACTGGCCACCTTCAGTCCGGCCCACACCCCCGGCTCGGGGTAGTTCTCCCGCACCTCATCGGGCCTGCGGAGGTAGGCCTCGATGGCCATCTGGGCCACGTCGTCGCGGTTCTCGACGGCCAGGTTGCGCAGGAAGCGCACCCGACGCCGGACCTCCGTGATGAGGATGGTGAGGTACGACTCGGCGTCGTACGGGGGCACTGCGGGGTGGGACTGGTTCAACTGCTCTCCTCTGATGGATGGATCCGATGACCGAGGGGTCGTCGGGGTCGGTCCGGGCGACCGGGGTCGCCTGTTCCGGTTGGGGCGACCGGAGGCCGCTGGTTCCCGTGGAGCGACCGGAGGTCGCCGGGGCCTCGCCGATGGCGAGATCTGTGACTCTCGGGGGAGATCCGCCGACCTCCGTCCGAGCCGCCGGTGCGGACTGCGGGGGACTGCTGCTGGGTGCCGGACCGGTTCTCGATCCGGGCGACCCTGAGGGTACGAGCCACCTGTGACAGCCGATCCGGGACTCGACGAGGAGCACGGTGACTGTCTGGCTCGAATAGACCTCTAGGTGAGGTTATCATTTTCCCCGGAGGCGTGTCAACCGAAACGCAGATCCAGGAAGGGAGAGGTTCGCCTGATGATCTCGTCGGCTCGATCGGAGCAGTACGACCCCCGGGAGTTCCCTCCCCGGGCCGTCACCGTGGACATCGCCGTGTTCGCCGTGCGCGAGGTCGAGCAGGAGGTTCCGGAGGAGCTCTGGTCGAGGTCTCCGGAGTCGACCGAACCGGTCGGTGCGCTCCGGCGCGAGCGTCGGGGGGTGCTCGAGGTCCTCACCGTGCGCCGTGCACCGGAGGCCCGACCCCATCCGGATCAGCTGGCCCTGCCCGGTTCGTTCGTGCGCGATGACGAGGATCTCGCGCAGGCCGCGCAGCGGGTGCTGCGGGAGAAGACCGGACTCGAGCTGCCGATCGACCGACTCACCCAGTTCGGGGCCTATGGCGATCCCGGTCGCGATCCGCGCATGCGGGTCATCTCGATCGGGTTCATGGCGCTGGTGCCCGATCCCGATCTCCTGATGGAGACCCACGACAGCGATGATCCGGCCCGGCAGTGGTCACCGGTCGATGAGCTGCTCGACGTCGATCGATCGCCGTTGGCCTTCGATCACGGACGCATCCTGCAGGATGCCGATGAGCGACTGCGGACGAGCATCGAGGAGACCGATGCCTCGCTCGATCTCCTTCCCGAGGTGTTCACCATCGTCCAGCTCCGACGGGTCTTCGAGGCGGTCTGGCGAACCCGGCTCAATCCCGGGAACTTCGTCCGGAGCGTCGCCCGGATCGATGGGTTCGTCGAGCCGCTCTCCACCGATCGCCTCCTCACCGGATCGCAGGAGGGTGAGGTACGGCTCTCATCGGAGATCGGCTCCCTGTCGTTCATGACGCTGTCGGCACCGCCGGATCCGTCGCCGTCCGACCCAGGGCCGGTCACCCGCACCCGGGGGCGTCCGGCGCATCGCTATGTCCGCGGTGGTGTGGGTCGCCTGCATCCGCCGATGCGGCGTCCGGGCACCTACTTCAGTCGTCCGCCGTCGCGCCCGACCTGAGCGGGTTGCTGCTAACGTCGGCTCGTCTCTCCGGCATCGACCCCTGGTCCTGCTGGAGAAGGAGCGGTCGACCCGGCGGGGTGGGCCGGAGCAGGCGGACAGGCGGACAGGCGGAACGGCGGACAGGCGGAACGGCGCAGCGCGTCGGGGCGAGTGATCGACCTCGGGCGCGGCGGTGGCGGAGGCGGAGCGATGGCGGAGCAGTGGTGGTCGATGGCGCGGGGTCGCAGCACCTCGGGGAGCGCATACGTGGTGACACGGAGATATCTACGTGTCATCGCGCAAATCCGGCGGATCTGCCCGAATCATCACATCGGTGTCGTTCAGGTGGCGCACAATCGGGACCGCAAGGCACTGGGCGGCGGAACCCCGGCAGTGCATCACGTGTCATGACGGAGACGACTGCCATCGCCGGAACCGCGGCCGGGGACGGACCCCTGCCCACCGCTCTCGAGCTGTTGTGCGCCGAGCCGCTGCTGCGCGCGCCCCTCCTCGATCGCCTCACCGGCGATGGTCACCTCGTGACCCTCCACGCCGACGCTGGTGCCCTCGACCCACACTGGGAACCGGTCGCCGATCTGGTGGTCATGGTGCCGCCGAGTTCCCCGCTGGACTTCGTGCGTGACGGCTGGTCGGCGCTGCTGCGGGCGCTCCTCGGTCGCCGCTCGATGGTGCTGGTGGCGGCGGCCGCCGCCGTCTCGCCCGGCCTGCTGGCCGCCACCGACGGTCATCGGGATCACGGACTGGTGGTGCTCGATCGTGACGGGCTCGACGGCGAGTGGCCGGCGGCGGTGTCGGCCTCGGTGTCGCTGGCCCGGCAGGGGCGGCGCGAGATCGCCCCGGCACTGCGGCGCACGGGTCAGACCCCTTCGGGGCTGGGAGCGCTCACCCCCCATGAGCGGACGATCCTCGGGCTCATCGCCGAGGGGCTCTCCAACGCCGCCATAGCGGAGGTCCAGTACGTGGGGGAGCGCACGGTGGAGAGCCATATCCGTCGGATCTACGCCAAGCTCGATCTGGCTGACTCGCCGGCCGTGCAGCGACGGGTCCTGGCCACCCGGCTGTTCCTGGGCGAGCAGCGGGCCGTGTCGGCTGGTACCTGAGACTGGGAATCGTTATCATTTCGGGGTGCCATCTCGCCCCGCACCCGCTGCTGTCGCCGCCCGGCGCACCCGCCGATCGGCCCGCCGGCCCATGGCGCCGGGCCGTCGGGCCTCGCTGTCGGCGCTGCTGGTCCTGGCCCTGATCGGGAGCGCCTGCGCAGCCTCCGGCACCGGCGACGATGGTCGGGGCCTCGGTTCCACCGGCGCGCCGCTGTGCCCCGTCCGTCCCCTCGACGTCGTGGTCACCGTCGACCAATGGGGCAGTCTCGTGGAGGCCGTGGCCGGTTCCTGCGGGCGGGTCACCTCGTTGGTGTCGGGATCGGTGGACCCCCACGACTACGAACCCACACCGGCCGACGCTGCGGCGCTGGCCCGTGCCGATGTCATCATCCTCAACGGCCTCGGCTACGACGCGTGGGCCCAGCGCGCCATCGACGCGCGCTCGCCGCAGCCCGTGGTCCTCGACATCGGTGGCGGATGGGATGCCCCCGCCGGTGCCGATCCGCATCTCTGGTACGCGCCCGGTGTGGTGAACCAGACCATCGATCGCATCGCCGAGGTGCTCGATGCGGCAGCACCCGGGGCGTCGACCCACGTCGCCGAGCAGGTGGCGCGCCTCCGTGCATCACTGGCGCCCTACAACGAGGCCATCGGAGCACTGCGGAGTTCGATCACCGCCGCGCCCGATGGTCCACCGGTCTTCGCCGCGACCGAGCCGGTCTTCGATCAGATGGCCACCACGGTCGGACTCGTCGACGGCACGCCGGCGGGCTTCGCGCGGGCGGTCTCGAACCATGGCGAACCCTCACCCGGTGATGTGGCCGAGTTCATGGACGCGCTCGCCGACGGATCGGTCGATGTGCTGATCGTCAATGTGCAGTCCTCCAGTTCGATGACCGATCGTCTGCGCGAGCAGGCCGAGGCCCATGATGTGCCGGTGGTCGAGGTCACCGAGACGGTCGCGCCCGGAGCGGACGGCTTCATCGACTGGCAGGTCGCGCAGCTGCAGGCGCTCACCGATGCGCTGGGGACTCCGCGATGACCGAGCCCACGCATCCGAACCCCGCACCCCCGGCGGTGTCGGCCCGCGACGTCTCCATCGAACTCGGCGGACGCGCCATCTGGTCGGAGGGCACCTTCGACCTCCCCGCCGGTGGGGTCTACGCCATCATCGGCCCCAACGGTTCGGGCAAGACCACGCTGCTGCGCGCCCTGCTGGGTCTGGTGCCGGTCGCCTCCGGGGAGCTCTCCGTGCTCGGCACCCATCCCTCGCGCGGCGATGCGCGGATCGGGTACGTGCCCCAGCACTACGCCCGCTCCATCGCCCACGCCGTGCGCTGCCGCGACCTCGTGGCGCTCAGCTCCGCCGGCACCCGCTGGGGGCTGCGCGGCCGGGAGCAGGACACCTGGTCGGTCGAGGCGGCCCTCCGGTCGGTCGGCGCCGGTGGATTCGCCGATCGCCGCCTGTCGCAGCTCTCGGGCGGTCAGCAGCAGCGGGCCGCCATCGCCCAGGCCATCGTGGGCGACCCCGAACTGGTGCTGCTCGACGAGCCACTGGCCAATCTCGATCTGCGCAACCAGCAGGAGATCATCGAACTGCTCGACGAACTGCGCGTCGATCGCGATGTGACCATCATCGTCGTCACCCATGACCTCAATCCCCTGCTCCCCATCCTCACCGGGGCGGTGTATCTGCTCGACGGTCATGCGCACTACGGCGCCATCGGCGACGTCGTCGAGTCCGAACTGCTGACCCACCTCTACGGCACGGGGGTGCAGGTCGTGCGCACGGCACAGGGCGATCTGTTCACTCGGAGCATCCGGCGGTGAGCACCGTCCAGTTCCACCCGCTGCTCGCTGCGGCCGGCTATCAGAGCACCTGGTTCCACACCCTGCGCGAACCGTTCATGCGCAACGCGTTCCTCGCCGGTGCGTTGGTCGCGTTGGCCGCCGGCATCATCGGGTACTTCGTCGTGATCCGGTCGGGTGAGTTCTCGGCGCACGCGCTCGGCCACATCGGATTCCCCGGTGCCACCGGGGCGGTCCTGATCGGTCTCTCGCCCACGCTCGGTCTGGCCGTGTTCTGCATCGGTGGCGCGATCATCATCGGGGCCTCGGGTCGACACGTCGATGAACGCGCCACTGCGACCGGCACGATCCTCGCTCTGGCCACGGGCACGGGCATCCTGTTCTCCTCGCTGGCGGCGAAGTCATCGAACACGGTCACCAACGTCCTGTTCGGCAATCTCCTCGCCGTCTCCTCCGATCAACTGGCGATGTTCCTGTGGTTCACCGTCGTGCTGCTGCTGGTGGTGGCGGTGGTGGCCCGCCCGCTCACGTTCGCCTCGGTCAACCCCGAGGTGGCCGAGGCTCGCGGCGTGCCGGTCCGACTGCTCGGTCTGGTGTTCCTGGTGCTGATGGGACTGGTCATCACCATGGCGGTGCAGGTGGTGGGCACCCTGCTGCTGTTCGCCCTGGTGGTCACACCTCCGGCCACCGCGCTGCGTCTCACCGCCCGACCCCTGCGCGTCGTGACCCTCGCAGTGATCATCGGTCTGGTGTCGGTGCTCGGCGGGCTGGTGCTGGCGGTGATGTTCAACCTGCCGCCCAGTTTCTTCATCGTGGCCTGCTCGTCGTTCGTGTGGATCGTCGTGCTCGCCGCCACCCGGGGCACCCGCTCGCCGCACTGATCACGAGGAATCACCCCGCGGGGCCACGACTGGAGCCCGGTGGTGGGGACAGGCTCGGGCAGGACGATGGTCGTCATGCCGAGCACCCCGAGGTGACCCATGCTCTTCCAGGACCGGACCGATGCCGGAGGACGACTCGCCGAGCGGCTCGAGCGGTTCCGGGGCACGGATGCCGTGGTGCTCGCAGTGCCGAGCGGCGGGGTGGTGGTGGCCACCGAGGTGGCGAGATCGCTCGAACTGCGGATGGACCTCATCGTCGTCCGGGGCGTGCGACTCGAGCGCGATCCCGGGTTGATCCTCGCCGTCGTGGCCGAAGGAGGGGAGCAGATCATCGATGAGGATGCCATCGAATCGGTCGGAGTCACGCGGAGCGAGCTCTGGGCCGCTCTCGCCTCGGAGCGGGCCGAGGTCGCCCGCCGAGTCGACCTCTACCGACTGCGTCGTTTCCATGTCGATCTGCACGGATTCACGGCGATCGTGGTGCTCGACGCGCTCGCCGATCCGCTGGTGGCCGCTCTGGCCTGCCGGGTCGCTCGACTGCGCGGTGCTCGTCGCGTGGTGCTGGCGGCACCGATCGGCACCTCGGACATCTTCACCGAGCTGGATGAGCATGCCGACGAGATCACACTGCTGGAATCCCCGGACGAGGTCGGCGATCCACGCGACCATTTCGCCCGGTTCGATCCGGTGCCCGACGCCGTGGTCCTCGACCATCTCGACGCCTCGGTCGAACGTGATGGAGAACCGGAGCCGCCGCTCACCATGGTGGATCACATGAGTGATCTCGAGATCGAACCGGTGGTGATCCTGAGCGATGGGGCGCCACTGCGCGGCATCGTGATGCTCCCCCGGCTGGCCACGGGAGTGGTGGTGTTCACCCACGGCACCGGGAGCGGAGCGGACAGCCCCCGCGACGAGATCGTCGCCTCGGCACTCGCCGAGGTCGGGATCGCCTCGGTGCGGTTCGACCTGCTGACGGAGTTCGAGCACCACCGGAGACTCGAGATCAGCGACCGGGTGATGACCGATCGCCTCGTCGGTGCGGTGGCCTGGGTGCGTCGGCAGGAGGCGTTCCGAGATCTGCCGCTCGGTCTCAACGGCGCCAACTCGGGGATCCGCGCCGTCCTCGCCCTGGCGGCGGAGCCCGGTGCCGCCATCACCGCGATCGTCTCGAGGGGCGGCGACCCCGATGAACTGGCGGTGGGGATCGACGAGGTCATCGCTCCCTCGCTGTTCGTCGTGGGAGGAGCCGACGAGAGGATCCTCGAGGCCAATCGGAGCGCGGCGATGCGGATCGACGCCCCCTGCGAGATCTCGGTCATCCCCGGGGCCTCGCATCGCTTCATCGAGCCGGGAGCGCTCGAGATGGTCGCCGAGATCACCCGCGACTGGTTCTTCACCTGGATGGTGCGCCGTCGTATCGATCCCGACCTCGTCGCCCCGATCGGATGAGAACGATCAGCTGATCCCCGACTCGGGCTCCGCGAAGGTGAGGATGCTGAGTCGGGTGAAGGTGATGACCCCCGCGCCCTCGGTGGTCGCCGCCAGACTGATCGTGCCCGGGTCGGTGGCGGGGGGAACCGGAACCCGCAGGCCCGGCAGCTGATCGACGGTGGCCACCAGCAGGGTGCCGCGGATCTCGACCAACATCGGTGTGGCCCCGTCGGTGACCGACAGCTCGAGCGGCATCGTGGCCAGCAGGCGGCGGGTGTCGCCGGCGATCTCCTCGACGGTCATGCGATCGAGGTGCACGCTGATCTCGATCCGATCGGTGTCGGTGTCGCGCACCCGGATCGAGGCGCTCGCATTCCCCGAGATCCCGGAGATCGTCGTCGCCACTCGGACATCGGTCCATCGGTCGGCGGTCGCGGTCTCGAGCCGGCAGGTGGTGATCCCCTCGTCGGAGATCACCACTGTGTCGCCGCTGGAGTGGCAGTCACCCTGACCTCCTGCGACCCATGCCGTCGGCCGGAGTTCGCCACTGGGAGGTCGGGGTAGAGCCTCATCGATCGCTCCAACCAGGGCGATCGGATCGGTGTGGAGACCGAACGCCGCGATCCGGGGCAGATCGGTCACCACCGAGGTGTCGTCGATGCTGGTCAGCGTCTCGCCGGTGCGCAGGCCCAGCTCGAACTGCTCACCGATGATGGCGGGCAGCAGTGCGGTGAGGTCGGTGTCGCCCTCGGAGGGGTTGTTCTGCGGGCTGGGATAGGACATGGCGATGGCGTCCACGCCGAGCTCCGACTGCAGCACCTGACGGTTGGTGGTCAGATCGGTCCGGACCCGTTGCGCCCATTCGTCGGTGGTCTCGGTGTGTCCGGCGA
>JAGWYK010000095.1 GCA_018969405.1 Acidobacteriota bacterium
CATCTGCGCCGTCGACTGCTCGTGCGCTGATCAGTCGGCGGGGCGAAGATCCAGCGAGGCCGAGTTCATGCAGTAACGCAGGCCCGTGGGACGGGGCCCGTCGTCGAACACATGACCCAGATGGGCCCCGCAGTTCGCGCACAGCGCCTCGGTGCGGATCATCCCGTGACTCATGTCGACCTTGGTGGCCACCGCGTCGGTGGTCAACGGGTCGAAGAAGCTGGGCCAGCCGGTTCCCGAGTCGAACTTGGTGTCGGAGCTGAACAGCTCGGCATCGCAGACGATGCAGTGGTAGGTGCCGTCGTCATGGCAGTCCCAGTACTTGCCGGTGAAGGCCCGCTCGGTGGCGCTGCACTGGGTGACCTCGAACTCCACGGGGGAGAGACGGGCCCGGAGGGCCCTCTCGCGCTCGGCCGGATCGGAGGGGAGTGGGGCGCCCATCGGGGTCCTTTCGGGGGTTCCGGGCCGGGATCGGCCGCCAGTGAGGGCCAGCGTACCGAGGGCCGGGGTCGGGCCGACAGGGTCGTTGACCGAACGGGCGTTCGAAAGTACAGTGCTGTCGTTCGAACGGGTGTTCAGGCCAGAGACACCAACCGGGAGTTCCCAACCGGGAGTTCCCAGCCTGGTTCCCGAGCAGGTTCTCCCGGCAGCAGCTCACTGTCACACCCCATCCGTAGGGTCACCGCCACAGTCACCCACGACCCCCGCAGTCCTCATCACCCAGCAGTTCTCAACACGCAGTCCTCACCACGAAGTCCTCACCACGAAGTCCAACGACGAAGACCAACGACGAAGACCAACGACGAAGACCAACGACGAAGGAGAAAGAAGATGGAACGCGACAAGGCACTCGACATGGCCCTCGGTCAGATCGAGAAGCAGTTCGGCAAGGGCTCGGTCATGAAGATGGGCGAGAAGGGCAGCATGAAGGTCGACACCATCTCGACCGGTGCGCTGGCTCTCGATCTCGCCCTCGGCGTCGGGGGTCTGCCCCGGGGTCGCGTCATCGAGATCTACGGTCCCGAGTCCTCGGGCAAGTCCACCCTCGCCATGCATGTGGTGGCCGAGGCTCAGCGCAACGGCGGCATCTGCGCCTACGTCGACGCCGAGCACGCCATGGATCCGTCCTACGCCCGCGGCATCGGTGTCGATGTCGATGAGCTGCTCATCTCCCAGCCCGACACCGGTGAGCAGGCCCTCGAGATCACCGACATGCTCGTGCGCTCCGGTGCGCTCGACGTCATCGTGGTCGACTCCGTGGCCGCACTCACCCCCCGGGCCGAGATCGAGGGCGAGATGGGCGACAGCCACGTCGGCCTGCAGGCCCGTCTCATGAGCCAGGCGCTGCGCAAGCTCACCGCCAATCTCAACAAGTCCAACACGGTGTGCATCTTCATCAACCAGCTGCGCGAGAAGATCGGCGTGATGTTCGGCAGCCCCGAGACCACCCCCGGAGGTCGGGCGCTGAAGTTCTACTCCTCGGTCCGTCTCGACATCCGCCGTATCGAGTCCATCAAGGACGGCGTCGAGGTGGTGGGCAACCGCACCCGCGTCAAGGTGGTCAAGAACAAGGTGGCCCCGCCCTTCCGGCAGTGCGAGTTCGACATCATGTACGGCAAGGGCATCAGCCGTGAAGGTTCGCTCATCGACATCGGTGTCGATCTCGGCGTCATCAAGAAGTCGGGTGCCTGGTACACCTACGAGGGCGAACAGCTCGGTCAGGGTCGGGAGAACGCCAAGTCGTTCCTCACCGAGAACCCCGAGATCATGGTCGAGATCTCCGACCGCATCCTCACCTCGGTCGGCATCAACGCCGATCCCGATGTGATGACCGCCGAGCACGATCTGCCCATCTCGCTCGGCGACTGAGCCCAGCGGGCCCCGCCGGTCCGGCACAGTCCGTCCGGCACAGTCCCTGCGGTCCCGGGAGGCGGTCCCCGCCCCCGGGACCGTGCGCGTCCGACCGGTAACCTTTCGCCGTGACTCCCCGGACCTATGCCATCCGCACCTTCGGGTGCCAGATGAACGAGCACGACTCCGAGCGCATCGCCGGGCTGCTCGAGGCCGACGGACTGGTGCCGGCCCTCGGCCCGGATGATGCCGATGTCGTCGTGCTCAACACCTGCTGCATCCGGGAGAACGCCGACAACAAGCTCTACGGCACCCTCGGTCGACTCAAGACGGCCAAGGAGCAGCGTCCGGGACTCGAGATCATCGTCAGCGGATGTCTCGCCCAGAACGATCGCGAGGAGCTCCAGCGCCGGGCCGGTCATGTGGATGTGATCCTCGGCACCCACAACGTCCACCGGGCCGTCGATCTGCTCCATCAGGCGCGGGAGTCGGGTCCCATCATGGAGATCTGGGACGAGGCCCTCGAGGAGGCCGAGTCGTTCCCCTCCGCCCTCGCCGTGCGACGCGAGGTCGGTCACGCCGCATGGGTGAGCATCCAGATCGGTTGTGACAACACCTGCACCTACTGCATCGTGCCGTCAGTGCGCGGCCGCGAGCTCTCCCGCCCTTTCGGTGAACTGGTGGCGGAGGTGCAGCGACTCGCCGCCGACGGCGTGCATGAGATCACCCTGCTCGGCCAGAACGTGAACTCCTACGGTCGCGACCTCACCCTCCAGCGCCGCCAGGACGCCGACCATGATGCGGACCATGGCGCCGATGCCCTCATCGCCGGTGCCCAGTGGGCCGCCGATCCTGCTCGTCGGGTCCGTCCGCTGTTCGCCGACCTGCTCGCTGCGGTCTCGGCGGTCGAGGGCATCGAACGGGTGCGCTTCACCAGTCCCCATCCCAAGGATCTCCGGCCCGAGACCATCGCCGCCATGGCCGACAACGCGGCGGTGTGCAACCACCTGCATCTGCCGCTGCAGTCGGGCAGCGATGCCATCCTCACCGCCATGCATCGGGGCTACACCGCCGAGCGGTACCTCGAGAAGCTGGCGGCGGCCCGAGCCGGCATCGAGGACCTCGCGGTGTCCACCGACATCATCGTGGGCTTCCCCGGCGAGACCGACGCCGATTTCGAGCGCACCCTCGAGGTCGCCGCCGAGGCCGAGTTCGACCTCGCCTTCACCTTCATCTTCTCGCCCCGCGACGGCACGGTCGCCGCGACCTACACCGACCGGTTCCTCGATCCCGACCTGGTCGGGCGTCGCTACTCCCGCCTCCACACCGTCACCGAACGGTCGGCCCTGGCCAAGCATCGGGCCCGCATCGGTCGCATCGAGGAGGTGGTGGTGGAGGGGGTCAGCAAGCGCAACGAGTCGATGCTGGCCAGTCGCACGCGGCAGAACAAACTGCTGCACTTCGCCTCGGCTGCGCCGCTGCGTCCGGGCACCCGGGCCAGTGTGCTGGTGACCGATGCCGGGGCCCACTACCTCACCGGCGAACTCGTCGAGGTGCTGGCGGCGCCGCGCCATCGCACCCGCATCCCGGTCACCGCCGGTTGAGCGCCGACCATCTCGCACTGGTCGGACCCACGGCCTCGGGCAAGTCGGCTCTGGCTCTCGACCTCGCCCGTCGACTGGGCGACGTCGAGATCGTGTCGGTGGACTCCATGCAGGTCTACCGGGGCATGGACATCGGCACCGCCAAGCCCACGGCGGCGGAGCAGGCCGAGATCCCGCATCACCTGATCGATCTCGTCGAGCCCGATGATGACTACACCGTCTCGCGGTTCCAGACCGACTGTCGGGCGGTGCTGGCCGACATCGAGCGTCGCGGCCGACGGGCCCTGCTCGTGGGTGGCACCGGGCTGTACCTGCGGGCAATCACCGATCAGCTCGAGATCCCCGGGCAGTTCCCCGCCGTGCGCCAGCAGCTCGAGGGCGATCCTGACACCGCCGCGCTCTTCGCCCGTCTGCAGTCGCTCGATCCGGTGGCCGCCGGCCGGATGGAACCTTCCAACCGCCGTCGGGTGGTGCGGGCCCTGGAGGTCACGCTGGGGTCCGGGCGTCCGTTCTCCTCCTTCGGCCCCGGGCTGGACCAGTACCCACCGGCGCCGTTCCCGGTGTTCGGTCTCGCCATCGATCTGCATGTGTTGCGCGATCGCATCGCCCAGCGTTACCAGCAGCAGCTCCGCGATGGATTCCTCGCCGAGGTCGCCGCCCTGCGGGCCCGGCCGGCGGGCATCTCGCGCACGGCCCGCCAGGCTCTCGGCTATGCGGAGCTCCTCGACCATCTCGAGGGAGGGACCCCGCTCGAGGAGGCGGTCGCCACCGCGATCACCCGCACCAACCGGTTCGCCCGTCGGCAGCTGCGGTGGTTCCGGCGCGATCTCCGCATCCGATGGATACCGTCAGAGGGCGCCGATGGTGAGAATGCGCTCGCCGTCCTGCTCCGATCACTGGAAGACTCCGTCTGATGCAACTGACCAAGCACCACGGGTTGGGCAACGACTTCCTCGTCGCCCTCGAGGAGGTCAACGGACCGCTCCACGGCGATGCCACGCTGGCCCGCTCGTTGTGCGACCGGCGTCGTGGTCTCGGCGCCGACGGATTCATCATCGGGGCCCGTCCCGCCTCCGGTCAGGTCGCCGCGAATGGTCGTCCCATCGATGTGGTGATGCAGCTCTGGAACGCCGATGGCAGTCGGGCGGAGATGAGCGGCAACGGCATCCGCTGTCTGGGCCAGGCCCTCGCCATGGCCCGCGACGAACATCAGGTCACCTTCGCGGTGGCCACCGATGGCGGTGAACGCACCCTCATCGTGCATGACGACGCCGTCCACCGCCTCGCCTCCATCAGCGTCACCATGGGTCCGGTCGGCACCGGCCCCGCCATCCCGCGCTCGGTCTCCGAACGCCTCGCCGAGTTCCGCCACGACGCCGCCGATCTCGGCAATCCCCATCTGGTGGTGCTGGTGCCCGATCTCGGCGCGGTGGATCTGGTGGGCACCGGGTCCTGGCTCGAGCAGCAGTTCCCCGCCGGGGTGAACGTGGAGTTCATCTCGCCGGCCCCC
>JAGWYK010000096.1 GCA_018969405.1 Acidobacteriota bacterium
CGGGTCGTCCGGTCGCGAGGGCACGGGCATCCAGTTGTCGGTGGGGCTCAGCGATTCGGTGGCCCGGTACCTGCCCCTCACCCGTGAGCAGCGACGCATCCTGATGATCGCCGCCATGTCGGCCGGATTCGGTGCCCTGTTCGGCGTTCCCCTGGCCGGTGCGGTGTTCGGCCTCGAGGTGCAGAGCATCGGTCGGGTGAAGTACGAGGCGATCGTGCCGGCGTTCGTGGGCTCCATCGTCGGCGATCTCGTGGTGCGCGGACTCGGCGTGAAGCATCCGATCACGAACGAGATCGCGGCGTTCCACACCGACGCCGTGTTCCTGCTCAAGATCGCCGTGATCGGCATCGTGTTCGGCGTCGTCGGTGCGGTGTTCATCCATGCCGTGCGCACCATCAAGGCTGTTGCGGCACGCCACATCGCATGGGCTCCGCTGCGCCCACTGGTCGGAGGCTTCGTCATCCTCGCCCTGATGCTCATCGTCGGCAACCGCGACTATCTCGGGCTGTCCCTCCCCATCGCCGACGCTGCCCTCGCCGGCACCTCGACCTCCGGCTCGGTGTTCGCCCTCAAGCTGCTGTTCACCGCGGTCACGCTCGGCTTCAGCTTCTACGGCGGCGAGGTCACCCCGCTGTTCGTCATCGGTTCGGCCCTGGGTGCCTGGCTGGCCCCCATCTTCGGCCTCGACACGGCGCTGGTCGCGTCACTGGGCTACGTGGCGGTCTTCGCCGGCGCCGCCAACGTGCCGCTGACCTGCACCCTCATCGCCGTGGAGTTCTTCGGCGGGCACATCGCCGTCGCCGCGGCGGTGGCCTGCGTCGTCGCCTATGTGTTCAGCACCAACGGCAGCATCTACTCGACCCAGCGACTCCGTGTCCCCCGGGCCGATCCCACCGACGAGGACCCCAGCCCCGCTGACCCGATCGGTTGAGCGAGGCTCCGGGCCCGCCCGATCAGTCGGCGGCGCGGATCTCAGTGGCGCCGCGGAAGTACGGCAGCAGCACCTCGGGCAGCCGGATGGATCCGTCGGGCTGGCGATGGGTCTCGACCACCGCAGCCCACACCCGGGGCACGGCGAGGGCCGAACCGTTGAGCGTGTGCACCATCTCGGTGCCCTTCTCACCCGTCCGCCGGAACCGGATGTTGGCCCGACGGGCCTGGTAGTCGCTGAACCAGGACACCGAGGAGACCTCGAGCCACTGATCCACCCCGGGAGCGTAGACCTCGATGTCGAAGGTGCGGGCCGAGGAGTTGCCGAGATCGCCGGTGCAGAGGTCGAGCACCCGATAGGTGAGACCGAGTGCGCCGATGAGGGTCTCGGCTCGGCGGAGCAGCTCGGCATGGAGATCGGCCGCCTGCTCGGGCATGGCGTAGGCGAGGATCTCGACCTTGTCGAACTCGTGCACCCGCAGCAGACCTCGGGTGTCGCGGCCCGCCGAGCCGGCCTCGCGACGGAAGCACGCGGTCTGCGCCATGAGTCGCATGGGGAGCTGCGCCGCATCGAGGATCTCGTCACGGGCCAGCGAGGTGAGCGGCACCTCCGCGGTGGGGATGGCCCAGAGATCGTCGCGTTCGAGGTGATAGGCGTCGTCGGCGAACTTGGGGAGATGCCCGGTGCTGATCATGGTGTCGGTGAGCACCACGGTGGGCGGGCGGACCTCCTCGAAGGCGTCGCTGTTGTGGTCGAGCGCCAACTGGCACAGGGCCCGCGACAGGGTGGCGCCGGCACCGCGGAACATGGTGAACATGGCGCCCGACATCTTCACGGCTCGTTCGAGATCGAGGATGCCGAGGTCGGTGCCGATGTCCCAGTGGGGCACGCGCTGATGCTCGGCCCAGGCCGCAGGATCGTCACCGACGCCCACCCGGGCGATCTCGACGTTGTCCTCGGCATGGGCGCCGTCGGGAGCATCCTCGGAGGGAAGGTTCGGGATGTGCAGCAGCAGGTCGCGGGTGCGCGCCGAGATGGTCTCGGTGACCTCGGCCAGTTCCTTCTCCCGCTCACCGAGACGACGACTCTCGGCCTGCTTGGCCTCGGCCTCCTCGGTGCGGCCGTCGCGGCGGAGGGTACCGACCTCCTTGGAGATGGCGTTGACCTCGGCCCGGATGCGATCGCGCTCGGCGGTGACCTCCCGCAGTTCGATGTCGAGGTCGCGCACCTGCTCGAGCTCGTCGGGACTGCCACCCCGGCGGGCCAGCGCCGCACGGACGGCGTCGTAGTCGGTTCGGATCCGGCGGACGTCGATCACGGTGCAGAACCGTAGTCGTCGGCCCGATAGCGTCCGGTCGTGAGTTTCCCGTCAGGCACCGGCGAGGCCCCCGCCATCGAGGTCGACGACCTCACCATCCGCTACGGCGACCATGTCGCCGTCGACGGGCTCAGCTTCAGCGCCGAACGGGGCCGCATCACGGCGCTGCTGGGACCGAACGGGGCGGGCAAGACCTCGACCGTCGAGACCCTCGAGGGCTACCGCACCCCAAGCTCCGGCCGGGTGCGGGTGCTCGGTCTCGACCCCCATCGCGACCATCGGGCGCTGGTGCCCCGGCTCGGCGTGATGCTCCAGAGCGGCGGGGTGGCCACCGGCATCCGGCCCCTCGAGGTGCTGCAGCTGTTCGCCAGCTACTACGACGATCCCGCTGACCCGGTCGAACTGCTCGAGCTGGTCGGGCTGGCCGATCACCGGCGGTCCACCTGGCGGTCGCTGTCGGGTGGTGAACAGCAGCGGCTGTCACTGGCCCTCGCCCTGATCGGCCGTCCCGAGGTGGCCTTCCTCGACGAGCCCACCGCCGGCATCGACCCGGCCGGTCGTCTGCTCATCCGTCGGATCATCGCCGAGCTGCGCACCGAGGGGGTGGCGGTGCTGCTCACCACCCACGATCTCGACGAGGCGGAGCGACTCGCCGATCAGGTGGTCATCATCGACCATGGCCGTCTGCTCGCCGATGCCACCCCGGCCGATCTCATGCGCAGCAGCGACGCCCGAGAGGTGCGCTTCGCCGCTCCCGCCGGTCTCGACACCGCCGGACTGGCCGAACGCCTGGGGGCGGCGGTCTCCGAGGTGACCTCCGGTGAGTACCTGGTGGCCGCCGAGGGGAGTCCGAAGGTCGTCGCCGCGCTCACCGCCTGGCTGGCCGAGCACGATCTGCCCCTCGGTGATCTGCGGGTCGGTCGTCAGTCCCTCGAGGACGTTTTCCTCCGTCTCACCGAGAGCGCGGCGAGCTCGGCGACCCCCGCGATGTCGAGCCGAGGATCCCGCCGGGGACGACGATGAGCGCGTTCCTCGCCCAGACCCGGACCGAACTGCGCCTGAGCCTGCGCAACGGTGAACAGCTGCTGGTGAGCATCGCCATCCCGCTGCTGCTGCTGGTGTTCTTCTCCCTCGTCGACGTGCTGCCCCTGCCCGATGGTGTCGACCGCGGCGTGCAGTTCCTCACCCCGGGCGTCCTCGCCCTGGCGGTGATGTCGAGCGCCATGGTGGCCCTCGGCATCGGCACCGGCTTCGAGCGGCAGTACAAGGTGCTCAAACGGCTGGGCGCCACGCCGCTGGGCCGACCCCGATGGGTGGCCGCCAAGATCACGATGGTGTTGGGCCTGCTCCTCATCCAGTCGATCGTCATCATCGCTGCGGCCTGTCTGCTCGGCTGGAGCCCGGGGGGTTCACCGGTGCTGGCCCCACTGGCGATGCTGCTCGGTGCCGCCGCCTTCGCCGGGCTGGGTCTGCTCATGGCCGGCACGCTGCGCGGCACCCTCACCCTCGCCCTGGCCAACGGGCTGTATCTGGTGCTGCTGCTGGCCGGGGGCATGATCATCCCCTTCGACCAGATGCCCGGTCCGATCGGTGCCCTCGGTCGTCTGCTTCCCTCGGGGGCTCTCAGTCAGGTGCTGCAGGCCAGTCTGCGCGATGGCGCACCGGCGGCGGGGAGCTCATGGATCGTGCTCGCCGTCTGGGCCGTGCTGGCGCCGGCAGCGGCCATTCGCTTCTTCCGCTGGGAATGAGCAGGCGTTCCAGCCGGAACGTCCGCTGAGGTTCAGTGCGAAGGACGCTCGGTGGTGGGATCGGCCACCGGAGAGGCCGTCAGCGATCCGCGATCGCCGCCCTCCCACTCGAGGATCTCGCGCTCGGTGAGGTCGAGTCCATGGCGGTCCGCCTCCTGATGGCGTGAGGCCCAGCGGAAGAACAGCACGATGATGATGGCCCAGAGATAGGCCACCTCGACGAGTTTCATCACCAGACCGGCGGCGATCTGGTCCTCCAGCGGGGCGATGTCCCACAGCCGGATGGGCTGGTCGTAGGCGGTGTAGACGACCGTCTCGGAGTTGGCCAGCCAGGCCGCCGGCAGCGTGGGCACCACCGACTGCAGGAACAGGTAGACCATCTGGCCGGGGAGTGAGAGCCGCAGCTCGGGCCAGGGTCCGCACACGGGGATCCACATGATCATGGCGGTGAGCACGAACAGCACGTGCACCGAGAAGTGGAACGGTCCGTTGGTGACGGCGGTGTCGACGAACGGCGCCCAGTGGCTCAGCAGACCGAAGGAGTTGAAGATCGCCCAGGCCGCCACCGGGCGTCCCACCCAGCGGATCACCTTCCACAGCCAGCCGTCGTTGCCCACCAGCAGCTGGGCCAGCCAGGAGGGACAGGACAACCAGAACAGCGGTGGCACCACCAGGGTCAGCACCAGGTGCTGGAACATGTGGGCCGAGTACAGACGCTGTTCGGCGATGTCGTGCATCGGCCAGATGGCCATGAGCGTCATCAGCACGACCGCTGACCAGAAGAACACCACCTGGCGACGGCTCACCACCACCTCGCCGGCGGGGACCACCTTGGGACCGATGACCCGGGCGATCCACACGCCGCCGAGGCCCACGGCGAGCGCCAGGACCCAGACCTCGAGATGGGGCGCGAAGGCCGGAACGGAACCGTCGGCGAGGATCATGGCATCAGTCCGCCATGACG
>JAGWYK010000097.1 GCA_018969405.1 Acidobacteriota bacterium
GGCCGAGGCTCCATCCGGGCGCGGCCGACGGGATCGGCCACGACCGGGCCAGTGTGGTGTGCACCTCGACGGCGAGGAGGGCCGCGCCATCGGGACAGAGGTGAGTGAGGTCCTGTTTGCGCACCCGGCGTCCGGCGAACTCGTACACCGGTCGATCGGAATCCGACAGCACGTGATCGACGTCGAGGTACTCCACCTCGCCGGGGTGGTCGGCGGTGGCGGCGCGCAGCACCGGATTGACGGTGCGCTCCAGTAGGCGTTGCGTGGTCTTCCCGGCATCGGCGACCGTCGGTGGCACACCGAGGATGAGCACCTTGGTGTCGCCGACGCTCAACAGGTCGAGGGCCGTGCGCAGCGAGGCGGTGAACTCGTCGATGGTCATCCGTCCGAGTCCGATGTTGAGCGCGTCGACGAGGCCGAACGAGGTGACGATCACCTCCGGTCGCGTCTCGGCGACACCGCGGACGATCACGTCCTGCCAGTCGAACGACGCCGGCAGGTAGCCCGGGCCCGGTCCGATGCCGAAGCCACTGACCGTCCACTCCGTCACTGTCACCACACCGGTCGATTCCAGATCGGCCCGGATCGCCGGCAGCGCGTCGAACACGAGCGAATCGCCGAACAGCGTGACCCGGAGCGGTTGCGCGGCGTCGAGGGCCCGTCCGGTGGTGGGACCGGTGAACGTCCCGACGAGCACCGGGGGTTTCGGGGCGATGGTCGTGGAGGTGGTGGATGGCGCGGCCGTGCCCGACGACGAACATGCCGACATCACGATGGCGATGACCGCCAGCGCGCCCGCGAGCGCGCCGCGTGCTCCCGTCAACGGATCTCCGGGGTGACGCGTACACCACTGGCGAAGAACGCCTGTCCTTCGGCGAGGGCCTCGGGCCGGTTGCCGATCTCCACGAGGTGGTTGGCGGTGGCGATGGCCTGGGTGCGGGGCATGTTGCGGCGGGCCCACAGCGAACGCAACGTCCCCTGCACGGCGATCTGTGGCAACGAGGCCAACTTGGTGGCGATCTCCAGCGTGCGGTCCAGCAGTCTTTCGCCGGGCACCACCTCACTCACCATGCCCCAGCCGAGTGCGGTCTGCGCCGAGATCCGCTCGTAGTTGCCCATCAGCGACATGCGCACCAGTTCGCCCCATGGCATCTGGCCGAACATGAACATCGGCTCGAAGCACGCCGCCATGCCGTAGGTCGTGTGCGGATCGAAGAAGGTGGCGTGCTCGGCGGCGAGGATGAACTCGCTCTCCCCGAGGGCGTAGAACGCGCCGCCGCCGGCCATCCCGTTGACCGCCGAGATCACCGGCTTCCACAGGTCGGCCTGCTTGGGGCCGAGCTTCAGCATCGGGTCGTCCATCATGAACGGGGAGTCGGGCTGCCGGTTGTCCATGGCGAAGTCGCGGTCGATGCCGGTGCAGAACGCCTTGTCGCCGGCGCCGGTGAGCACCACCACCCTGACCGAGTCGTCGTAGCGCAGCTCGATGTAGAGGCTCTCGAGCTCGTCGACGAGGGTCTCGTCGGCCGAGTTGTACTTCTCCGGTCGGTTGAGGGTGATGACGCCGACGCCGTCGGTGACATCGAACAGGAGGGTCTCGTGGGTGGCCATCTCGGCAACCTACCAAAGGGGTCCGCGGGGCTCCCTCCCGCCGTCGGCCCCGAGGGCACGGTCGACGACCCCGACTAGTGTCGGCGCCATGCGTGCAGATCAGCAGTGGGGCACCATCGGTGGGTTGGTCATGGCCTCGGCCGAGCGGTTCCCCGATGTCGAGGCTCTCGTCGACGGCGATCTCCGGCTCACCTTCCCGCAGCTGCGCGATGCCGTCGTCGATGCCGCCCGCGCCCACATCGCGGCGGGTGTCGGCCCCGGTGATCGCGTCGCCATCTGGGCGCCCAACATCGCCGAATGGGTCATCGCCGGGCTGGGTGCAGTCACCGCCGGGGCCGTGCTGGTCCCGCTCAACACCCGCTACAAGGGCACCGAGGCCGCCGACATCATCCGCCGCAGCGGCGCCTCGGTCCTGCTGTGCGTCAACGGCTTCCTCGGCAACGACTACGTGGGCATGCTCGAGGGTCAGCAGCTGTCCTGCCGCATCGTGGTCCTGCGCGGCGACTCACCCACCGGCACCATCGCCTGGTCCGACTACCTCGCCGCCGGTGCGGAGGTCACGACCGATGCCGTCGCCGAGCGCCAGGCCGCCACCGCCCCCGACGACCTGTGCGATCTCGTGTTCACCTCGGGCACCACCGGAGCACCGAAGGGCGTCATGGTCACCCATGCCCAGACGCTCCGGGTCTTCGAGGTGTGGGCCGACATCGTGGGTCTGGTCGAGGCCGATCGCTACCTCGTGGTCAACCCGTTCTTCCACACCTTCGGCTACAAGGCGGGCATCATCGCCTGTCTGCTGAAGGGGGCGACCATCATCCCCGAGCCGGTGTTCGACGTCGGACGGGTGCTCACCCGCATCGCCGCCGAGCGCGTCTCGATGCTGCCCGGACCGCCCACGCTGTTCCTGTCCATCCTCAACGATCCCGCCCGCGACACCTTCGATCTCTCCTCGCTGCGCGTGGCGGTCACCGGGGCGGCCGCCATCCCGGTGTCGATGATCGAGCGGATGCGCGACGAGCTCACCTTCCGGACCATCATCACCGCCTACGGCCTCACCGAGGCCACCGGCACCGTCACCATGTGCCGGGCCGAGGACGATCCCGCGACCATCGCCCTCACCTCGGGTCGCGCCATCCCCGACACCGAGGTCCGCATCGTCGACGAGGACAACAACGAGGTCCCCCGCGGTGAGGCCGGCGAGATCGTGTGCCGCGGCTACAACGTGATGCTCGGGTACCTCGACAACCCCACCGCCACCGCGGAGACCGTCGATCCCGAGGGCTGGTTGCACACCGGCGACGTCGGGATCATGGATGAGCGGGGCTACGTGCGCATCACCGATCGCACCAAGGACATGTTCATCGTCGGTGGCTTCAACGCCTATCCGGCCGAGATCGAGAACCTGCTCATGGGCTTCGAGGGCATCGCCCAGGTCGCGGTGGTCGGCGTGCCCGACGAACGCATGGGTGAGGTCGGCATGGCCTTCGTCGTGCCTCGGGAGGGTGTCAGCATCGACCCCGATGCGCTCGTGGCCTGGGCCCGCGACACGATGGCCAACTTCAAGGTCCCCCGGCACGTGCGGATCGTCGACGCCCTGCCCACCAATGCCAGCGGCAAGGTCGTCAAGGTCGAACTGCGCGAGCGCGGTCGGGCCGAGATCGCCGGCGCCTGAGTCCTCGTCGTCCGTCCCATGCCGGTCCCCGAGTCACCGATCACCGGGCCGTTCACCGGTGTGGTCGACCTGTTCGACGCCGTGGTCGAGGCGGCCGGCGAGGTCGAGGCCTTCGTGCATGAGGGCACCCGGATCACCTTCGCCGAGTGGGGTCGGGCCGCCGATGGAGTCGCCACCCGCCTCGCTGCGATGGGTGTGGGTCGCGGTGATGTCGTCGGGGTGTCGCTGCCCTCCTCGATCGAGTTCGCCATCGCCTACCAGGCCGCCCTGCGCCTCGGGGCCATCACCAGTGGTATGAACCCCCGTCTCGGCCCGGCCGAGACCGTCCACATCCTCGGGCGCAGCGAGCCCACCGTGGTGATCACCGATGCCGACATCGCCGGTCCGATCCTCACCCTCACCACCGCCGAACTGCGCGAGGCCACCGCGGATGCTCCATTCACCGCCCGCCCTCCGGTGCACGAGAGCGATCCGATCGCCATCGTCTGGACCAGCGGCACCACCGGTCATCCCAAGGGTGCCGTGTTCGATCACGGGTGTCTGCGGGCCATGGCCGCCGCCGCCGGTCCGCTGTCGGCAATGGGCGATCGTCGCCTCTCGCCGCTGCCGTTCGCCCATGTCGGCTACATGACGCGGGTCTGGGACGAACTCGCCCATGTGATCACCACCATCATCTGTCCCACACCATGGACCGCGGCCGGGGCCCTCGGCCTGATCGGCTCCGAGCGGGTCACCGTGGGCCAGGGCGTGCCGGCCCAGTGGCAGATGATGTTGGCCCACCCCGACCTCGCCACCACCGACGTCTCCAGCCTGCGCATCGTCAGCACCGGGGCGGCCCGGGTGCCACCGGAACTGGTCGAGGCCATGCGCGACACCTTCCGCTGCCCGGTGGTGGTGCGCTACACCAGCACCGAGGCCTGCGTGTCCACCGGCACCGCCCTCGACGATCCCGATGACGTCATCTGCACCACCGTGGGCACCCCGGGGTCAGGGGTCGAGATGCAGCTGCGGCTCGACGAGGGCCGAGGGCGCCCGGTGGAGGTCACCGCCGATGGCACCACCGAGGTGGGCACAGTCTGTCTGCGCAGTCGGGCCATGATGCGCGGCTACTGGCGCGAACCCGAGCTCACCGCCGCGGCCATCGACGCCGATGGGTGGCTGCTCACCGGCGATCTCGGCTTCCTCGACGCCGCCGGGAACCTCCATCTCGCCGGTCGCAGCACCGAGATGTACATCCGCGGTGGCTACAACGTGTACCCGATCGAGGTGGAGAACCACCTCGGTCAGCATCCGACGGTCGATCGTGTGGCGGTGCTCGGCACCGCCGCCCCGGTGCTCGGCGAGATCGGTGTCGCCTTCGTGGTGCCGGCCGACCCGTCGGCCCCGCCCTCGCTCGAGGACCTCCGGGTCTGGTGCACCGAGCAGCTGGCCTCGTACAAGGCCCCCGACGCGCTCGTGCTGCTCGACGAGCTGCCGCTCACGGCCATGTCGAAGGTGGACAAGCGGGCCCTCGCGCCCGCCGCGGCGGCGGCTGAGAAGGAATGGGAGCGCTGATGGGTGCGATCACCCCGTGTCTGTGGTTCGACGGTCGGGCGGGGGAGGCCG
>JAGWYK010000098.1 GCA_018969405.1 Acidobacteriota bacterium
CCGGGTGGCCGAACGGGCCGGCGAGGTGCTGGCCACCCGCGGCCAGGCCCTCGACGGCGCCCGCATCGGTCTGATCGGTCTCTCCTACAAGCCGGGGGTGAAGGATGTGCGCGAATCACCGGCGCTGGTGCTCGCCGACCTCCTCCGACGAGCCGGCGCGACGGTCACCGCCCATGATCCGGTGGTGGGGTGCGATGTCGTCGATGTCGCAGGGAACCTCCTGCCCAACGAACTGTGCCCGAGACCGAATTCGTTCGACCTCGCCGTCGTCATGACGCTGCATCCCGGGGTCGACCACGGATGGCTCGAAGGCGTGCCCCTCGTGCTGGACGCGACCTATCGGCTGGAGCCGACCGGATCGGTGGTGCGACTGTGAGTCCGACGACCACTCCGCCGGATCGACGCTCGGACCGCGGACCACGGGCCCGACGGAAGGTGCTGGCCGCTCTCGGAGTGGTGCTGATCATGACCGGGATCGTCTGGTACACGGCCGATCGTCTGATCGGCATGGGTCGCGTCGGCGATGCGACCTTCATCTACACCTCGATCGTCGGTCTGTTCGTGGTCTCCCGGTTCGTCCTCGCCGCCGGCTACCGGGCTCCGGCGGAGATGGGGCTCGAGCCGACGATCACCATCATCGTGCCGGTGTTCAACGAGGGGGTCTCGGTGCTGCGGACGATCGACGCCTGCCTCGATCCCGACTATCCGGCCGACCGACTCCGGATCATCTGTGTCGACGACGGATCCACCGATGACACCTGGATCCACCTGCGCGACGCGGCGGCGCGGCATCCCGAGCAGGTGCTCGCCGTGGCGCTCGGGAGCAACCGGGGCAAGCGCGCCGCGATGGCCGAGGGGGTGCGCCGGTCGGATTCGGAGATCCTGGTGGTGATCGACTCGGACTCGGAACCGCTCCCGGGTGGGATCCGTCGGATCGTGCAGCCCTTCGCCGATCCCCGGATCGGCGCCGTCGCCGGTCTGACCCATGCGCGCAACGCTGACGTGAACGCGCTGACCCGCATGCAGGCGACGCGGTACTACGTCTCCTTCCAACTGCTCAAGGCGGCCGAGTCCGCTCTCGGGGCCGTCTCCTGCTGCTCCGGATGCTTCTCCGCCTACCGACGCAGTGTCGTCGAACCGCTGCTCGAGGACTGGGAGCACCAGCGGTTCCTCGGGGCGGACTGCACCTACGGCGATGATCGGGCGCTCACCAACATGGTGATCCGTGCCGGTCATCGTTCCGTCTACCACGCCGGAGCGGTCGCCCTGACCGATGTCCCGGTCGAGTACCTGAGTTTCTTCCGGCAGCAGCTGCGATGGAAGAAGTCGTGGTTGCGCGAGAGTCCGATCCTGTTGTCGCACATCTGGCGGTCGCGACCTCTGGCCTTCCCCGTCGTGCTGCTCTCCACGCTCGCCGGCCTGCTCAGCCCGATCGTGCTGATCGGGAGCCTGGTGATCGCACCGTTGGTGTTCGGTGTCGTTCCGGTGGTCTACGTGTCGGGTCTGCTGCTCGTGGCGCTGGCCTACGGGTTGTTCCACCGGGCGCTGATGGACGACCGACGGTGGGTGTGGACCGTGGTCGGCACGCTGTTCTACATCGCGTTCTCGGGGCAGATGTTCTGGGCCATGGCACGGATCCGTGATGGTCGATGGGGAACTCGTGCGGCCTGAGGCCGCTGCGGAACGAGGAGGGTTCGCATGCAGTCCGATATCTGGGATGACTCGGGAGCGATCCCGTTCTGGGGACCAGCACCGAGGGAGGAGCACTTGATGGACGAGATCACCGAACCCGTCGACCCCGGGGCGGTCGCGGCCATCTCGCATCTCTCACCGCGGGAGCTGGAGGTCCTCCAGGAACTCGTGGACGGGAAATCGCATGAGTCCGCGGCGCAGGACCTGTACATCTCCCATCACACGTTGCGCACCCATGTGAAGAACATCCTGACCAAACTCGACGCCCATTCATCCATCGAGGCGGTGAGCATCGCGGTCTGTGCAGGGATCCGTCCGTCGCGGGTGCATGAGCATGAGATCGATCGCAATGGATGAACACTTCTGGTGCAACTGCGCAGCAACACAGCGTCGTCATGATGATGCTCCCACTCGATGCCCGGATGTTCACCCGAACGTCCGATCTCCAGGGCGACCGTGAGTGGCTCACCACAACGAGAGGTTCTCAAATGAGCGGATTCACCACTGACATCACCCCCCGAGTGATCGTGGACGGCAACGGGCAGCATGACTTCGACTCGCTGTCGCCCCGGGAGCTCGACGTGCTCCAGGCCCTGGTCGACGGCAAGGGTTCGGTGGAGGGCGCCGCGAGCCTCTACATCTCTCGGCACACCTTCCGCACCCACGTGAAGAGCATCTATCGGAAGACCGGCACCCATTCGGCCATCGAGGCGGTGAGCATGGGAGTCAGCCTCGGCATGCGCCCGACCCGCATCTCCGAAGCGGCCGCCTGATCGGTTCAGACGACGGCGTCCTGCCGTCGAGACTCGTGCACCGGGTTCGCCATCAGCGCGACCACCACGGTGAACAGCAGGACCGTCTGGATCCCGGTGTTGACGAACACCGGGATCTGTCGCGTTCCGATGCCGTAGACGAACCACATCGATGCCGCCAGACCACTGAGCGCCCAGCCGAGCACGGAGACCCCGGGGCCCCGGCCGTGGCGGAGGGCGTAGCGGATCTGGGGGAGGCTCATGAGGAGTGATGCGAGGATCCCACAGGTGCCGGGGATCGCCGGCGACACCTCCCCGAGTGCCGTGAACACGACGAGCGACCCGATGACGGCACCGATCCCGGTGAACACCGCCGCGGTGCCACGGTGGCGCAGCATCATGGCGGTGAGCACGATGACGAAGAACATCCAGGAGCCGTTGGCGAACTCCTGGATCGGGGAGCGGACGCTGATGGCGTAGCCGAACCATGTCACCGTCGACAGGGTGGTGAGCACCCAGGTGCCGGTGGCGATCCCGAGCGCGGTGCGGGCCCGCAGCAGGCGGCCGGCCTGGGTGAGCCCGCTCGAGGTGCTCAGGGTGGCGGCGGCGAGTCCGGCCAGATCGGCCCAGAGGGGGTGCACCGGGACAGTCTGGTGGACCGTCGCATCGGTGGGCGTCATCAGCCGCCCCGACCCGCCGGGCCGCTGATGCGTGCGGGCGCCCCCCGGAGCGCGACATGGCAGAGTGGGGACATGACCCGACCGCAGATCTCCATCCAGTTGCGCACCTTCATGCAGGACGATCCGGGCAGCTGGCAGTTCCTGCTCGATCAGGCCCGGGCGGCCGATGTGGCCGGGATCGATCGCCTCGTGGTCTCCGATCACGTCGCCTATGGCGAGAACCTCGAGGCCTACGCCGATCCCCGCAAGGGCGGTTCCGCCGGGGGCAAGCAGCCCACCGACGCCGATGGTCAGTGGCTCGAACCTCTCACGTTCCTCACCGCCGTCGGTGCGCTCACCACGAACATCCGCCTCGGCACGGCGGTGCTGATCGCCGCCCTCCGACGTCCGGTGGTGCTCGCCAAGACCGCCGCCACCATCGATGTGCTCACCGGTGGTCGGCTGGAGCTCGGTGTGGGGGTCGGGTGGCAGAAGGAGGAGTACGACGCCGCCGGACTGGACTTCGACGCGCGTGGTCGCCTCCTCGATCACACCATCGAGGTCTGTCAGGAGCTGTGGCGTTCACCGGTGGCGAACTACTCCTCGCCGGAGCTCGAGTTCAGCCGCATCCATCAGATGCCCAAGCCCCGACAGGCCGGTGGTGTCCCCATCTGGATCAGCGGCACCATCAACGCCCGGGTCATCCGCCGCCTCGCCGCCTACGGGGCGGGCTGGATCCCCTGGGGTCCTGATGGCGCCGATCTGGTCAACGCCATCCCACGTCTGCGCGAGGCGGTGACCGCGGCCGGCGGCGATCCGGGATTCCAGGTGCAGGGCCATGCGGTGGCCGTCCGTGACGACAGCGGTGCCCTCGACCTTCGAGCCACCTTCGAGGCATCGGCGCCCCTGGTCGAGGCGGGGGTCACGGATCTGCGGGTGCCGGTCGCCGCGCCCGCCGGGTACGAGGCCGCGCTCGACCAGTACGCCGAGGTGGTCAGCGCCTTCCGTCTGACCTTCGGCTGATCGGATCGCCGCCGCTCCGCATCGGTCAGCGCGATGTCGCTCAGCGCGATCCGAGCAGGTGGCTCTGCTCCTCGACGATGCGATAGCGGTACCCGAACCCGCGCACCGATTCGATGGGGGAGGTCGCAGGATCCTCGGAGCCGAGTTTGCGACGCAGACGCAGGATCGAGAACTTGACCTTCGACGCGCCGATCCCGGTGGGATCGTCCCAGGCCAGCTCCAGCAGCTGCTCGGGGGACAGCACCTGGCCGACATGCCGGGTCAGGGCATGGAGCAGACGGAACTCGCCGGCGGTGAGATCCACCGGATGCCCCTGCACGAGCACCTCGCGTCGAGGGACGTCGATCTGCAGCTGGCAGTCGGCGTAGCACTCCTGATCGAATCCCGCGGTGGAGTTGCGCCGCAGCACCGCACCGATGCGCGCCACCAGTTCCTGATGCCCGAACGGTTTGGTGATGTAGTCATCGGCGCCGGCCTGCAGCCCCCGCACCTTCTCGGTCTCGAGTCCGCGGGCCGAGAGGATCACGACCGGCACGTCGGAGATGTCACGGATGCGTTCCAGCACACCCCAGCCGTCGATGCCCGGCAGTCCGATGTCGAGCAGCACCAGATCGGGGTGCGTCTCATGGAACAGGCGCAGTCCGATGTGCCCGTCCAGAGCATGA
>JAGWYK010000030.1 GCA_018969405.1 Acidobacteriota bacterium
GACGGCCGCCGACGGAACCTCGGAGGAGGCGGGGGCGTCCTGTCTCGAGTCGGTTATCGACATAGCAGTGGGGACCTCGTTCGGGCGGATGCACTCGGGACGGCACAGGCCGAACCGGACCATGGGAGAGACGTCCCCTTCGGGGGACGACTCCATCTGACGACTCTACACAGCGGGGGTGGACCGTTCGAAAACTCTGGGCCACATCGGATCAGAGACCCGACCGGACCAGCTGGTCGAGGGCCATGGCCCCGAACAGCACCGTGATGTAGGTGATCGACCAGGTGAACAGGCGCATGGCCCTGGTCGGGGTGGGCTCGAGGAGCAGCCGGACGGCGAAACCGGTGAACACGGCGCCGAGGACGACCGCTGCGACCCAGTAGATGACCCCCATGCCACCGATCGGGGCGAAGGCGAGGGTGAGGAACCAGAGCCAGACGGTGTAGACGAGGATCCGGACCGAGGTCTCCCGCAGTGACACCACCGAGGGGAGCATGGGGACCTCGGCGGCGGCGTAGTCGTCCTTGTACCGGATGGCCAGGGCCCAGAAATGTGGGGGGGTCCAGTAGAAGATGATGGCGAACAGCAGCACCGGGGCCCAGGCCAGCGAGTTCGTGACCGCCGACCAGCCGATGAGCACCGGGGCGGCGCCGGCGGCCCCGCCGATGACGATGTTGCTCTTCGAGGTGCGCTTGAGCCAGAGGGTGTAGACGAACACGTAGAACAGGCAGGCGGCCACGGCGAGCGCCGCGCTGAGCAGGTTCACGAAGGCCCAGAGCCACAGGAAGGCCACGCATTCGAGGGCGATGGCGAAGATCAGGGCGTTGCGGGGGGCGATCAGCCCGGTGACCAGGGGCCGGTTCCGGGTGCGCTTCATGATGGCGTCGATGTCCCGATCGACGTACATGTTGATGGCGTTGGCCCCGCCGGCCGACATGGTGCCGCCCACCACCGTGGCGATGATCAGCCACAGCGGGGGAAGACCCCGCTGGGCCACCACCATCGTGGGCACGGTGGTGATCAGCAACAGCTCGATGATCCGGGGCTTGGTGAGGGCCACATAGCCCTTGAGCCGCGCCATGGACGAGGGGTGCGCGGCGGTGTCCATCGGAAACGATGCTAGAGGCGACCGACCGGGCCCAGACAATCGGACCGGAGGGCGAATTGGGAACCGGATCGACCTCCCGTACCATCGTCGGGGTGTCGTTGCCCCGCCTCTCCCCCCGGGCCTACCAGCGCATCACACTGCTCGCACTGGCCGCGCTCGTCTTCATCATCATCACCGGGGCCGCCGTGCGTCTCACCGGCTCCGGACTGGGCTGTTCCGACTGGCCGACCTGCGAGGCCGATCGGCTGGTCGCCCCGGCCGAGTTCCACCCGATGATCGAGTTCATCAACCGGACCATCACCGGGCTGGTCTCGATCGCCGTGATCCTCGCCGTGCTCGGCTCCCTGCTGCGGACGCCGCGGCGCCGCGACCTCACCTGGTTGTCGCTGGGACTGGTGGCCGGTGTCATCGGCCAGATCGTGCTGGGCGGACTCACCGTGCTGTTCGAACTGCACCCCCCGTTCGTCATCGCCCACTTCCTGCTCTCGATGGTGCTGGTCTGGAACGCCTTCGTCCTGCATCACCGGGCCGGCCACGACGGCGCGGTGGGCCTCCCCCTCGCCCCGATGCGGGTACGTCGACTCGGAGATGCACTCGTCGCCCTCGCATCGCTGGCGGTGATCACCGGCACCATCGTCACCGGCACCGGTCCGCACAGCGGCGATGAGACCGTCCCCCGGCTCTCGTTCGACATCAGCGAGGTCGCCCGGGTGCACAGCGGCACGGTCTGGTTGTTCCTGATCACCGCGGTGGTCACGCTGGTGCTGCTGCGCCGCAACGGCACGGCGGCGATCGTGGACCGCAACGCCCGCATCCTCGTCGGTGCCATCGTCGTGCAGGGGTCGATCGGCTATCTCCAGTACTTCACCCGAGTGCCGCCGGCGCTGGTCCTGCTGCACATCGTCGGCAGCGTCACAGTCTGGATGGCGGCCCTGCTGTTCCGCCTGGACCTGACCGCCCATTCGGTCGAGCGGGTCGACGAACCGGTGCCGGTGGCATGAACCGGCTCCCCGCCCGCCTGTCCGATGCGCCGATCGGGGTGCGCGATCCCGACGTCGAGGAGAGCATCGATCTCGATCGGCCCTGGTTGGTGCTGGTGTGGAACGACCCCATCAACCTCATGAGCTACGTCACGTTCGTGCTGCAGAAGCTGTTCGGCTACAGCCGCGAGAAGGCCGAGGCCATGATGCTCGAGGTGCACAACAACGGTCGGTCCGTGGTGGCGAGCGGCACCCGCGAGAAGGCTGAGCTCGATGTGTTCCGCCTGCATGAGCACGGCCTGTGGGCCACCATGCAGCAGGACTGACATGGCCTTCGGATTCCGACGCCCGTTCCAGGCCAAGGGCGGGGACCGTTTCATCGTCAATCTGGGTGAGCGTGAACGGGCCGTGGTGCGCGCCGTGTGCGAGGACATGCTCGGCACCATCGACGATCCGGACCTGCAACCGCTGTTCCGCCGGGTGTATCCGGTGGCCCACGCCACCGATCCCGGGATCGACGCCGCCTATCAGGAGATGGTGCACGCCGATCTGGTGGCGACTCGCCGGTCCACCATCGAGCGGGTCCTGGCCTGCGTGGACGACCCCGAGCTCGACCGGGAACAGCTGGAGTGCTGGATGATCGGACTCAACACGGTGCGGCTGGTGCTGGGCACCCGCCTCGATGTGCAGGAGGACTCGACCCCGGAGCTCGAGCCGGACGATCCGGCACTGGTGGCCCGGGCGGTCTACGAGTTCCTCGGCGGCATCCTGGAGATGATCGTCCGGAGTCTCTCCGCCACCCTCTGAACCGTCCCGGGACCGGAGGGGCGCATTGGCGCCGCAGGTGAGGGCTGCTGCTATGGTTCACAGGCCCTTGCGGCAGGAGAGCCCCCATCGTCCAGCGGCCTAGGACGCCTGCCTTTCACGCAGGTAACACGGGTTCGAATCCCGTTGGGGGTGCGCAGTCGAATCACCCAGTTCTGGTCCCGTGGTGCAGTTTGGAGTGCACGCCGGCCTGTCAAGCCGGAGGTCGCGGGTTCAAATCCCGTCGGGACCGCCACTCACCCTCCGCGAGGGTGGGCCTGACCAGAACACAGGTTCCGGTCGCAGGGTCGGGTAGCTCAGTTGGCAGAGCGATCGCCTGAAAAGCGATAGGTCACCGGATCGACGCCGGTCCCGACCACCACGACGAGGCCCGGGCCACCGCCCGGGCCTTCTCCGTCAGCGGGTGCTGGCTGTGGCCAGGAACGACCAGATCGCCCGGCTGGCGTCGAACGATCCATAGGGCTCACCCACCAGCGACCGAGCGGTCGTCGGATGGCCCATCCACGCATGGGAGGCCCCGGCCACGGTGACGAACCTGACCTCGGTGCCCGCCGAACAGTTCGACCACACCCGACTGCGCACATCGCCGTTGGTCGGGTCCGCCTGATCGATCGGAGACGCCGGGCAGTCGTCGAGTGCGGCGAACGAGGAGGCGGCCTCACGGGGTGAGGGGAACACGACCCCCGATGGCCCCGAGCCGCGACCACCGTCGATGGGGATGTTCGAGTCGGCGAGACCGTGCAGGTGGAGGACGCTCACCGAGCGCGTCGGCCGGCAGGGGACGCCGATCACACCCGACTGGACGGCGATGGCGGCGATCCGATCGCTCATCTCACAGGCCATCCGATAGGCGAGGATGGCGCCGTTCGAGTGACCGGTGGCGTAGATGCGTTGCGGATCGACGGGCTCCGAACCGACGAGCTGATCGATCAGGAGACGCAGGAAGGAGAGGTCGTCGACCCCGGCGTCGGAGGCGGGGCGACAGCAGAGACCACCGTTCCAGGTCAGCAGCGTGGTGTCGCCGGGCCGGGCATTGGTGCCGTCCGGGTACACCACGATGAAGCGGTTCGACTCGGCGAGCCCGTCGAACCCGCTGTTCGCCTCGAACTGCGCGCCCCAGCCGAGTCCGCCGTGCAGGGCCACCAGCAGGGGAAGCCGATCGGAACCGGCGGCCGAGACCGGGACGTAGAGACGGTAGGTCCGCACCCGTCCGTCAGCGGTGGTGATCGAACCGGACCGGACCGATGCCGCCGGATCCACCGCCGGTCGGGCGTGCAGGTACGGGTCGTAGACCTCGGCGGTGGGAGCGGACATGGAGGAGTTCGATGTCCCCGGCGACGACGACGAGGATCCCGAGCAGGCGACGAGCAGCAGCCCGGACACGATGAGCAGCGCGGCGATGAGGATCCGGGATGCCGCCGCCGGAGATCGCATCAGCGGGCGAAGGCCGCCTTCAGCGCAGCGGCCACGGCATCCTGGGCCTCGGCGGCCACATCGATGGCGGCATCCATGGAGAAGAACCCGTGGAACATGGTCTCGTAGTTGATGTGCTCGGTCGCCACCCCGGCGGCGCCGAGCGCCTCGGCGTAGGCGATGCCCTGGTCGCGCAGCGGATCGAACCCGGCGGTGATGACCGTGGCCGGGGCGGCTCCCGTCAGGTCGTCGAACAGCGGTGAGTAGCGGGGGTCGGTCCGATCGGCCTCACCGTTCGCATAGTGACCGTGGAACCAGTCCATGCCGTCGGCGGTGAGCATGTAGCCCTCGGCGTTCTCGGTCATCGACGGCCGATCACAGGTGGCATCGGTGACCGGATAGATGAGCGCCTGATGGATGATCTCGACATGGTCGACCTCGCGGGACAGGTTGGTGACCACCGCCGCCAGGTTGCCTCCGGCGCTGTCCCCTGCCACCGCCAGACGCGAGCCGTCGACACCGAGCTCATCGGCGTGCGTGGCCACCCATTCCGTGGCGGCCCAGGAGTCGTCGACCGCGGCGGGGAACCGGTGCTCCGGGGCGAGGCGGTAGTCGACGGCGACCACGACGCACTCGGCCTTCGCGGCGATGGCCCGGGCCATGTGGTCATGGGACTCGAGATCGCCGACCACCCAGCCACCACCGTGGAAGAACACCACCACCGGCAGTCCCTGCTGATCGGTCGGTCGATAGATGCGCACCGGGATCCCACCGGCGGGGCCCGGGATGGTCCGATCGGTGATGGAGGCGAGTTCGATGGGGCTGGCCACATTGCCGGCGGACATCTGCTCCCGCAGCGCCACCGGGTCGGCTCCACCGAAGGTGAAGCCGACAGCGGCGAGCAGATCGAGCACGACCTGGGCCTGCGGGTCGATGGCCATGGTTCCCCCTGATGGTCTCGTGGACAGTGCCGTCACTGTGGCACAGACTGTCGACACCGTGCGCCGGCGTCGACGGCGGACATCCCGGAGCCCGGGTGTTCACCCGGGCTCCATCACCGTCGTCCTCCCCGGGTCGGTCAGTGCAGTGTGATTGCCTGCGGTGCGCTGACCAACGACATCCGAACCACCTTGGAGGGTCCGGTGCCGATCACCTGCAGCACATGGACACGCACCTCATAGGCCGTCTCGAGCGTCAGACCCTTGATCTCGCAGGAGGTCTCGGTCGAGTCACCCTTACAGGAACGCACCTTGGTGTTCGTCCCCGCCAGGTACACCCTCGGCCGATAGAGCTTCACACGCGCTCCCGATGCCGGGGTCACCAGCGACCACGAGGCCAGGATCGACCGGCGGGTGCTGCCCACCGTCGGCGCCGACTGCACCGGAGCCACAGTGGCCGGCATGGTCGAGACTGACGACGACGGCGCACCGTTGCCCGCCGAGTTCACCGCCCGAAGCTTGATGCCGTAGCCGGTGTAGTTGGTGAGACCGCTGATGGTCAGCGGCGACGTCGTCCCATCGGCGTCGTTCCAACTGAATCCCTCATCGAGCGAGTACTGGTACGTCGTGATCGCCCCACCACCATCCGAGCCGGCCGTGAACGAGATCGACGCACTGCCGTCACCCGGTGTTGCCTCCAGATCAGTCGGAGCCGACGGCACCGTGCTCGGCGTGAACGAATCCGAAGCCACAGACTCCGCACCCGAACCCACCGAGTTCACCGCACGCAACTTCACCGTGTAGGCGGTGCCGTTGGTGAGACCACTGATCACGACTGGCGACGTGCCATCAGTAGGCGACAACGCCACCCACGAACCCACACCATTCAACTGATACTCATAATTCGAGATCGATGCGCCACCATCAGCACCAGCATTGAACGCAACAGAAACCGAACCATCACCCGGAGTTGCCACCAACGACGTCGGCGCATCCGGCGCAGTGGCAAGTTCAACCAATGAGCTGGTCATCACCCGATCCGTCCCAGAGTTAGCCACCGCAACGAACACGCCATTGCCATACGTCACCGAACGCCAAGCGTTCGCCGCTGCAGCGGAGCGAGCCGTCCAGGTCACACCATCAGGCGAGGTCATCACCCGATTCGTCCCACTAGAGGCCACCGCAACGAACACACCATTGCCATACGTCACCGAATGCTGGCATTCGCATTGTGAGAAGGAAGACGTGCGAGCCGTCCAGGTCACACCATCCGGCGACGTCATCATTCGACTCGCCGCATCGCCGGCCACGGCAACGAACACACCATTGCCATAGGCCACCGAACCCCAGGGGCTCGCCGCCGCAGCAGTCTGGGCCGTCCAGGTCACACCATCCGACGAGGTCATCACCCGATTCGTCCCACTGGAAGCCACCGCAACGAACACACCATTGCCATAGGCCACCGAATTCCAGCTGTTCGCCTCCGAAGCAGTGCGAGCCGTCCAGGTCGCACCATCCGACGAGGTCATCACCCGATTCGTCCCATTGTCGGCCACCGCAACGAACACACCATTGCCATAGGCCACCGACTTCCAAGCGTTCGCCGCCGCAGCAGTGCGAGCCGTCCAGGTCACACCATCCGACGAGGTCATCACCCGATTCGTCCCATTGCCCGCCACCGCAACGAACACACCATTGCCATAGGCCACCGAAGACCAGTTGTTCGCCTCCGAAGCAGTGCGAGCCGTCCAGGTCACACCATCCGGCGAGGTCATCACCCGATTCGTCCCAGAGTCGGCCACCGCAACGAACACACCATTGCCATAGGCCACCGACTTCCAGCTGTTCGCCTCCGCAGCGGTGCGAGCCGTCCAAGTCACAGCATCGACCACCGCCGGGGTGACCACAACCGCATCGGACACCGCACCGTCGCCGGCCGAGTTCACCGCACGGAGCTTCACCGAATAGGTGGTGCCGTTGGTGAGTCCACCGATGGTGACTGATGGGGTCGTGACCGCCGGCGAGAACGCCGTCCAGGAACCGTCATTGATCTGGTACTTGTAGTTGGTGATAGCCGCACCACCGTTGGCGCCAGCCGTGAAGCCGATCTCGGCCGAGGCGTTACCCCGGTAGGCCACCAACGAGGTCGGAGCAGCCGGGACCGATGCGCCAACTGCGGCAGCTGCGGCAGGCGACACACCCACCGACATGCTGGCCACCACCACGGCGACGACCATCAGGAGAGACACCGAACGACGAACAGACCGACCAAGAGCGAGTTGCACCTGAGCACCACCTGAGGAGAGGAATTTTCCAAAGTTTGGGGTGAGGATACCCGAAACCTCAGCATGCTTCAAGGGATCCATGCCACCACATGGTCGGAGACAGGCGCAGGCGCAGCTCAATGGCGCAGGATCGTCAACAATTCCGCGTGGTCATCGACGACCACGTCGGCCTCGGGGCCATGCGACTCGTCATCGTCGTCGTTGGATCCGCGATAGCGCAGTGCCAGCATCCCCATGGCCCTCGCCCCGGCAACATCGGTACGACGCAGATCGCCGATATGGGCGGCCTCGGCCGGGTCGACACCACCGAGTCCGGCCAGTGCGTCACGGAAGATCGCCGGATCGGGCTTGTACACCCCGACCTCGTCGGAGAACGACCAGTGGTCGAAATGACCGAGCAGACCGTGCTGCTCGAGCAGGTGGCGCAGCGTGGTCGACGGGGTGAGGGCCACATCGCAGATGATGCCGACGCGCAGCCCCGCTGACTTCAGCGCCTCGAGGGTCTCGCCGATGTTCGGTGTGAGTTCCACCGGCACCTCCCGCCCGGCTCCCATGTAGGCGTCGATGATGCGCTGACGCACCTCGGCGGGCGGCGAATGCCCCAGCAGATCGAGCACCGCCTCGATGGCGTGATGGCCGGTGAACTGCTCGTTGGTCGACCAGGCCGAGTCGAACAGCCCCACCGCGTGATCGAACGCCGCCTCGATGGCATCGCGCTCGGCGCTGAAGCCGTGCTCGGCGAACACCTCGGAGATAGCCAGCCGGCGCGCCACGCGGAACGCGGCGGTGTCCGAGCGGACCAGCGTGTCCCAGAAGTCGAAGGTGATGGCCCGCACCGACCGCTCGGTCATGGCCGGGTCAACGCTTCCGGATGACTCCGTCGCGGATGGCCGCCTCGGCCGCCGCGGCGGCCACCAGCGGGGCGATGCGATGATCGAACACCGACGGGATGACCTTGAGCGGCGAGAGCTCCTCGGGGCTCACCGCCGAGGCGATCGCACCGGCGGCGGCCACCTTCATGTTCTCGGTGATGTGCGTGGCACCCACATCGAGCGCGCCGCGGAAGAGGCCGGGGAAGGCCAGCACGTTGTTGATCTGGTTGGGGAAGTCGCTGCGGCCGGTGGCCATGACCGCCACCGCACCGGCGGCCTCCTCGGGCCGGATCTCCGGATCGGGGTTGGCCATGGCGAACACGATGGGGTCCTTGGCCATACCCAGCACATCGTCGCGCTTGATCAGGTTGGGACCGCTCACGCCGATGAACACATCGGAGCCGGGCATGATGGCCGAGAGATCGCCGACCCGGGACTCGGGATTGGTGTTCTCGGCGAACCACTGCTTGGCCACGTTCAGGTTGCCGCGTCCGTTGTAGACGGCGCCCTCGCGATCCACACCGATGATGTTGCGCACACCGGCGTTCATGAGGATCTTGGAGATGGCCACACCGGCGGCACCGACACCGGCGATGACGACGGTGAGGTCCTCCATGCGCTTGCCGACGATCTTGAGCGAGTTCTCCAACGCAGCCAGGGTGACCACGGCGGTGCCGTGCTGATCGTCGTGGAACACCGGGATGTCGAGCAGCTCCTTGAGACGATCCTCCACCTCGAAGCAGGCCGGAGCGGCGATGTCCTCGAGGTTGATGCCGCCGAAGGACGGAGCGATGTTGACCACCGTGCGGATGATCTCCTCGGGGTCCTTGGTGTCGAGGCAGATCGGGAAGGCGTCGACGCCGGCGAACTCCTTGAACAGCAGCGCCTTGCCCTCCATGACCGGCATGGCTCCGAGGGGGCCGATGTCGCCCAGACCGAGCACGGCGGTGCCGTCGCTCACGATGGCCACGGTGTTCTTGCGGATGGTGAGGTCGTGCGACAGCAGCGGATCCGCCTCGATCGCCTTGCACACTCGGGCCACACCCGGGGTGTAGGCCATGGAGAGATCATCGCGATCGCCCACCGGGATGCGGGCCAGCGTGGCCACCTTGCCACCCTGGTGCAGGGCGAAGGTGCGGTCCTCCCAGCTCAGGATGTGCACGTTCTCGCAGGCACGCACCGCCTCGAGGACCTCCTGCTGATGACCCTCGCTCGTGCAGTTGACCACCACGTCCTCGTCGAGGAACGCGTCGGTGGCCTCGAAACCCTCGAGCGACCAGATGTTGCCCCCCACCGAACCGATGGCGGCGGCGAGATGACCGAGCGCGCCCGGCACGTTGTCGAGTCGGACGCGGAGACGGATGCTGAAGGCGGCGGTGGGAGTGTCAGCCATAGGGCGGAGACGGTAGTGCGACCGGACCGGCGGGCCATAGTCCGGTTCCGGTCATCGACGGCGACGAGGGATCACGCGCCCTCATAGTCGAACCCGAGCTCCGGGGCGGTGACCAGCGCCCGGAACTCGAGTCCCTCGGCCTCGGCCATGGCCCGACAGGTGCCACCCCGGTCCACCAGCACCAGCACCATGACCGGCTCGGCGCCGAGCTCCCGGGCGACCTGCACCGCCTCCATCGGGGAGAGGCCGCGGGTGACGGTGTCGTCGGTGATCACCACCCGATCACCGGCCTCGAGCGGGCCCGCCAGTCGACCGGCCACCCCATGGTCCTTGGCCTCCTTGCGGATGGTGAAGGACTTGAGGTCACGGCCGCGGGTGGCGGCGACGGCGGCGATGCCGTAGGCCACGGGATCGGCCCCCACGGTGAGACCACCGATGGCGGTGACGTCGGCGGGGATGACGTCGAGGGCGAGATCGGCCATGAGCAGCAGCCCCTCGGGGCGGCAGGCGGTCTGCTTGGAGTCGATGAACCAGGAGCTCTTCCGACCGGACTTGAGGGTGAAGTCTCCGGTGCGCACCGAGTGGGCGAGCAGATGGTCGATGAGTCGTTGTTTGGTGTCGGGAGCGCTCACGGCGCCGACGCTACCGGAGGCTCAGGGGCCGACGAGGGTGACGGTGCCGGCGCCGGTCACGATGCGCCCGACCTCGACGGCGCGATGGCCACCGGCCCGGGCCACGTCGAGGGCGCGGAACACCTCGGACGGCGGCACCACGCAGATCATGCCGAGACCCATGTTGAACACGCGGTGCATCTCGTCATCGGCGACCGCACCGAGACGCTGGATCTCGGTGAAGATCGGCGGCACCTCCCAGGTGCCCCGGCGAACCTCCGCCGCGGTGCCGGCGGGCAGGACCCGGTTGAGGTTGCCGGGGATGCCACCACCGGTGATGTGGGCCACACCGCGCAGCTCGACGGCGCGCTGCAGCTCGGCGACAACCGGCGAGTAGATGACCGAGGGGGCCAGCAGTTCGTCGGCGAGGCTGTGATGGGCGCCCGGGAAGGCGGGACCGTCGAGGGGCAGACCCGCCCGCTCGAGCAGCACCCGACGGGCCAGCGAATAGCCGTTGGAGCGCAGGTTCGGCGAGGGCAGTCCGATGAGGACATCGCCGGGCGCGATGGTGGAACCGCTGATGAGCGCATCGCGCTCGGCCACCCCAACGGCGAAGCCGACCAGGTCGAACTCCCCCGGTTCCATGGCCCCGGGATGCTCGGCCATCTCGCCGCCGATGAGCGCGCAGCCCGCCTGGCGACAGCCCTCGGCCACACCCTCCACGAGCTGTTCGATGTGATCGGGGTCGAGACGACCCACGGCGATGTAGTCGAGGAAGAACAGCGGCTCGGCGCCCTGGCAGACGAGATCGTCGACGCACATGGCCACGAGATCGATCCCGATGGTGGTGAACCGACCGGTGGCCTGGGCCACGAGTGCCTTGGTGCCGACCCCATCGGTGGAGGACACCAGCACCGGGGCACGGTAGCGGGCCAGATCGAGGGCGAAGAGTCCACCGAACCCGCCGATGTCGCCGATGACCTCGGGACGGAAGGTGGAGCGCACCTTGGCCTTGATGCGGTCGACGGCCTCCTCGCCGGCGTCGATGCTGACGCCGGCACCGGCGTAGGTCTCGCCCCCGGGAGGGGTGGCCGAGGTGCTCATGACGGATCGGCCTCGGTGCCTCGGAGGGCGTCGGATGCGGGCAGTGTGGTCTCCACCTCGAGGAACTCGGCGAACTGGGTCGCCACCGGCGTGAACCGGCTGTCGGTCTTGGGCGGCAGCTGGACGACACGTTCGGTGAGCGCCACCGGGATGTCCACCGGATAGGTGCCGGTGAGACAGGCGTCGCAGAACCCGGCCCCCACGGCGCCGGTGGCCTCGAGCAGGCGATCGAGGGCGAGGTAGGAGAGCGTGTCGACATCGAGGTACTCGCGGATCTCGTCGACGCTCAGGTCGGCGGCGAGCAGTTCACCGCGGGTGCCGGTGTCCATGCCGTAGAAGCACGGCCACTTGTAGGGCGGTGAGGAGATGCGCATGTGCACCTCGGCGGCGCCCGCCTCGCGCAGCATGGCCACCATGGCGCGGGTGGTGGTGCCGCGCACGATGGAGTCGTCGACGACGATGAGACGACGACCGGCGATGTTGTCGCGCAAGGGGTTGAGCTTCATGCGCACACCGAGCGCCCGCATCTCCTGGTTGGGCGCGATGAACGTGCGCCCGATGTAGCGGTTCTTGACCAGACCCTGCCCGAACGGGATGCCGCTGCGCAGCGCATACCCCTCGGCCGCCGGGATGCCCGACTCGGGCACACCCATGACGAGATCCGCCTCGACCGGGGCCTGCTCGGCGAGCTGCTCACCCATGCGCACGCGGGCCTGGTGCACGCTCTGGCCGTACAGCCGGGTGTCGGGTCGGGCGAAGTACACGAACTCGAACAGACAGAGCTTGGGGTCGACGAGTTCGGGTTCGAAGGCCCGTACCGATCGATAGCCGGACTCGTCGATGATGATCATCTCGCCGGGGTCGACCTCGCGCACGAAATGCGCACCGACCACGTCGAGCGCCGGGCTCTCCGAGGCCAGCACCCAGCCGTTGGGCAGACGACCGAGGCACAGGGGGCGGAACCCGTTCGGATCGCGCACGCCGATGACATGGCCTTCGTCCATGGCCACGATGGAGAACGCACCGCGCAGCTGCGGGAGCATCGCCAGCATGGCCCGCTCCAGCGCTCGATGGTCGGCGCTCTCCTCGGGGCTGCGGCCGAGTTCCATGGCCACCAGCTCGGTCATGACATCGCTGTCGGAGCTGAAGGTGCCCGGCAGCATGCCGACGGTGTCGGCCAGCGCATCGGTGTTGACGAGGTTGCCGTTGTGGGCGAGCGCCACCGTGTGGGCGCCGACATCGCGGTACACCGGCTGCGCGTTGTGCCACACGCTGGACCCGGTGGTCGAGTAGCGGGTGTGGCCGATGGCGAGATGGCCGGTGAGGGCGGCGAGGGTGCGATCGTCGAAGGCGTTGGAGACGAGACCGGTCTCCTTGACCACGGTGATGGTGCTGCCGTCGCTCACCGCCATGCCGGCGGCCTCCTGGCCGCGGTGCTGCAGCGCGTACAGCCCGAGATAGGTGAGATGCGACACCGGCTGCCCGGGGGCGAAAACCCCGAAGACCCCGCAGGCCTCCTTGGGGGTGTCGTCCTCGGCCTCGATCACCGGTGCAGCGTACCGGTCGCCGTCACCTCCGGAGACCACCGGTGGAGGCGATGGCGCATCGGCGTCCTCAGGCCTGAGCCGTACCGGCACCGAGCGCAGCGGGGATGCGATCGCGATAGGTGCCGGCCACCTCGGCCAGCGGGAGATCGAGCAGTCCCTTGACCGAGAACCGTTCCCCGCCGGCCACACCGATGCGGGCGGCGGGCACCCCGGCGGCCGACAGGACGTTCTCGACGGCGGTGAGGTTCTCGGGGGCCACGCAGAGCACGACACGCGACGGGCTCTCGGAGAACAGCTCAGCGGGATCCGCGATTCGAGCGGCGTTGACGCCGAGACCCGATCGTGCAGCCATCTCGGCCAGCGCCACGCCGAGGCCACCGGTGGACACATCGTGGGCGCCGGTGAGCAGACCACCGGCCACCAGGGTGCGCACCGCATCGGCCACCGCCAGATGATGGGCGGGATCGAGGGCGGGCAGTCGACCACCGTGATGACCGCGCTCGCGGGCCCAGCGCGAGCCGGACAGTTCGGGCTGGGTCACCCCGATGAGCAGGAGCCGACCGCCATTGGAGAGGGTGACACCGGGTGGACGGCGATCGAGCGAGTCGATGATGCCGAGCATGCCCACCACCGGGGTGGGGTCGATGCTGGTGCCGAGCGACTCGTTGTAGAGGCTGACGTTGCCGCCGATGACCGGCACCCCGAAGGCGCGGCAGGCCTCGGCCATGCCGTCGACCGCCTCGGACAGCTGCCACATCACCTCGGGGTTCTCCGGGTTGCCGAAGTTGAGGCAGTTCACCACGGCCAGCGGCCGGGCACCCACACAGGCCAGGTTGAGCAGCGACTCGGCCACGGTGAGGGCGGTGCCGTGGCGCGGATCGACCGCGCACCAGCGATGGTTGCCGTCGGTGGTGAGGGCGAGGCCACGGCCGGTGTCGGCGCCGGTGGCCGGATGCTTGAGCCGCAGCACCGCGGCGTCGCCGCCCGGCGTCTCGACGGTGTTGAGGAAGAGTTGATGGTCGTACTGCGAGTACACCCAGCGCGGATCGGCCAGCATGGCCAGCAGCTCGGCGGCCACATCGGTGCTGGCCGGCATGGGCACGGTGCCGTGCACACGGGTGGTCTCGTCGAACGCGGCGGGCGCCGCACAGGGCCGGTTGTAGAGGGGGGCGTCCTCATGCAGGGTGGCCGCCGGGATGTCGCAGAGCACCTCGCCGTCGAACCCGTCGAGGATGCGCAGGCGACCACCGTCGGGATCACCGGTGGCGGGACCGGGGGTGACCACACCGATGACCGCGGCGCGCACCTCCCAGCGTTCGCAGATGGCCAGCACCTGATCGAGATCAGCGGGCTCGACGATGGCGAGCATGCGCTCCTGGCTCTCGGAGGTCATCACCTCGAACGGTTCCATGCCCGCCTCGCGACGGGGGATGGCGGTGACGTCGACATCCATGCCCATACCGCCGCGGCTGGCGGTCTCGCTGGTGGCACAGGCCAGACCGGCACCACCGAGATCCTGGATGCCGACCACGAGTCCGGCGTCGAGCAGTTCGAGACAGGCCTCGATGAGACGCTTCTCCTCGTAGGGGTCGCCCACCTGCACACTCGGGCGCTTCTCGGCGTCGGTCTCCTCATCGGAGAACCCGGCCGAGGCGAGCACGCTCACACCGCCGATGCCGTCGCGTCCGGTGGAGGAGCCCAGCAGCACGGCGAGGTTGCCCACGCCGGTGGCCTGACCGAGCACGAGTCGTTCGGTGGGCAGCAGTCCGAGGCACAGCACGTTCACCAACGGATTCCCCATATAGGTGGGGTCGAAGACGGTCTCCCCGCCCACGTTGGGCACACCCACGGAGTTGCCGTAGCCCGACACGCCGCTCACGACGCCCTCGGCGATCCAGCGGCTGCGCGCATCGGAGAGCGGTCCGAAACGCAGCGGGTCCATCAGGGCGATGGGTCGGGCGCCCATGGTGAAGATGTCGCGCAGGATGCCACCCACACCGGTGGCCGCGCCCTGATAGGGCTCGATGGCGGAGGGATGGTTGTGGCTCTCGATGCGGATGGCCGCCGCGATGCCGTCGCCCACATCGACCACCCCGGCGTTCTCGCCCGGGCCCACCAGCACCCAGGGGGCCTCGGTGGGCAGGCGCTTGAGATGCACCCGGGAGGACTTGTAGGAGCAGTGCTCGGACCACATCACGGCGTACATGGCCAGTTCGAGATGGTTGGGTTCGCGGCCCAGCAGCTCGGTGATCGAGGCGTACTCCTCGTCGGTGAGGCCGAGCGCGATGTGGATGGGCTGCTCCATCCCGGGAACGCTACCCCGTGGCTCCTCGGCCCTTCGTGTGACCGATTGCCGCCACCGGAGCGCTGTGGTGGACTTCCGCCATGTCCGAGAGCGACAACAGCACCACGAGGAAGGGCGGCCTGCGACCGGGGTCGATGACGCAGGCCCACAAGGAGGCGCTGGCCGCGGGGCGCAACCGCACCCGGATCGTGCGGGCCTATCTCGACGCCCTCGAGAAGAACCCCACCCGGCGCGGTCCGAAGCGCACCCTCGAGAAGGTCCGGCGCGAGCTCGCCGAGGTGGCGAATGCCATGGTGGAGGCCGACACGCTGCAGCGACTCGAACTCGTGCAGAAGCGCATCACCCTGCAGAAGGAGGTGGCCGACATGGAGAAGGCCACCGACATCAGCGCCCTCGAGGCGGAGTTCATCGGTGTGGCCAGGGACTACAGCGAGTCGAAGAACCCGGCCATCTCCCACGAGGCCTGGCGGGCCATGGGGGTGCCCGCACGGGTGCTGAAGGCAGCCGGTATCACGGAGTCGGCTGCACCGAGCGCGGACTAGCCGAGGATCGAACGCAACAGCGGCAGGCCGTCGATGCTGCCGAGCAGTTCGGAGGTGGCGCGTTCGGGATGCGGCATGAGCCCCACCACGTTGCGAGCCTCGTTGCAGATGCCGGCGATGTCGTCGACCGAACCGTTGGGATTCTCCACGTAGCGCAGCACGATGCGATCCTGCTCGCGCAGCTGCGCCAGCGTGTCGGCATCGCAGGTGTAGTTGCCCTCGAAATGGTTGATGGGCACACGCAGCACCGCACCGCTCTCGGCGGCGCGGGTCAGGACCGAGTCGGTGCTCTCCACCCGCAGCTCCACCATCGAGCACACGAACTTGAGCCCCGCGTTCTTCTGCAGCGCACCGGGCAGCAACCCGGCTTCGGTGAGCACCTGGAAGCCGTTGCAGATGCCGACCACCGGACCACCGGCGGCGGCGAACTCCGACACCGCGCCCATGATCGGCGAGAACCGGGCGATCGCCCCGGGACGCAGATAATCGCCATGGGCGAACCCGCCGGGGACGATCACGGCGTCGACGCCCTTGGTGGTGGCATCGCCGTGCCAGAGGATCTCGGGTTCGGCGCCCACCAGACCCATGGCCTCGATCATGTCCTGCTCGCAGTTCGATCCGGGGAACAGCACCACCCCGACGCGGGGACTCACGAAGCGGCCCCCGGCGCCAGTTCGATGAACGAGTCCTCGATGACCGGGTTGGTGAGGAAGCGCTGACAGAGATCCTCGACGCTGGCCCGGGCACTGGCCTCATCGGCGGCGTCGATCTCGAAGCGGATGCACTTGCCCACCCGCACCCCGCTGACCCCGGCGACGCCGAGCGTGGGGATGGCCCGCTCGATGGTGGAGCCCTGGGGATCGGCGATGCCGGGGCGGAGTCGGACCTCGACCTGCACGGAGAAGATCATGGCCCCATCGTCGCACAGCGGCGACGGGCTCGGGTGCGGTCGAGGGTCACGACATCGACGGGTGCCGAGCGTCGGCGATCGTGGTGGCTGCACTCAGCCGTGCCAGTCGGCGAAGGTCCGACCGGTGATGCGCTCGTAGGCGTCGATGTAGCGGGCGCTGGTGGTGGCCACCACCTCGGCGGGCAGCGGCGGGGGCGGGGGCTGCTTGTCCCAGTCGAGTCCGTCGAGGTAGTCGCGCACCGGCTGCTTGTCGAAGCTGGGCGGCGTGGACCCGGGCTGCCACTCGGCGGCCGGCCAGAACCGCGAGGAGTCGGGGGTGAGCACCTCGTCGGCCAGCACGAGTTCCCCGTCGATGAGACCCAGCTCGAACTTGGTGTCCGCGATGAGGATGCCCCGCTCGGCGGCCCATTCGGCGCCCCGGGTGTAGAGCTCGATGGCCACCGACCGGGCCCGCTCGGCCAGCTCCGGACCGATGAGCTCGGCGGCCGCCGCGAAGGAGATGTTCTCGTCGTGACCCTCGGCGGCCTTGGTGGAGGGCGTGAACACCGGCTCGGGCAGCTTCGAGGACTCCAGCAGACCCTCGGGCAGCGCCTGGCCGTGCATGGTGCCGCGGCTGCGGTACTCCTTCCAGGCAGATCCGGTGAGATAGCCGCGCACGATGCATTCGATGGGCAGCATCTCGGCCCGACGACACAGCATCACGCGACCCTCCCACTCCGGCTTCTGCGCAGCGACGGGCAGATCAGCCAGCGAGGTGGAGAGCAGATGGCTGCCGACCACACCGCGGAACTGCTCGAACCAGAACGCGCTCATGGCGGTGAGCACCCGCCCCTTGTCGGGGATGGGTTCGGCCATGACCACGTCGAAGGCCGAGAGACGATCGGAGGTGACCATCAGCAGGCGGTCGTCGCCGGCGTCGTAGATGTCGCGGACCTTGCCCGAGTAGATGTGCGGGAGTTCCTCGGTGGTCACGAGCATCGGCCTTCCGGGTGGGCGACGACCGATGGCCGTCGGAACTACAGGATCGAACCGGGACGGTACCCGGCGGCGACCGGATCGGCGGCGACGAGCGGCGCCACCGAGGCCACGAACGCGGCGACCTGCGCAGGTGCGGAGCCGACGAACTCGAGCGGACTGGCCAGCGCCGAGGCCAACTCGCCGGTGTCGAGTCCGAGGCGCGGATCGGCGGCGAGACGGTCGAGCAGATCGTTGCTCTCGGCCCCCTGCTCGCGCAGCCGCAGCGCGGCGGCCACCGCGTGCTCCTTGATGGCCTCATGCGCCTGCTCGCGCCCCACGCCGTGACGCACGGCGGCCATGAGCACCTTGGTGGTGGCGAGGAACGGGAGGTAGCGATCGAGTTCGCGCTCCACCACCGCCGGATAGGCACCGAAGTCGTCGAGCACGGTGAGGAAGGTCTCGAACAGTCCGTCGATGGCGAGGAACGCGTCGGGCAGCGCCACGCGCCGGACCACCGAACATGACACGTCGCCCTCGTTCCACTGATCGCCGGCCAGCGCGGCGACCATGGTGAGGTGCCCGCGCAGGATGGTGAGGAACCCACCGATGCGCTCGCAGCTGCGGCTGTTCATCTTGTGGGGCATGGCCGAGGAGCCCACCTGTCCGGGCTGGAAGCCCTCGGTGGCGAGCTCCTGACCCGCCATGAGACGGACGGTCAGCGCCAGATCGGCGGGACCGGCGGCGGCCTGCACGAGCGCCGAGACCACATCGAGATCGAGCGAGCGCGGATAGACCTGACCGACGTTGGTGAGCACGGCGCTGAAGCCGAGCCCGGTGGCGATACGCGACTCGAGCTCGGCGAGCTGCGCGTCGTCGCCGTCGAGCAGATCGAGCATGTCCTGCTGCGTGCCCACCGGACCCTTGATGCCGCGCAGCGGATACCGGGCCAGCAGATCGTCGACACGATGCAGGGCCTGCAGCAGTTCCTCACCGGCGTTGGCGAAGCGCTTGCCCAGAGTGGTGGCCTGGGCCGGGACGTTGTGGGTGCGACCGGTCATGACCAGCGTGGCGTGCTCGGCGGCGCGCTCGGCGAGACGGGCCAGCGCGGCGAGCATGCGGCCCCGCACCAGCACCAGCGCGGCGCGCACCTGCAGCTGCTCGACGTTCTCGGTGAGATCGCGCGAGGTCATGCCCTTGTGGATCTGCTCGTGGCCGGCCAGCGCGCAGAACTCGTCGATGCGGGCCTTCACGTCGTGACGGGTGACGCGTTCACGGGCGTCGATGGAGGCGAGATCGACCTGGTCGATCACCGAGCGATAGGCCTCGATGGCCTCGGCGGGCACGGCGATGCCGAGGTCGCGCTGGGCCTCGAGCACGGCGATCCACAGCTGACGCTCCAGCACCACCTTGTGCTCCGGGGACCACACGCGTGCCATCTCGGGGCTCGCATAGCGGGCGGCCAGGACGTTGGGCACGGACGTGGATGCCATCGGATCTCCTCATGCACCCGCATCGGGCGCACCCCTCAGGCTACGACACCGACCTGCACGGACCCGACCGGTTTCGAGGCGGAGCCGACTCGATGACTCAGGTCTCGGCGCGGCGGGTGCGGTCGACGAGGAGCTTCTGCTGCAGTTCCGCATCGCCGATGGCCAGCATCTGCACCACCAGCAGCGCGGCGTTGATGGCACCGTCGATGGCCACGGTGGCCACCGGCATGCCCGTGGGCATCTGCACCGTCGAGTAGAGCGCATCGACCCCGTCCATGGCCCCGCCCGACAGCGGCACCCCCACCACCGGCAGGGTGGTGTGGGCGGCGACGACCCCGGCCAGATGCGCGGCCATGCCCGCCCCACAGATGAAGGCGCAGTACCCCTCGTCCCGAGCCGAGGCGGCCAGTGCCGTCACCTCAGTGGGATTGCGATGGGCCGAGAGCACCCGTACATCGGTCTCGATGCCGAAGGCCTCGAGGGTGTCCACCGCGGGCTGCATGCGATCCCGATCAGTGGGTGATCCCATGAGAACAGCGACCTTCATGTGCTGGCTCCCTTCCCGTCGCCCCGTGCCGACCGTGGCGCCGATCAGTCCACCGCACCGGCGGCGATGTCGGTGCGATGCTGCAGTCCCGGCCAGGAGATGCGACCGACGGCCTCGTAGGCGCGACGGCGGGCCGTGGCCACATCGGCGCCCTGACCGGTCACGGCGAGCACGCGACCGCCGGCGGTCACCAGACGACCATCGTCATCGGCGGCCACTCCGGCGCAGAACACGGTGACCCCCTCGACGGACGCGGCGGCATCCAGCCCCTCGATGAGATCGCCGGTGCGCACATCTCGCGGATAGCCCTCCGCTGCGCACACCACCGTGACCGCAGCGCCGTCGTCGAAGGTGGGGGCGTCGCCGAGCTCGCCGGCGGCGGCCTGCGCCAGCAGTTCGCCCAGATCGCTGGTGAGCCGGGGCAGCACCACCTGGGTCTCGGGATCGCCGAAGCGCACGTTGTACTCGAGCATCTTCGGTCCGGTGGGGGTGAGCATGAGCCCGGCGTAGAGCACACCGCGGTAGTCGATGCCCTTGGCCCGCAGGGTGGCCAGCGTGGGGGCCACACAGTCCTCCATCACCATGGCCACGATGTCGTCGGTGGCCACGGGAACGGGTGAGTAGGCACCCATGCCGCCGGTGTTGGGGCCGGCGTCACCGTCGAAGATCCGCTTGAAGTCCTGGGCCGGGGCCAGCGCGAACGCCCGGGTGCCGTCGCACACCGCCAGCACCGACACCTCGGGGCCGGTGAGACCCTCCTCGATCACGAGCGTGCGCCCCGCATCGCCGAACGCCGCGCCGGAGAGGTAGTCGCGAACCGCCTGGCGGGCCTCGTCGCTCGAGGTGGTGACCACGACACCCTTGCCGGCGGCCAGTCCGTCGGTCTTCACCACGTAGAGCCCATCGAGCGTGTCGAGGAACGCGAAGGCCGGCTCGACGGCGTCGAAGGTGCCGTGGCGGGCGGTGGGCACGCCGGCCTCGACCAGCACCTCCTTCATCCACGCCTTCGACCCCTCCAGGCGGGCCCCGTCGGCACCGGGGCCGAACACCAGCCGACCCATGGCCCGAAGCTCATCGGCGAGACCGGCCACCAGCGGTGCCTCGGGGCCGATGACGTACAGATCGGCGTCGATCTCGGTGGCCGGGGTGGACACCGAGCCGGCGATGCCCGGGTTGCCGGGCGTGACCACGACCTCGTGATGACGCCGCAGCACCGTGGCCAGCGCGTGCTCGCGTCCACCGGAACCGACGACGCAGATCCTCATCAGTCGTTGAAGCGCAGGTACTGCTCGCGGCCGGGACCGACGCCGACGAGACCGATGGGCACACCCACCTGCGCCTCGAGCGCCACGAGGTAGGCGAGCGCCTCGGCGGGCAGCTGCTCACGGGAGGTGACTCCGGAGATGTCGCACTTCCAGCCCGGGAACTCCTCGTACACGGGCGTGACGTGATGCACGACCGACTGGTGGTACGGCAGCTGGGTGTAGGTCTCACCGTCGAGCTCATAGGCCACGCACATGCGGATGGTGTCGAAGGTGTCGAACACATCGAGCTTGGTGACGGCCAGTTCCGACAGCGAGTTGAGCCGCACGGCGTGACGCAGCATCACGGCGTCGAGCCAGCCGACACGACGTCGACGACCGGTGTTGGTGCCGTACTCGTGGCCGATGTCGATGAGGGCGTCGCCGATCTCGTCGGTGAGCTCGGTGGGGAACGGCCCGGCACCGACACGGGTGACGTAGGCCTTGGCGATGCCGACCACTCGGTCGATGTAGCGCGGGCCGATGCCGGCACCCACACAGGCGCCACCGGCGATCGGATTGGAGGAGGTCACGAACGGATAGGTGCCGTGATCCAGATCGAGGAAGGTGGCCTGGGCCCCCTCGAGCAGCACGTTCTGACCGGCCTCGAGCGCATCGTGCACCACTCCGACCGAGTCGCCGATCATCGGGGCGAGGATCGGGGCGCAGACGTCCAGGTACTCCGCGGCGATGGCGTCGGCGTCGAGGGGGAGCTGGTTGAACACCTTGGCGAAGATGGCGTTCTTCTCCTTGAGCACCACCTCCAGCTTCTGCCGGAAGATCTTGGGATCGAGCAGGTCCTGCACACGCAGACCCACCCGCGCCGCCTTGTCGGCATAGGCAGGACCGATGCCGCGCTTGGTGGTGCCCACCTTGTTCCTGCCGAGACGGCGCTCGGTGAGCTTGTCGAGCTCCTGGTGGTACGGGAGGATCAGATGGGCGTTGCCGCTGATGCGCAGCTTCGAGGTGTCGACACCCTTCGACCCGAGCATGTCGAGCTCGGCGATGAGCACCCGGGGATCGACCACGACGCCGTTGCCGATGACCGGTGTGATGTGCGGATACAGGATGCCGCTGGGCACCAGCTGCAGCTTGAACGTCTCACCGTCGACCATGAGGGTGTGACCGGCGTTGTGGCCGCCCTGATAGCGCACCACGAGGTGCTGATCGCGGGCGAACAGGTCGGTGAACTTGCCCTTCCCTTCGTCACCCCACTGGGTTCCGACGACGACGGTGGCTGGCACGATGGACTCCTCGGAGAGGGCACGGGGGACCGGTGGACACTACCCGTTGGGTCGGCGGAGCCTGCAGTCCGTTCCTCCTCGGGCGGGCTCAGGCGCGGGAACCGGCGGTGGCCACGAGATGGCGACGACCGAACAGGAAGGCCAGGCCATAGAGGATCAGGGCCACGATCATCAGGTTGCGATACCCGACCACCAGCGACACGTACTCGAGCACACCACCGACCATGGCACCGATGAGGTTGGCGGCGAAGGCGGTGGTGGAGTCGCCGCTGTCGCGGAACCGCTGGGAGAACACCATGTTGGCCAGGAAGATCGGCGAGAAGGCCAGCACCACTGCGGCGACCAGTCGCAGGGCGAAGGGCAGATCCAGCAGCAGATGCTGCGGGATGATCCAGTTGATGACGATGGACCCCGCCAACAGCGCGTAGAGCACCCAGGGCGAGCGCACCCGCACGCGCTTGGAGAGGGTGACCGCGCCGAGCACCGCCAGCAGCACGCCGCCGAACACGAGGGCGTTGACCAACCAGGTGGTGCCGAACAGGAGCGCGAACTGCACGACGTTCTTGGTCTCGAGCAGCAGGAACGCCACACCCATGAAGAACAGATCGGTGTAGGCGCCCATGCCGCGCAGCGGACCTCCGACCAGTCGCACACTCAACAGCGACACCAGCAGGATCAGACCGAGGGCCACGAGGTAGAACGACGGGATCGACGGGTTCTTCAGATAGGGGAACGGCCGGTCGTCGTTGACAGGAGCGGGGGTGCTGGCATCGCGCACCCAGGCGTCCTCGGCGGGACAGTCGATGGCGGTGGGGTCCTTGCTCACCGTGATGACGGCCTGGCCGCGATTCTCGAGGTGGGTCACGCAGGGATCGGTGCCGAAGGTCTGGGCGAGCGTGTTGGCGTACCGATCGACCAGCCAGAACTCGCGGTAGTTGTTGTACATGGCGAACACACCATCAGCGGTGAGATGCGCGCGGTACGACTCCGCCGCCTCCTTGGTGAACAGGAAGCTCTCGAGCCGCACCGAGGACGCGCCCTGCACCAGGGTGAGCGAGTCGGGCAGCGCCAGGACGATGACGTCCCACTTCTGATCGGTCTGCTCGAGGAAGGCGCGCCCGTCGTCGATGTGCACGGTGACGCGGGGATCGTCGTAGGGACGCTTCGGGTGGTAGGTGGCGGCGAGGTCGAGGAGTCGACGGTCGATCTCGACGGCGTCGATGTGCTCGGCGCCCATGTCGATGGCCTTCTGGACGTCGTTGCCGCTTCCGGCGCCGATCACGAGGACGTTCTTGGGTGGTGTGGCCGCCGCCCGACGGTCGTAGATGGTCGTGTAGATCGGTTCCTGGGTCTCATCCACCTGGAACCAGTGGGGGATCCCGTTGACGAACACGCCGATGCCGTTCGGCCCCAGCACCGCGTAGTTGGCCTTGTAGTAGGGGGTCCAGGCCACCCCGGACTTCGTGGACTCGACACCGAGAGTGCCGAGCAGGGCCACCAACGGCAGACACACCAGCGCCAGCGTGCCGAGCTTCCGGGGACGCAGGGCCCACAGCAGGATCACGGTGACGACGGAACCCCACACGATGGGCTGCGCACCCACGAAGGCGAGGAGCGTGAAGATGACGACGCCGACGATGCTGCCGATCAGATCGAACTGGTAGGCGTCGAGGTTGGCCAGCTGCCGGAAGGTGCGGGCGATGCCGTCGCCGATGCAGGCCAGCACGGCGGCCACCACGATGAAGATGGCCGGAAGCAGCAGTTCGCGGGGCGGACCGTTGGGCTTCAGCTCGCGACCGAAGAAGATGAGGTCGGTGCCGACCGCCTGCAGGGTGACCGGCACGAAGTGCACGAACAGCACCAGCGCGCCCAGCACCAGCGGGGTGAAGCGCAGCAGCGACACCGAGGAGCGGCCGGCCCAGAGGAACCCGAGCCCGACCCCGAGGAACGAACCCAGCAGCACGATGTTCGAGAAGTACGACAGGTAGACGACGCTGCCGCCGAGCCAGCGGATGAGCGCCAGTTCCACGAACAGCATCAGGAACGTGAGGACGATCAGACGCACCCGCAGGGCGCGGGGAGAGGCGCCCGTCGGGTCGGCGCTCGGCGTGGCGATCGTGGATCCGTCGGTGGCGTCAGGCACGTCCGGACGCTAGATGCTGGCGGGGGTGGCCTCCTGTATTTGGAGTTCCCCGTCGACGGCGTCGACCACCACGGTGTCGCCGTCGGTGAAGGCCCCCTCGAGGATGGACAGGGCGAGGCGATCGGCCAGTTCCCGCTGGATGACCCGCTTCAGCGGACGGGCGCCGTAGGCGGGATCGAACCCCTCGGCGGCCAGGGCCTGCTTGGCCGCCGCCGTGCAGGTGAGGGTGATGCGGCGCTGGGCCAGACGACCGATCAGACCCTGGAGCTGGATGTCGACGATGTGCTCCAGATCGGCCTCGGTGAGGGCCCGGAAGTTCACGATGTCGTCGATGCGGTTGATGAACTCGGGCTTGAAGAACTGTCCGGGATCGCCGGGCAGGTTGGAGGTCATGATCAGCACCACGTTGGTGAAGTCGACCGTGCGCCCCTGCCCGTCGGTGAGCCGTCCGTCGTCGAGCAGCTGCAGCAGGACGTTGAACACATCGGGATGGGCCTTCTCGATCTCGTCGAGCAGCACCACCGCATAGGGCCGCCGCCGAACGAGTTCGGTCAGCTGGCCGCCGGCGTCGTAGCCCACGTAGCCGGGAGGGGCACCGATGAGGCGCGACACGGTGTGCTTCTCCATGTACTCGCTCATGTCGATGCGGACCATCGCCCGTTCGTCGTCGAAGAGGAAGTCGGCGAGTGAGCGGGCCAGTTCGGTCTTGCCCACGCCGGTGGGGCCGATGAACAGGAACGAACCGATGGGACGGTGCGGATCGGACAGACCGGCCCGACTTCGCCGGATGGCGTTGGCCACGGCGGTGACGGCCTCCTCCTGCCCGACGACCCGCTCGTGGAGCACCTCCTCGAGGCGGACGAGCTTGGCCATCTCGCCCTCCATGAGGCGGCTGACCGGCACACCGGTCCACTTGCTGACGACCTCGGCGATGTCCTCCTCGTCGACCTCCTCCTTGAGCATCTTCTCGGTGGACTGCAGCTCGTCGAGGGCCACGGAGGCCTGCTCGACCTGGCGTTCGAGGTCGGGGAGCTGGCCGTATCGGATCTCGGCGGCCTTCTCGAGGTCGGATTCGCGCTCCAGCTCGCCCCGCTTGACCTCGAGCTGTTCCTTCAGCTCGCGGATGCGATCGATGGCATCCTTCTCGGCGTTCCAGTGCGCCTTCATGCCGTCGATCTCTTCGGTGAGGTTGGCCAGTTCCTGATCGAGCAGGGCCAGCCGTTCGATCGACGGTGCGTCGGTCTCCTTGGCCAGGGCCACCCGTTCGATCTCGAGCTGGCGGATGCGCCGTTCGACGACATCGATCTCGGTGGGCATGGAGTCGATCTCGATGCGCAGCTTGGAGGCGGACTCGTCGACCAGATCGATGGCCTTGTCGGGCAGGAACCGACCGGTCAGATAGCGATCGGACAGCACCGCCGCGGCCACGAGGGCAGCGTCCTGGATGCGCACACCGTGGTGCACCTCGTAGCGCTCCTTGAGGCCGCGCAGGATGGCGATCGTGTCCTCCACCGAGGGTTGCTCGACGAAGACCTGCTGGAACCGCCGCTCGAGCGCGGGATCCTTCTCGATGTACTTGCGATACTCGTCGAGGGTGGTGGCCCCCACCATGCGCAGCTGACCGCGGGCCAGCAGCGGCTTGAGCATGTTGCCGGCGTCCATCGAGCCCTCGGCGGCACCGGCGCCGACCACGGTGTGCATCTCGTCGATGAAGGTGATGACCTCGCCCTCGGAATCGGCGATCTCCTTGAGCACGGCCTTGAGCCGCTCCTCGAACTCGCCGCGGTACTTGGCTCCGGCCACCATCGAGGACAGATCGAGTGAGATCAACCGCTTGTCGCGGAGACTCTCGGGGACATCACCCTCCACGATGCGGCGGGCCAGACCCTCGACGATGGCGGTCTTGCCCACGCCGGGTTCACCGATGAGCACCGGATTGTTCTTGGTGCGCCGCGACAGCACCTGGATGACCCGCCGGATCTCGTCGTCGCGACCGATGACGGGATCGATGCGGCCGGCCCGGGCCGCCTCGGTGAGATCACGTCCGTACTTCTCGAGCGCCTGGTACTGCTCCTCGGGGTTCTGGCTGGTGACGCGATGACTCCCGCGCACCTCGGCCAGTGCGGCGAGCAGCTGCTCGTGGTCGGCGCCCAGCCGGTCGCCGAAGGCCAGCAGGAGGTGTTCGGTCGACAGGTACTCGTCGTGCAGTTCGCGTCGGAAGGTGTCGGCCTGATCGAACAGTGCGGTGAACTCCCGCCCCACCCGCGACTCGCCCCCGTAGGCCTTGGGGAGCGCGGCGATGGCCTCCTGGGTGCGCGCCCGCAGCTGGGTGGGCGCCACGCCCACCTTCTGCAGGATGGGCAGCACGATGCCCTCCTCCTGACCGAGCAGCGCAGCGAGGAGATGGTCAGGGGTGACCTCGGGGTTGCTCAGCGACCGGGCCTCGGCGATGGCCACGTTCACGGCGTCCTGGGTCTTGAGTGTCCAGCGGTTCGGATCGAGTGTCATGGAGGTGGGGGATGCTCCTGGTGGTCGGTCGGGTCTGGGATTCGGTCGATCGATGGACGGCTCAGCGACCGGTCAGACGACGCAGCACATCGGCCGCCTCGTTGTACCGAGCCACGGCCTGCTGCACCGGGACGAGGTCGCGGCGATAGCTGCGGTGAGCCTCATCGACGGCGCGCGCGGCCTCGGTGCGGACCTGGTGCAGTTCGGTCTCGAGCGCGGCGAGGCGCGCCTCGAGGGCGAGCACCCGCTTCACACCGGCGAGGTTGAGCCCCTCGTCGGTGAGTTCCTGGATCCGCCGCAGCAGCGAGATGTCGGCCTCGCTGTAGCGCCGACTCCCACCCTGGGTGCGGGCCGGTTCCAGCAGTCCCTTGCGTTCGTAGATGCGCAGGGTCTG
>JAGWYK010000031.1 GCA_018969405.1 Acidobacteriota bacterium
ATCACCCTCAACCGACCGGAGAAGTACAACTCGGCCGACGAGACCCTCGTCGACGAGCTCGAGAGCCTCTACATCGAGCTGCGCTACGACGACTCGGTCAGGGTGGTGGTTCTCACCGGTGCCGGAGACAAGGCGTTCTGCACCGGCATCGACCGCGACTTCGCCATGAACAACCGTCAGCCCGACTCGCCGTTCATGATGGACGATCCGATGCTGAAGCTCGGTCCCAAGCAGGCGGATCTCTGGAAGCCGGTCATCGCCGCGGTGAACGGCATGGCCGGCGGGGGTGCGTTCTACGCACTGGGCGAGTCGGAGTTCATCATCGCCGCCGAGCACGCCACCTTCTTCGACCCGCACACCACCTACGGGATGGCCGCCTGCTTCGAGCCCATGTTCATGTTCGGCCAGATGCCCTGGGGTGAACTGGTGCGCATGAGCCTCATGGGCAACTTCGAGCGCATCTCGGCACAGACCGCGCTCGGTTGGGGCATGGTGAGTGAGGTGGTGCCCGGCGAGCGCCTGCTCGACCACACCATGGAGATCGCCACCAAGCTCGCCTCACTGCCCCAGATCGCCGTGCAGGGAACCCTGCGATCGCTGTGGGCCCGGCGCAACATGCCGCGCCAGCAGGCCATCGCCATGGCCAACCATCTCGTCGAGATCGGGAACAGGCCCGAGGCGCTCGCCGAGGGTCAGGCCTTCTTCGCCAGCGGCGTGCGGGTCACCCCGACCATCCGCTGATCTCCGCTCACGCGATCGCCAGGAACGGGTCCTCGCAGAGTCGGCTCTCGGTGCCGTCGATGCCGAAGGGACGAGCGCCGCGCAGGGTGACCCGGCGCATGCGCCGGGTGGCATCGCCATAGTCATCACTGGCGTAATGCATCGTGGCGCGGTTGTCCCACAGCACGACATCACCCGGCTCCCAACGATGGCGCAGCACGAACTCCGGGCGAGTGGCGTGGGTGAAGAGGATCTGCAGGAGGCCCTCGCTCTCGATCTCGGAGAGCCCGAGGATCCGGGTGGTGAATCCCGGGTTCACGAACAGCGCACGACTCCCGTCGACCGGATGGACGCGGACCACAGGATGGATCACCGGCGGAACTGCCGCGGCGTCGTCGAGCAGCTGCTGCGCGTCCTCGCGGGACAGCGCACTGTCATGGGGATACCCCCAGTAGGCCAGCGGCGAGATGCGATGCACCGCCTCGAGGCCGTCGACCAGGTCCTTCATGGCCGGGGAGAGCGCCTCGTAGGCGCCGCGCAGGTCGGCCCACAGCGTGTCGCCGCCGGCCTGCGGAAGCTCATCGGCGCAGAGGACCGATGCCGCCGGTGGCGTGACGCTGAAGGTCACATCGGTGTGCCACTTCGCGTTCTTCCCACCCCTGGCGCCGTCGAGTTCGAGGATCTCGGGATGATCGGGATGGCCCGGCACCACCGGGTGCGCCGGGGTGGGCTCACCGATCGCCCGGGCCAGGGCGACCTGCTCGGCGTGGGAGAGGTGCTGCCCCCGGATCACGACGACGAGCGAGTCCACGAGGAGGTCATGGAGATCCTGTGGGGACGGCACCTCGTCGAGCTCGACACCGAAACCGGAGGTGATGGGCGTGATGGACGTTCGCATCGTGGACTCCTGGGAGCGTGGGTTCGGCCCTGCGCAGCGGATCGACTCCATGGAGCAGACCAACTCCATAAAGTTGATGGGAAACATGAACATTCGCAGACCGGAGCACGAGGGTCAACCCCTCCCCTGTCGCCGATCCCCCGGACACCCCCGGCGCACGCGACCACCTCAGCGGTAGGGCATCGGCTCGAGATCGGCGGGCAGATAGAGCGGATGAGCGGGATGTCCGTCCCGGGTGCGCCGCAGATGCGACGGTGCGATGCCGAGGTCGGCGAGCAGGGCGAGCACCTCGGCGCCCCGGCCCTGCAGCGCCCCATGGGTGCCCCAGGCCACGACCACCAGCGCGCACCGAGCGGCGGCCTCGCCGATGGACCGATCGTTGTCGGGGCCGACGGGATCGCTCGCCTCCCGCAGCACCCGGGGATCGGTCGAGCGCAGGGCGAACAGGTTGGTCGTCTCGAACCCGCCGAAGCCCCAGGCCCGGGCGAAGCCCCCGCAGCGCCGATTGGTGGGATCCAGCGCGAAGGCATCGGCGGTGGAGGGGTTGAGCATCACGAAGTTGACCATCGGCAGCTGCGGATCCCAGACGCGACACAGGGTGTAGCGATGGCGACGGTCGGCCGAGAAGGTGGCGAGGCCCTCGCCCCAGTCGCCGGTCGCCCGGTCGGTCACGAGGGAGCGGCCCATGCCCGGGAGCGTACGGCTCCCCCTTCGCCGCCGCCGACCCACCCCACTAGATTGCCCGTCCGTGACCTCCCCCGAACGTGTCCCGGCCATCGACGGCTGGTTCACCACCTCCGAGCCCTACACACTCATCGGTGCGCGCTGCACGGCCTGCGGCACCTATGTGTTCCCCCCTCGCAGCGGCGCCTGCCCCAATCCCGACTGCGACTCCATGGAACTGGAGCCGACCCCGCTGAGTCGACGCGGCCGGGTCTGGTCCTACACCGAGAACCACTACGCACCACCCCCGCCCTATGTGGCCGCCGATCCCTTCGAGCCCTACGCCCTCGCCGCGGTGCAGCTCGAGGCCGAGGGCCTCGTCATCCTCGGTCAGGTGGCCAGGGGTGTGATGGCCGCCGATCTCGCCATCGGCATGGAGGTCGAGGTCGACCTCCAGGTGCTGCACCGCGACGCCGAGGGCGTCGATCACTGGATCTGGACCTGGGCGCCGGTGGCGTCGGAAACGAAGGCCTGACATGACCTCGGAACGTGATCTCGTCGTCCTCGGGGTGGGGATGCACCCATGGGGCAAGTGGGGCCGCAACTTCGTCGAGTACGGGCTCGTCGCCGCCCGCGCCGCGCTGGCCGACGCCGGCCTCGCCTGGCGCGACATCGAGTTCGTCGCCGGTGCCGACACCATCCGCAACGGCTATCCCGGATTCGTGGCCGGCTCCACCTTCGCCCAGGCCCTCGGCTGGACGGGCGCGCAGATCTCCTCCTCCTACGCCGCCTGCGCCTCGGGCGCCCAGGGGGTGCAGTCCGCCCGGGCCCAGATCCTCGCCGGCTTCGCCGATGTGGCCCTCGTCATCGGCGCCGACACCACCCCGAAGGGCTTCTTCGCCCCGGTGGGGGGCGAGCGCAAGGAGGATCCGGACTGGCAGCGGTTCCATCTGCTCGGCGCCACCAACCCCGCGTTCTTCGCCCTCAACGCCCGGCGCCGCATCGATGTCTTCGGTGACACGCCCGACGACTTCGCCATGGTGAAGGTCAAGAACTCCCGTGCCGGGGTGGCCAACCCCTACGCCCGGTTCCGCAAGGAGTTCACCCTCGAGGACTTCGCCGGTTCGCCCATCGTGAGCGACCCGCTCCGCCTGCTCGACATCTGCGCCACCTCCGACGGTGCGGCGGCGGCCATCATCTGCACCCCCGAGTACGCCAGGGCGCGCCTCGGCACCCTCGAGGGCACGGTGCGGATCCGGGCCGTGGCCAACACCACCCCCACCTACCCGCAGATCCGCCTCGAACTCCCCGACATCGCCACCGACTCCGATGCGGTCGTGGCGGCACCGGCGCTGGGGTTCAAGGACTCCATCGCCCACAACGCCTACGAGCAGGCCGGTCTCGGTCCGGAGGACCTCAGCTGCGCCGAGGTCTACGACCTCTCCACAGCTCTCGAACTGGACTGGTACGAGAACCTCGGCCTGTGCGCCGAGGGCGAGGGCGCCTCGCTCGTGCGCGATGGCACCACCGCGCTCGGCGGCCGTCTCCCGGTCAATCCCTCCGGTGGCCTGTCGAGCTTCGGCGAGGCCATCCCCGCCCAGGCCATCGCCCAGCTCTGTGAACTCACCTGGCAGCTGCGCGGTCAGGCCGAGGGCCATCAGGTCGAGAACGCCACGGTCGGTCTCGCCATCAACCAGGGCCTCTTCGGCCATGGCAGCTGCACCATCCTCTCCCGCTGACCAACCCCCCGATCCCACGACACAGGAGTCATCCCATGGCTGAGGCCTACATCATCGACACCGTCCGCACCCCGGTGGGTCGCCGCGGCGGGAGTCTCTCCCAGGTGCACCCCGCCGACCTCGGCGCCGCCAGCCTCACCGAGCTCATGCGCCGCACCGGCATCGATCCGGGCGCCGTCGAGGACGTCGTGTTCGGCTGCCTCGACACCATCGGCCCGCAGGCCGGTGACATCGCCCGCACCTGCTGGCTGGCGGCCGATCTGCCCATGCATGTGCCCGGCACCACCGTCGACCGCCAGTGCGGCTCGAGCCAGCAGGCGGTGCACTTCGCGGCACAGGGCGTGATGAGCGGCACCCAGGACCTCGTGGTCGCCGGTGGTGTGCAGAACATGTCGCAGATCCCGATCTCCTCGGCGATGACCGTGGCCGAACCGCTCGGCTTCACCGATCCCTTCAGCGGCTCGCCGGGATGGGTGGCGCGTTTCGGCACCCAGGAGGTCAGCCAGTTCCGCGGCGCCGAGATGATCGCCGAGAAGTGGAACATCACCCGCGAGGACATGGAGGCGTTCGCCGTGCAGAGCCACGAGCGAGCCATCCGAGCCCGTGCCGAGGGTCGCTTCGACAACGAGATCTTCGAGTTCAACGGTCTCGCCCATGACGAAGGGCCCCGCGAACCCGACTGGGACAAGATCCGTTCGCTGCAGCCGCTCACCGAAGGTGGTCGCGTCACCGCGGCGGTGGCCTCACAGATCTCCGACGCCTCGGCGGCCATGCTCATCGCCAGTGAGGCGGCGGTGAAGGCCCACGGTCTCACACCTCGGGCCCGCATCCACCACCTCTCGGTGCTGGCGGACGATCCCATCTACATGCTCACCGCCCCCATCCCGGCCACTGCGCACGCGCTGCGGAAGGCGGGCATGACCCTCGACGACATCGACCTCATCGAGATCAACGAGGCCTTCGCCCCGGTCGTGCTGGCCTGGCAGAAGGAGACCGGCGCCGATCTCGCCAAGGTCAACGTGAACGGCGGCGCCATCGCCCTCGGTCACCCGCTCGGCGCCACCGGTGTGCGTCTCATGAGCACCCTGCTCAACGAGCTCGAGCGCACGGGCGGTCGCTACGGACTGCAGACCATGTGCGAAGGTGGCGGTCAGGCCAACGTGACCATCATCGAACGTCTCTAGCCCGACTCAGTCCCGTTCGGCGCCCAGCAGGGAGATGAACGAGACCATCTCGCCGGGATAGCCGCCGAGGTTGTGGGTGAGGGCCAGCTTGCGTCCGGCGGCCAGGCTGCCGATGGTGCGCTCGGGCGGGGCCTCACCGCGAAGCTGGAGATAGGCCTCGAACATCATGCGCAGACCACTGGCTCCCACCGGATGGCCGAAGGACTTGAGTCCACCGTCGGGATTGACCGGCAGCGCGCCATCGAGATCGAACAGACCGTCGAGGACATCCTGCCAGGCGGTGCCGCGCTCGGAGAACTGCAGATCCTCCATGAGCACCAGTTCGGTCGGCGTGAAGCAGTCATGGACCTCGGCCATGGCCACCTGCTCGCGGGCGTTCGTGACACCGGCCTGCGCATAGGCATCGACCGCACAGGCGGCGATCTCCGGGAAGGTCGTGTAGTCGTAGGAGGGATCGATCAGACCCGAACCGTTGCCGGCGACGAAGGACAGCGCCTTCACATAGATGGGCGTGTCGGTGTACCGGTGGGCGTCCTCGGCCCGACACACGATGGCCGCAGCGGCACCGTCGGCAACGCCGGCGCAGTCGAACACACCGAGGGTGCCGGCCATCTTCGGGGCCTTCTCGATCTGCTCGGCGGTGATCTCCTTGCGGAACTGGGCGCGGGAGTTGCGGGCGCCGTTGAAATGGTTCTTGGCGGCGATGTGGGTGAGCACACTGCGCATGGTCTCGTCGGCGACGCCGTACTTGTGGCCGTAGGCGGGCACGATCATGGAGAACATGGCCGCCGCGGTGAGCGTGCGGGCGGTGCCGTCATTGGGGATCGGGAAGGCGTTGAGACCCTGGTAGCCGGTGTCCTTCACCTTCTCGGCCCCGACCACCATGACGAGGTCATAGGCACCGGAGGCCACGGCGTAGGCGGCCTGCCGCAGCGCCTCGGAGCCGGTGGCGCAGTAGTTCTCGACCCGGGTGACCGGTCGGTTCTGCAGCTGCAGGGCGCGGGCCAGCGCGATGCCGCTCATGGCGCTCTGGGCGGTGCCGAACCAGTAGGCGTCGATGTCGTCCTTGACCACGCCGGCCGAGGCGTAGGCCTCGTTGGAGGCGTCGATCATGAGGTCGTCGAGACCCTTGCCCCAGTTCTCGATGAAGGGCGTGCAGCCCATGCCGACGATGGCGACGCGATCGCGGATCCCATGACTAGCCACGGATCAACCTGCCCTTCCAGAAGTAGTTGTGGATGCCGTCGGAGGTGAAGAGGCGACGGAAGGTCATCTCGACCCGGCCACCGATGGCCACCTCGTCGGCATCGGTGTCGGTGAGTTCGATCGGGAGACGACCACCACCGTCGAAATCCACCACCGCGAACACGATGGGCGGACTCGGTGAGTAGGCCAGACGATCGACGGTGAAGGTGGCGATGGTGCCGACCACATCGGCCATGGGCGCCGGTTCCATCTCGTCGGTGCGGGTGCCGTCGAACGAGACCCGCGAGGGCGGCATGAAGACCGTCCCATCGGTGGTGTCCCGACTGCCCACGAAACCGAACTTCCAGTCGCCGCTGCGGGCCGCTGCGGTGCCGGAGGGTCGGGCGGGCTCGGGACGACGGGGCGGCTCGACGTCGATCATGCCCCGCCAGGAGAGGAACCGTCCGTAGGCGAGCGGTGCGCCGGAGTCGAGCTGCGCCGCCAGGGACCGGGCGGGCTGGAAGCGCGCGATGGCCTCGGTGGCGCGCAGCACCATGACCTCGGCGCCGTCGGCGCAGACGGCCAGCGCGATGATCTGGCCGGGGCTGGCCTGCTCGAGGGCGTTGGCCAGCACCAGACCGGGCTGGGCCGCCCCGGTGGCACCGACGGTGGCGGTGAGGTCGTCGACCACCTTGACGGCACCGAGTTTGCCGGCGAGTGCCGAGCCGATGCGGGCGGTGGGAGCGGCCACGGCGACGAGGTCGACCTGCTCGGCCGTCACGCCGGCGGCGGTCAGCGCGGCGGCGTAGGCGCGGCGACCGGCCTTGACATAGGTGATCTCGGAGAACTTGTCGTCCCACACCTTCGATCGGATCTCTCCGGGGGCGCGCCAGCGGTCGAGGAACTCCTCGGTGACGCTGGCGCCACCGAGGTACTCGGCCACGACGGCATCACCCTCGCCGATGACGAAGGCCGCAGCACCATCACCACCGGCCGCCTCGTCGGCGGAACCGGCGAGACCGGTGCGCATGTCGGAGAGCACGATGAGACGGTCGCCGATGGTGGACAGGCCCATGCGCAGCGCACCGGTGGCCGACCCCACCGAGGCGCCCATGTCGAAGGCCGGGATCTCGGGGGGGAGCCGCAGGGCGGCATGGATGGCGGTGGCGTTGGTGCGATCGGCGTAGGCCGGCAGAGCCGTGCCGAACATGAGCGCATCGGGACCGGAGTGCCGGCTGGTGTCGATGCCTCGCAGGGCCAGGCGGGCGGCCTCGACGCCCATGGTGGTGGTGTCCTCGTCGAAGGAGGCCACCGTGCGGGTGCCCCGACCACCTCCTTGGCCGATGAAGGCCGAGATCTGGCTCCGATCGAGACGTCGGTACGGGAGATAGGTGCCCCACGAGATGATGCCGCGCATGACGGCGAGGCTAACCGGCGGGCCCCCACGGCCCCCAATGGACGATGCCCCGGGGTCGACTCCCTAGGCTGCGGCGATGGCTGCCTCCACCGATGTCCTCACCGAGCTCGGCTGCTATGCGCTGCCCGGCCAACCCGATTCCGCCCGCGACCTCATCGCCGAGGTGCGCGAGGGCGAGGCCATGGGCCTCGGCACGGTGTTCATCTCCGAGCGGTACAACAAGAAGGAGGCGGCCACGCTGTGCGGCGCGGCCGGCGCGGTGAGCGAACGCATCCGCATCTCGACGGCGGCCACCAACCACAACACGCGCCATCCGATGGTCACCGCCGGATTCGCCCGGACCATGCAGAGCCTCACCGGTGGGCGATTCACCCTCGGGCTCGGCCGCGGCATCACCGCCATGCAGGACGCCTACGGCATCGACCGGATCACCACGGCGCAGATGGAGGACTTCGCCGGCCTGATGCGCCGCCTGTTCCGGGGGGAGGTCGTGTTCGGTCACGACGGACCCGCCGGTTCCTGGCCGGTGCTGCATCTCGACGCCACCCTCGACGAGCATCTGCCCCTCGGCATGGTCGCCTTCGGTCCTCGCACCCTGGAACTGGCCGGACGGTGCTTCGACGAGGTGGTGCTGCACACCTTCTTCACCGATGAGACCACCGCCCGTTGCGTGCGCACCGTGAAGGAGGCCGCCGAGCGGGCCGGCCGCGATCCGGACAGCGTGGCGGTGTGGTCCTGCTACGCCACCATCGGCGACCATATCGACGCCGACGAACGGCTCATGAAGCTCGTGGGTCGTCTCGGCACCTACCTGCAGGGCTACGGCCATCTCCTGGCCCGCACCAACGGCTGGGACACCGCCATCGTCGATCGTTTCCTCGCCGACGAGGTCGTGCAGAGCGTGCGCGGTCTGGACGTCTCGGCCACCACCGAGCAGCTCGAGCATGTGGCCACCCTCATCCCCGCCGAGTGGTTGGCCCCGGCGGCCACCGGATCACCGGCTGACTGCGTGGCGGCCATCCGTGGTCAGCTCGCCCTCGGCTGCGACGGCGTCATCATGCACGGGGCCACCCCGGCCGAACTGGCGCCCATCGTGGCCGAGTACCGCGCCGGGCGGGCCTGATCACTCCACCGGCGGGCCGGCAGCCGACCGGTAACGTCGGCCCCATGGAACTCGGAGCGATCACCAACCCCGACGCGGTCAGGTACGGCAAGCCCCTCGACGGTGTGCGCATCCTGGCCCTCGAACAGATGCAGGCCCTCCCCTATGCCACCCAGCTGCTGGCCCGGATGGGCGCCGATGTCGTGAAGGTCGAGAGCGTGACCGGTGGGGATCTCGGACGCGGATCCCAGCCGTCGATCCTCGATCCCGAGGGTCGCTCCGTCGGCGCCACCTACCTGCGCAACAACCTCGACAAACGATCGATCTGCGTCGACCTCAAGGCCCCCGAGGGACGCCAGTTGATCCTCGACCTCGCCCCCCGGTTCGACATCGTGTGCGAGAACTTCAAGGGCGGCGCGCTGGCCCGGATGGGCCTCGGCTACGACGACATCGCTGCGGTGCATCCGAACGTGATCTTCCTGTCGGTCTCGGGCTTCGGCAACACCGTGGACACCCCCTACGACGGCTGGCCGGCCTACGCCGCGGTGGCCGAGGCCATGAGCGGCATCTACGACTACAAGCTCGAGCCGGGACGGCCGCCGATGGTGTCCCCGGTGGGCGCCCTCGGCGACATCGGCACCGCGCTGTTCGGCACCATCGGCCTGCTCGCCGCGCTGCGCCATCGCGACATCACCGGCGAGGGGCAGTACATCGATGTGGCCATGTTCGATGCCATGGTGTCGATGACGGATCTGGTCACCAACTTCTGGTCACTCGGTCTGCGCCCGCAGCCGGGGCAGGGACTCGCCATGATCCTCGACGGCTTCGAGGCGGCCAACGGATGGTTCATCATCCAGATCGGACGCGAGCACGAGTTCGAGCGTCTGGCGAGGCTCATCGGTCGCCCGGAATGGCTCACCGACGAGCGGCTCTCCACCCGGGCCGGCTGGCGAGCCCACATCGACGACATCCTGCGCCCGGGGGTCAAGGCCTGGGCCGCCGACAGGACCAACGTCGAGGCCTGCCGAGCGCTCGCCGAGGCCGGAGTGGCCGCCGGACCCTGTCTCACCGCCCAGCAGGTCATCGACGACCCCCATGTGGCGGCCCGCAACATGCTCATCGAGATCCCGAACCCCCAGGGTGGCGACCCGGTGCTCACCCCGGGCAACCCGATCAAGATGTCGAAGGTCTCCGAGGGGCCGGATCGACGCATGCCCTGGCTCGGCGAGGACACCGACGAGGTGCTGCGGGCCGAGCTCTCCCTCGATGATGACACCATCGCCCGACTGCGAGCGCAGGGCGTCATCGCATGAGCGAACTCTCTCCGCATCCGGCGGTTCGGGCGGTGCAGCTCCACGCCGCCAACTGGAACGCCCGCGACCGTGCAGCATGGCTCGCGCTGTTCGATGATGACGTCACCTTCGAGGATCCGGTCGGGAAGGCACCGAAACTCGGGCGGACCGCAGCCGAGAGCTCCTGGGACAACTCCTTCACCGAGGGTCGCGTCTGGACCCTGCATCCCCAGCGCATCATCCCCGGTGGTGCATCCGAAGCAGCGGTGCACATGCGCAATTGCGGGAACCTGCACGGCGATCAGGTCGAACTCGAGAGCATCGAGCTCTACCGGGTCAACGAGCTCGGTCTGATCGTGTCGGTGCGCGCATTCTTCGAACAGCCCACCCAGTTCGCGCTGAATCCCTACTTCACGCCCTGAGGACGTCGCGGCTCAGGGCCAACCGAGGGGGAAGGTGTCATCCAGCGCATCGCCATCGCACATGGCCCGGTGGTGCGCCTTGGTGGGCGCACCCGTGCGGGTCAGGAAGCGAGCGTCATCGCCGGCGTAACGCACGCTGATGGCCCGTCGGCGGCGGGTGGCGCTGGCGTTGCCGTTGGCACCATGGATGGTGCGGGCATGGTGCACGGTGAGATCACCGGGCTCGGTGTCGAAACTGATGATGCGGGCCTCACCCACCATGGTGTCGTAGTCGGGGACCTCGGCCCCCTCGGTCCCCGGGATCGCCATGGTGGTCACGAACAGGTTCGGACGGTAGGCGGTGCGATCGAGATGTGACCCCGCCACGAAGCGGACAGCGCCGCTCTCGGCGGTGACCACATCGAGCGGGACCCAGGTGGTGCAGATCTGGTCGCCGTCGAGATGGAAGTAGGCCAGATCCTGGTGGAAGGCGGTGCGTTCGACGGTACCGGGTTCCTTGACCAGCACACTGTCCTCGTAGAGCCGCACGGTCGAGGTGCGCAGGAGTCGGGCCACGATCGCCGGCAGCGGTGACCGGGTGTCGAAGGCGAGGAACTCCGGCTGCTCCAGCCAATGGTCGGTGCCCCCGAGGAAGCGTCCACGACCGATGGCGCCGGCATCGACCCCGGGGTCGACGGCGCGCTCGACGCCCCCCTCACCGAGGGCGTCGCCCATCTGGGACAGATCGGCGGTGGCCCGGCTGCGCAGTGCCTCCTCGACCGGCTGCACCATGGCATCGAGGAGGTCGAGCGGCAGGATGCTGCGGAGGCACACCACCCCGTCACGCCAGAAGGTCTCGATCTCGACCTCGGTGACCTCACGGAGCGGGGCGATGCGGTCGGCACTCATCGACGGCCTACATGAATGAGGACTCGGCGTCGAGACCGAGCTCGGGGAAGGCGCCGAAGGCGATGGGCTGCATGTTGCCGTAGCCGATGCCACCGCCCACGGGATCGGTGACGCGCACGGCGGTGTCACGGATCTGGTGGAGGAGGCGGGCGTTCTCCGCCGTGGTGCAGTCGGCGATCCGTTCACCCTCCACGTGGAGGGGACCGCGCCATTCGCCGTGGTGGTGACCGTTCCAGCCGAAGTACAACCCGGCACCGAGGTGGAAGCCGGTGTCACCGAGCACCTCGACCTGCAGTTCGCGCACCGAGCCGTCGGCGAGGGTGGCGATGATGCGTCCGCCCTGCAGACGGCGGTTGATCGGGTGATAGGTGAAGTCCTGGTCGACATCGACGATGGTCTCGATCCGGCCGTCGACGTGCTCGATCAGAGCGCTCGTGGACTTCTGCTGGAAGCCGGGGAACATCGTGTGCGCCACGTTGAAGAACATGCCGTAGCGCCCCCCATCGGGGCGTTCGAACAGCAGCGGGCTCCAGAAGAACTGGAACGATCCGCCCTCGAGACCTCCGCCCGGTTCGAGATCGGTGGCCGGCGCGCCGACGTCGTAGCGCACCCCCCAGGAATGGTCCCGGGTGGAGACCCAGGTGTCGGGATCCATCTCGGTGCGGACTCCGTCGATCTCGACCCACCCGCGACAGACACCGATCTGGTGGTAGCGCACCAGATCGGCCGACACCCGGGTGCCCTGACGGTTGTGGGTGCGCTCCTCCATCTGGGGCGGGAGCACCCGTTCGAAGATCCAGTCGAAGGCGATGGGCTGGACGTCGTTGGGTTCGCAGATGAAACGGATCCGCTCCAGCGGTTCGAGGATCTCGTAGCGGATCGGTCCGGCACCGAGAAGGTCGCGATCGTCGGAGAGACGACGGCTGCCGCGCACGGTGATCTGCTCGGTGCCCCGCGAGATCCCGGCGTAGCAGTCCATGACGTTGCGGTTGGCGTACTTGCCCAGCCCGAATCCGAGCTGCAGTGAGCCATCGGTGGCCATGGCCATGGCACACACCTTCTCGGTCCACGCCGGATCGCTGGTGCCCACCACCGCCACGGTGTCGGGGATCTGGTGGTTGAACCACTCGTCGGCGGCGCCGAGCGGACCGATCGGGTTCGTCATGTCAGATCAGCCAGCGCGAGAGGGAGTCGATGACACAGGCGGGGCGATCGCCACCCTCGATCTCGATGGTGATGCGGACCAGGGTCTGCAGCCCACCGTTCACATCGGTGACCTCGACCAGCTCGGCCCCGGCGCGGATGCGATCGCCGACCTTGACCGGCGCCGGGAACCGCACCTTGTCCACGCCGTAGTTGATCCCGGCCGAGAATCCTCGGGTCTCGATGATCTGGGGCAGGAAGAAGTTCGACAGCGACATCGTGAGGTAGCCATGGGCGATGGGCGCACCGAAGGGGCCGTCCTTGGCCCGTTCCGGATCGACGTGGATCCACTGATGATCGCCGGTGGCATCGGCGAAGGTGTTCACACGGTCCTGCTCGATGAGCAGCCAGTCGCTGAAACCGAGGTGCGTGCCGACTGCGGCGCGCACTGCGTCGGGCCCGTCGAGGATGGTCTGGGCGGTCATCGATCTCCTCCGGTGAGTCGTTCGAGCGTGGTGGTGGCCTCGGCGATGATGCGCTGGACGAGTTCGTCGACCGTGGGCAGATCGCCGATGACCCCGACGACCTGACCGGTGGGCAGGATGCCGGCGTCGAGCTCACCGTCGCACAGCGTGGCCTTGGTGAGCATGGGCGTGTTGCCGGCCATGATCACCTCGGCCCAGGAGAGTTCCATGCGCTTCTTCATCTCGCGACCCTCGCGGGCCATCTCCAACCAGGACAGCCCGGTGTACTTGCGGAACCGAGCGGCGTTGGCGACAGCCTTGGGCACGGCGGTGACGGGACTGGCCGAATCCATCTGCTCGACCAGTTCGGTGCGGATGACGCGGTGCGGGGCACCGTCGATCTTGGTGGTGACGATGGTGCCGGTGACACCGGTGCCGAGATAGGCCTTCTTCACCTCGAGGGGAACGGCGGAATCAGCGGTGAGCAGGAATCGGGTGCCCATGGCCACGCCACTGGCGCCGTAGGCGAGGGCGGAGACCAGGCCACGACCGTCGAAGTAGCCGCCGGCGGCCACCACCGGCACTGCGCCGGCGACCACGTCCACCACCTCGGGCAGCACCAGTGAGGTGGGCACCGAGCCGGTGTGGCCACCCCCCTCACCGCCCTGCACGAGGATGGCGTCGACGCCCCACTCCATCACCTTCTCGGCATGCCGCTTGGCCCCGATCGAGGGCATGACCTTGATGCCGTGATCGTGCAGGAACTCGATGAGGTCCTTCTTCGGGGCCTGCGCGAACGAGGCCACCGGGATCCCCTCGGCCACCAGCAGGTCGAGACGCTGGCGGATGTCATCAGCATCGGCGCGCAGATTCACCCCGAAGGGAGCCGAGGTGCGCTGCTTGGTCTCGGCGATGGCGGCGACGAGTTCCTCGTAGGTCATCGTGGCCGAGGCGATGATGCCGAAGGCGCCGGCGTTGCTGGTGGCCGACACCAGCCGAGGGCCGGCCACCCAGCCCATGCCGGTCTGCACGATCGGATAGCGGCAGCCCAACAGATCGAGCAGCGGGGTGCGGAGCGCGGCGTGCATCAGGCGGGGAGCTCGCGGTCGCGCAGCGAGCGGGGGTCGAGGATCTCGCGGAGCACCGCGAGTTCGGCATCGGTGGGCAGGCGGGTGGTGGGGACCTCGTCGGGGACGACCAACTCGAAGCTGCAGGCCGCCGTGACCTCGCTCAGGTCGACACCCGGATGCACCGACGCGACCCGCATGCGGTGGTCGGGGGTGTCGAAGTCGAACACGGCGAGGTTGGTGACGACGCGACGGATCTCATGATGGGTCCGCACCCAGTCGCCCAGCTGCGCCGCTCGGTCGTAGCCGATGCCCGAGACGGTGTCGACGCGGTCGACGAAGACCCGGCTGGTCTGGTTGCCGATGAAGTAGGAGGTGGTGTGGTTGATCGTGTTGCCCGGTGCACCCCGCACCCCGAGCAGCTGGGACTTGGGCTTCTCCCAGGGACCGATGTTGGCGATGTTCTGGTTGCCGTACGCATCGATCTGGCTGGCCCCCATCACGACATGGCGGCGTCCTCCCCAGAGGGTGTCGAACACCGTGCGGAACGGGATCCAGCCCTCGATCTCCTTGTCGGTGCCGCCCACCGGGAGGTCGTTGGCCACGAAGAAGGCCTCGCCGTCGGAGACGAGCAGGTCGGGCTCGAAGGTGGCCCGGGCCAGTCGGGCACCGAGCATGGGGATGGTCCCCATGCCGGAGGCGAAGATCTCGCCGTCGCCGCGGAAGGTCTCCGCCACCGCGGTCACGCAGATCTCACCGAGGGTGATGTCGCTCATCGTGCCGCCACCGCCTTCTGATAGTCGGCCTCGGAGCCGGAGAGATAGGTGTCGACGAAGGTCTGCCAGGTCGCCGGATCCTTGGCGGCCTCGGCGTACTCCTTCTGGAAGGACTCGTCGCGCTCGTAGTCGGGCTGGCAGTTGGTGAAGTGCGCCCCGTTGGGTGCCTCGATGACGCCGTCGACCATGGAGCGGTTGATCTTCATGGTGTGGAAGGTGCCGTTGCGCAGCAGTTCATCGGTGGGGACGATCTGCTCGACCGACAGGAAACGACGTCCCGGAGCGGTGGCGTTGAGGAAGAGATCGTCGAAGTAGAGGTCCGGACCGAGGAACTGGGCGTTGCCCCGAGCATCGCTGCGGTTGAGATGCACGAACGACGCGTCGAGGGTGAGCGCCGGCACCGCCAGCAGTTCCTCCCCATCGGCGTACGGGCTGGTGACGGTCCGCAGGAACGGCGAGTTGGTGACCACATCGGACCCGAGTCCGGCCCGGGTGGGCAGGAACGGCAGACGCAGGGCCGCTGCGTAGAGACCCCACTGGAGCATTCCCTCGTCGTACTCCACGACCTCGGGGATGGTGCCGTTCTGGCGAGCCAGTCGGAAGTGGGGCTCGAGGGCGATGGAGTCGAGCGACACGAACCCGTACACCAGGCGCCGCACCTTGCCAGCGGCGCAGAGCAGGCCGACATCGGGCCCGCCGTAGGAGACGATGGTGAGATCGGTGAGCGAGGAGCGCAGCAGCGCCCGCACCAGCGACATCGGCTTGCGCCGCGAGCCCCAGCCACCGATGCCGATGGTCATGCCGTCGGCGAGGGTGGCGATCGCCTCGTCCTCGGTCATGCGCTTGTCAGCCATCACGCCTCCTTCGCCTTCGGGTTGTGTCCATGTTCGACGAAGTCGTCCCGCAGCTCGTCGGAGACCCCGGAGAGATTGAGTTCGAAGGTGAAGCCCTGCTCGAACCGGTAGGACTTGCGCACATCCCACAGGTCGATGCCGTTGAGGCTCTCCTTGGCGGCCCGGATCACCACCGGCGACTTGGCGGCGATGTCGGCGGCGAGGCTGCGGGCGGCATCGATCAGCTGGTCGCGGGGCACCACCCGCGACACCGACCCCCAGGCCTGGAGCTGCTGGGCGGTGACATTGGCCGAGGTGTAGACCATCTCGCGCATGCGGTGCTGGGGAACCAGACGGGACAGATGGGTGGCGGCACCGAGTGCCCCCCGGTCCACCTCGGGCAGCCCGAAGAACGCGTCCTCGGAGGCCACGATCATGTCGGCGTTGCCCACCAGACCGATGCCGCCGCCGACACAGAATCCGTGCACGGCGGCGATGACGGGGACCGCGCACTCGTAGACGGCGGCGAAGGCGGCGTAGCAGCCCTTGTTGGCCCCGATGAGCGCACCGAACCCCTCGGTGTTCTGCATCTCCTTGATGTCGACTCCGGCGTTGAACCCACGTCCCTCGGCCCGCAGGATCACCACCCGGACGGTCGGATCCTCACCGAGTCGACGCACCGAATCGGCCAGCTCGAACCATTGAGCGACCGTGAGGGCGTTGACCGGCGGGCAGTTCTGGACGACCTCGGCGATGCCGTCGGTCCCGATGCTCACGTCGATACCCATGTCCGGCGACGCTACTCGCCAGACTGATGGCCAGTCAGATGCGCCGATGCCCCCGGACGCACCTCGCTAGGGTTCCGTGGCACGGACGCGCGGGAGGGTTCCATGGCAGTCGAGATCGATCTGACCGGCCGCACGGTGCTGGTCACCGGCGGCACCAAAGGGGTGGGTCGCGGCATCGCCCAGCGGTTCGCCGAGGCTGGTGCCACCGTGGTGGTCTGCGCCCGCCGCCAGGCCGAGGACCCCCTGCCCTCCGACTGGCACTTCATCGCCGCCGACCTGCGCGACGGCGACGCCGCCTGGGCCGCCGTCGACGCGGCGGCCGCCATCGGGGGCCGGCTCGACATCGTGGTCAACAACGCCGGTGGCTCGCCCCCGGCCGACTCGGCCGAGGCGCCCACCCGCTTCACCCAACGCATCGTGGAGCTGAACCTGCTCGCCCCCTACTACGTGGCGCAACGGGCCCATCACCACATGCACCGCCAGCCCGGGGGCGGCTCGATCATCAACATCGGCAGCGTCGTGGCGAACCGCCCCTCCCCCACCACCGCGGCCTACGGCGCGGCCAAGGCCGGCCTGAAGCAGCTCACCACCACCCTCGCCATGGAGTGGGCGCCGAGGGTTCGGGTCAACACCATCACCGTCGGCCTCATCCTCACCGAGCAGGCCGAGCTGTTCTACGGCGAGGGCGAGACCCGTCAGCGGATCGAGGCGGGAATCCCCATGGGTCGGTTCGCCCTGCCCACCGATGTCGGTGACATCGCCGTGTGGCTGGCCAGTGATCTCGCCGGGTACGTCACCGGGGCCGAGATCGCCGCCCATGGCGGTGGGGAACGTCCGCCCTTCCTCGGCGCCGAATGACCGATCCCCGACCCCGGGACACCGAACGGGTCCGCCGCTGGCTCACCGACGAGTTCGGTGGCTCGGTCCGTTCACTGGCGCGCCAGCCCCGCTGGCGACCCGTGTGGTTCGCCGATGTCGAGCGCGACGGCACCATCCACCAGCTGGTGGTGCGTGGTGAGCGCACCGACATGCCCCTCATCCTGCCGCTGCGTCATGAGATGACGCTGCAGGCCATGCTGCACGACCACGGCATCCCGACCCCGGCGGTGCACGGGTGGATCGACGAGCCCGCCGCCTATGTCATGGACCGTGTCGGCGGCCAGCAGGACTTCACCGGGTGCTCCGAGACCCAGCGCGCCGCCGCGGTCGACGACTACCTGCAGATCCTCGCCCGTATGCACGCCCTCGACGTGGAGGAGTTCGCCGCGGCCGGCATCAGGCGGGCGGCCACCCCCGAGCAGTCCGGGGCACTGGGCCTCGCGCTCTACGAGGACGTCTACCGTCGCACCAAGAACGGCGCCGATCCGTTCATGGAGTTCTGCCTCGGCTGGCTGCATCGCCATCCACTGCGCTCACAGGGCCGCGAGTCGGTCATCTGCTGGGACTCGGGGCAGTTCCATCAGGCCGACGGCCACATCCTCGCCCTGCTCGATCTCGAGATCGGCCACATCGGCGATCCCATGATGGATCTGGCGGCCTGGCGGATGCGCGACACCATCGTCGGCTACGGCGACTTCCCGGCCCTCTACGCCCGCTATGAGCAGCTCTCGGGAACGCCGATCGATCTCCACGCCATCATGGGCCACCATTTCATGTTCACCCTCACCAACCAGTTGGCGTTGGGCCAGGCCGTACGACGGCCCGGTGCCGAGACCGATCTCATGACCAACATGCAGTGGTGCTGCGAGACCAACCTGTTCGCCACCGAGGCGCTGGCCGAGCTGCTCGAGGTCGAGCTCCCCACCATCGATGAGCCGGCACCCAGTCCGGGCCGGGCCTCGACCGCGGTGGAGCACCTCGCCGAAGTGCTGCGCTCGTTGTCGGTGGGCGAGACCGCCGTGGACGACGAGTTCCTGCGCTATCGACTGCGGGCCCTGTTCCGCGAGGCCCGACATGCCGCCCGGGCCGTCGAGGTCGGTGCGGCCCTGAGCGAGGACGATCTCGATGATCTCGCCGCCCTGCTGGGCCATCGACCGGCCGACTGGGCGACCGGTGAGGCCGAGCTCGAGGCCTTCGTGCTGGCCGACGCGCCGCACGGCGCACATGACGAGGAGCTGCTGCGCCTGTTCCATCGGCGCAACCTGCGGGCCCATCGACTGCTGGGTCCACCGGGCTCGGCCATGGCCACCCACCTGCCCATCCAGTCCTTCCGCTGAGCGCCGCCCGGATCGGGTGACGCGCCGACGGGTTCAGGCGCGCTGGCTGGAGACCGACACGATCTCACCGGTCATGTAGGAGCTGTAGTCCGAGGCCAGGAACACCATGACGTTGGCGACCTCCCAGGGCTCCGCAGCGCGACCGAAGGCCTCCCGCTGGGTGAGCTCCGCGAGGGTCTCCTCGGTGGTGGCCTTCGCCAGGAACGGATGCATGGCGAGACTGGGAGCCACTGCGTTGATGCGCACATCGTGGGCCGCCGCCTCGAGCGCCGCGCACCGGGTGAGCGCCATGACGCCGGCCTTGGCCGCGGCGTAGTGGGCCTGACCCTCCTGGGCCCGCCAGCCGAGCACCGAGGCGTTGTTCACGATGACACCACCGCCGGTGGCGTAGAGGTGCTGCATCTCGGCCCGCATGCAGCGGAAGGTTCCGTTGAGGGTGACATCCAGCACGAGGTTCCACTGGTCGTCGGTCATGTCCACGATGGGGACCTCGCCGCCGAGACCGGCGTTGTTGATGAAGACATCGATGCCACCCAGCGCCGATACGGCCCCGTCGATGAGGGCCCGCACATCGGCTTCGACGGTGACATCGCAGGGGATGCCGACGACACCGAGCTCGGCGGCCGACTCGGCGCATCGACGCTCGTGCTTGTCGGAGATGACGACGGTCGCACCCTCCTCGAGGCACCGCTTGGCCGCCTGGAAGCCGATGCCGGTGCCGGCCGCGGCGGTGACCAGCACCCGCTTGCCGGCGAGGAGGCCATGGCCCGGGACGTAGGTCGGCAGGGAGGTGCTGGTGCTCATCGGGGTGCGGGCTCCTTGGGAAGGCCGAGCACACGCTCGCCCAGCACGTTGCGCTGGATCTCGTTGCTGCCGCCGTAGATGGTCTCGGAACGGGTGAACAGGAACATCTTCTGGTCGAGGGTGAGTTCGTAGGGGAACCCCTCGGCGATCTGGCTGTCGAGGCCACCGATGTCCATGGCGAGCTCGCCGAGATCCCGATGCCAGGTGCCCCAGAACAGCTTCGAGATGGAGGCCTCGGGACCGGGCACACCAGCCCCCATCGAGCGCAGGGCGTTCCACTGCATGAGTCGCAGGCCGGTGTAGGCCTGCGCGAGGCGCTGGCGCATGCGCGGGTCGAGGTTCACACCGCGCCGGCGGGCCTCGGCGAGCAGGTTGGTGAGCTCGCGCTCGAACCCGACCTGCTGGGCGAGGGTGGAGATGCCGCGCTCGAGGGCGAGCAGATCCATGGCCACGCCCCAGCCCTGACCGGGCGCACCGACGATGAGCGAGGCCTCGGTGACGGCGTCGGAGAAGAACACCTCGTTGAACTCGCCACCACCGGTGATCTGGACGATGGGTCGGGCCTCGACCCCGGGCTGATCCATCGGCACGAGCAGGAAGGACAGCCCCTTGTGGCGGGAGGATCCGACCTCGGTGCGCGCCACCACGAAGCACCAGTGCGACACATGGGCCAGCGAGGTCCAGACCTTCTGACCGTTGATCACCCACTGATCGCCGTCCAGCACGGCGCGGGTCTGCACATTGGCCAGATCCGATCCGGCGTTGGGTTCGCTGTATCCCTGGCACCAGCGTTCCTCTCCGCGCAGGATCGGCGGCAGGAAGCGGGCGCACTGCTCGGCGGTGCCGTGCTCGATCAGTGTGGGCCCGAGGAGGTTCTCGCCCATGTGGTTGACCCGGCCGGGGGCCTCGGCGCGGGCGTACTCCTCGGCCCAGATGATCTGCTGGGCCACAGTGGCGTTGCGCCCGCCGAACTCGACCGGCCAGCCCAGGCCGATCCAACCGGCCTCGCCGAGGACCTTCTCCCAGCGCTCGCGGATCTCGAAGCCGACCTCCTCGTCGCCGGGTCCGCCCCGCCCTCTCAGGGTGGCGAACTCACCGATCAGGTTGGCGGCGAGCCACTGCTGCACCTCGGTGCGGAACTCGTCATCCGAGACCGTTGCGACGTCGACGGGAAGACCCATGTGATCATGAACTCCGGGAAGGGGGAACTCCCCGGATGGTAGGCCTCAGGCGTCCAGCTTGAGAACCCGTGCGGCATTGCCCCGCAGGAACTTGGGCCACACGTCGTCCTTGAACGGGACGTTGCGCATCTCGGTCATGATCCGCTCGAGCGAGAGACCCATCGGGAAGTAGCCGGCGTAGATGATCTTGTCGGCGCCCCGGGTGTTGGCGTAGTCGATGATGCGCTGGTCGTAGTGCTTCGGGGCGAAGGCCGAGGTGGAGTAGTGCAGGCCGGGCCACTTGAGCATGAGCTTGACCATGAGCTCGGTCCAGGGCTGGCAGCCATGACGCGAGACATAGGTGAGCTCGGGGAAGTCGTACATCACCTCGTCGACATGCTCGACATGCTGGCACTGGAACTTCAGGCGCGGACCGGGGATGCCGGTGCAGACGAACACCGGGATGTCGAGCTCACAGGCCTTGGCGTAGATCGGATACATCTTCTTGTCGTTGATGGCGACCTGCGGGAAGCACCCGGCCGGGAACATGCTGATCGAGCGGGCACCCCAGGTCTCGTGGGCGCGCACGATCTTCTCGATGCCCTTCATCCCATCGTTGGGATCAGCGCCGACCGAGGCGACGAACCGGTCGGGGTAGCGCGTGATGGCCTCCTCACCGGTGGACTCCTGACCCTCCTCGCTGCCGCCGCCGACACCGACCATGCCGATGCCGATGCCCCAGCGGTCCATCTGATCGAGGGTGTAGCCGACCGGGTCGGTGGACTCGCGGAGCTCCTTCTCCTTGTCGGGCGGCGACTTGAACATGTACTCGGCCGGGAACTCGAACTCGTCCTTGGACTGCGCATCCTTGGTCTGCTTGGTGATGAAGGCGTACTGCGCCTTCAGATCACGAGCCGGGAAACCGATCATGGTGTCGATCGCAAGGATGTCGGTGGGCATGGCCATTGGAAGTCCCCCTGGACGAGATGGTGTCGTCGCAATCTACGACATGGCGATGGTGGTGCATGCGAAGGGCCCGACCGCCGCAGCGATCGGGCCCTCAGCCCAACTCGGAACGCCTCGTTCAGCGACCGGCGATGCGATCGGCCTGCTCACGCTGCTCGAAGATGAGGCGGATGAGCCAGAACCGGAAGTAGCGGCGCAGCGACATCACGATGAACAGCGCCGCACCGACCACGGCCAGGGTGAGACCGAGCGTGCCGAGTGCCGCGTAGTCGTCGACGAAGACGACCTGGCCCTTGGCCGGCGCCGAGCCGGAGATCGAGGCGTAGCTGATGATGGTCAGTACGATGCCGACGATCATCAGCAGCGCACCGAGGATCACCCAGGTGCGCTCAGGATTGGCCCTCCCGCCGGTGACCTTGAGGCTGTCGACCTCGGCCTGGAACTCGGCGAGACGGGACGAAGGGTTGGTGTCACTCATTGTTTCTCCTTGCTGATTCGAGTGGGCTGATTCGAGTGGGCTGCTACGACTGGAGTCCTGCAGAGATGTGGTGATGAGTGGAGGGCTGCGGGGAACCGATCCGATCGATCAGTGATGCGAGTCCGAGGATCCGCCGAGGTAGGCCTCGGTGAGCTCCTCGGCGATCTCCTGGGGAGGACCGGTGCGGGTGATACGACCGTGGAGCATGATCGAGGCCACATCGGCGATGCCGAGCACCGCCTGCGCGAACTGCTCGACCACGAGGATCGAGACGCCCTGGGAGGCCAGATCGGCCACACGCTCGTAGAGCTCCTCGACGATCAGCGGGGCGAGACCCATCGACAGCTCGTCGAGCAGCAGCAGCGCCGGATTCGCCGACAGCGACCGGGCCATGGCCAGCATCTGCTGCTCGCCACCCGAGAGGGTGCCGGCGATCTGCTTGCGCCGCTCCTTGAGCCTGGGGAACTGGGCGAAGGACCGCTCCTGCACCTCAGCCATGGACACCCCGGTGTGGGTGAACATGCGCAGGTTCTCGGTGACGGTGAGGTTCGGGAAGATGCCACGACCCTCGGGGATGAGGCAGACACCGGCTCGGGCGAGCGCATCGCTGCTGACACCGTTGACCTCGCGACCGCTGATGATCAGCTGACCCGCCGACGGGACGATCTGTCCGCTGCAGACGCTGAGCGTGGTGGTCTTGCCGGCACCGTTGGGACCGAGCAGCGCATGCACCTGGCCGGGTTCGACCGTGAGCGACACACCATGGAGCACATCGATGGTGCCGTACCCGCCCCTGATGCCACGCAGTTCGAGGATCGGGGTCATGAGGCCTCCTCCACCGTCTCGGTGCCCAGATAGGCGGCCTGCACCGCCGGATTGGCCTGCACCTCGGCCGGCGTGCCGCTGGCGATCACACGGCCGAAGTCGAGCACGTAGATGAACTCACAGATCCCCATGACGAAGGACATGTCGTGCTCGACGAGCAGGATGCCGAGTCCGTCCTCAGCCACCAGGCGGCGCAGCAGCACCGCCATCTCCTCGGTCTCCTCCTCGGTGAGCCCCGAGGAGGCCTCGTCGAGCAGCAGCAGGCGCGGATTGGTGGCCAGCGCCCGGGCCAGTTCGACGAGGCGGGCGGTGCCGGTGGGCAGCGTGCCCACCATGAACTCCGAGACGTCGGCGAGACCGACCTTGTCGAGGATCTCCTGGGTGACCGTCGCCGGATCGAACCCGGATCTGTCCCAGGCCCGACGCTGCTCGGCGGCCACCATGATGTTCTCCCGAGCCGACAGGCTGCCGAACACCTCGAGCTTCTGGAAGGTGCGGGCGATACCGAGCCGGGCCCGCTTCGACGGGGACCTCCCGGTGATGTCCGCGCCGTCGAAGCGCACGCGGCCGGAGGTGGGCTCCTGCAGACCGGTGATGACGTTGAAGCAGGTCGTCTTGCCGGCGCCGTTGGGACCGATCAGCCCGGTGACCCGGCCGGCATGCACCTCGATGCTGGCCTGCGACACGGCCTGCAGCACGCCGAAGCGCACCACGACCTCCTCGGTGGAGAGCAGCGCAGTCATCGTGACACCCCCGTGACCATCGGGTGCTCGTCGACGGCATCGGCGATGCTGAGGACCCGATCCAGCTGGGCGACCTTCTCCCGGGTGAACGAGCGGGTGAGACCGAGGTCGTTGATCTCGTCGCGCCCGATGTCCTGATCACGGGTGCGTTGGTCGAGCAGCGCCTTCTCCTCACGGGCATCGGCCCGCCACGGGAGCAGACCGGCGAGATCGCGGCCGGAGTAGAACACGGCACCCTCGGGTCGGTAGGCCATGGCGATGGCGGCGATGCCCGGACCGATGAGGCTGACCTGGGTGAGCCAGGTGGGATTGCCGAGCACCTCCGACAGCGCCGGGAACGAGGCCAGACCGATGAGGCCCATGAAGGCCGCCACCGGATAGCGCACGCCCTGCACTGCCAGCAGCAGCACCAGGGGAAGACCGATGAACATCGGGAAGGAGTCGACCCGCAGCGCTCCCTGCGAGAGACCGAGCATGCACCCGGCGAAGCCCGCCATGGCGCCGGAGAGCATGAACACCGCCATCTTCGTCGTGGTGAGATTGATGCCGATGGTGGCCGAGGCGGCGGGCGAATCGGACATGGCGATCCAGCGCCGGGCCCATCGGCTGCGCCGCATGAGCTCCAGCATGAAGAACAACAGGGCGAAGGTGATGGCGAGGAAGATCACGAACGCCTTGCGATCGGCCGCATCGGAACTGATATGGATGCCGAAGATGTCCATCGGCTTGAACAGCACGCCCGTGGCCGTCGGCGAGATCATCTTCGGATGGCGCACGATGACCTTGTCGGTGAACTCGGCGAAGGCCAATGTGGCCAGTGCCAGGTACAGACCTTTGAGTCGCAGTGCCGGCAGGGCGATGAGCAGACCCAGCGGCGCGCAGACCGCCATGACGGCGACGATGCCGAGCGGATTGCCGGAGGGGCCGCCCCAATGGGAGAACAGCACGGCGCCCACACCGGCGATGGCGTAGTTGGCGAAGCTGACCTGACCGGCCCAGCCGATGAGTGGCACCAGCGAGAGCATGATGAGGCCGACGATCATGAAGCCGACACCACGGCCCAGCCAGACCGCCGAGCGCTGCCCGAAGGTCGTGCCGCTGATCCAGGGGATCCACCCGTTGGCCCAGGCCCCCACCAGCACGATCATGACGGCGCCACCCAGCGCGGCCTCCCAGGGCCTGGTGAGCCGTTCGGTGCGTTTGGTGAGACGGACCTTGCCCGTCTCGAGGCGAGCCTGGGGCAGGAACAGCAGGGCGATGAACAGGATCACGCAGGGGATGGCCTGCGGGGCGTAGTTCCAGTCGGTTCCGAAGTTGAGGAACACACTGGTGAAACCCTCGGTGAGCCCGATGATGAGACCACCGATGAAGACCATCGGCAGGCTCTTGAGCTGGGCGATGGCCGCAGCCGCGGCGGCCACCACGATGACCAGGGCGAGGTTCTCGACCACCAGCCCGGTCTCGGGGGCGATGAGGATGCCGGCGAGGCCGGCGGTCATGCAGCCGAGCGACCATGAGGCACCGGAGATGACCGAGGACTTGGCACCGGTGAGGCCGGCGAGGTTGCGACTGTCGACCACGGCCCGCATCGAGATGCCGAGACGGGTGCGATAGAGCAGGAACCGCAACGCCACGGCGACGAGCAGAGCGATGGCCACGGTGATGATGCGATGCCAGGTGGCGATGACGTCACCGATCTGCACGCCCTTCGTACCCTCGAAGAAGTGCGGGACGCTGCGCGGGGATTTGGGGGTCCAGATGGTGAGGGTGATGCCCATGAAGGTGAGCATGAGACCCACGGTGACCATCAACTGCACCACGAGCGCCGCATCACGCAGTCGGCGCATGATCACCCGATCGAGCGTGATGCCGATGGCGGGCGCGATCAACAGCAGAACGATGGCGATGGCCAGCAGCACCGGGACGCCCCACTTGATGGTGAGCTGCCAGTAGCAGAAGGCCAGGAAGCAGCCGATGGCCGCCTGGGCGAAGTTGAAGATGCCGGTGGTGGCATAGGTGACCACGAGACCGGCCGCGGAGATGGCGTAGACGCCACCGAGCGCGATGCCCACCACGAGGAAGGTGGCGATGGTCTGCCCCGAGACCGAGGCCTGACCCCAGTTCTGGTGACCGATGAACACGACGATGAGCGCCACGATCACTGCTGAGATCAGTCTGGGACTGAACTTGAGCCGCATCTTCCCCCCGATGTCATGAGCTCATGTGGTTGCTGAGAACTGCTGTGCACTGCTGGTGCTGCGTCTGCTTCGAGTTGCTGCAGGTAGCTGCAGGTTGCTGCGTGGAACTGCGCTGCTGGGTGTCAGGGGGACCGGCGGATCGCCGATCCCCCCGACCCAGCGATGGATCAGCGGACCTTCGCAGCCTCGGCGGCGGGGTCGAAGTTGGAGATGGTCATGACGTTGCTCGGATCGCAGACGAACTCACCGGGCTTGCCGTTGACCCGGGTGAAGCTGCCACCCTTGATCTGCATCATGACGAAGCAGTTCGAGAAGCCCTTGGCGCTCTTGGCCCCCATGGTGCCACCGGCGGTGAAGTCGGTGATGGTGAACATGGTCTTGAGCACGTTGGCCCGGGTGATGGCGTTGGGGCCATCGGCGGCGACGATCCTGTCGATGGTCTCCTTGAACAGCATGCCCGCCTGCCAGGCCTGCATGCCGAAGGAGTCCGGCTTGCCACCCACCGAGTCGATGTAGGCCTTGAGGTTGGCGTTGCTGCTGGCCTCCTCGAAGGGCAGGAACTGGAACCACACGTAGGTGTTGTCCACCGTGGCACCCTCAGCCTTGAACTTGTCGGTGTAGCAGGCCAGCGAGCAGGCCCAGGTCTGGACCCCGCTGTAGCCCTGCGCTGCGGTCTCCTTGCGCATCTTGATCATGGCGGTGTCAGCGGAGCCGTTGTAGACGAAGTTGCCGGAATTGTCCTTCAGCGACTGCACGAACGGGGTGTAGGCGGACTGCTGCATGCTGCCGCCCACCTTGAAGGCGTCGTAGACGTTGATGCCGGTGTCACGGGCGCCCTGCACCTGGTAGGTGGCCGACTGCACCGTGGTGGGCAGATCGCCCGGGATCAGCCAGATGCCCTTGGAGTCAGGGACGGTCTTGACGTAGTACTTGTTCGCACCGACGAAGACCTTGAGGTCGCGGGGACCCTTCGGAGCCGAGCCATCGGCCGGGCAGGTCTCGGCCACGGCCTGGATGATCCAGGTGTTCGCCGCGCACTGCTCGTTGATGTCGTTGGCCAGCGCCGCGAAGTTCGGAAGTCCGGTGGCGTTCCCAGCCTTGTCGGCGCAGCTCTTCAGCACCGAGACGTCCGGGTTGAACAGCGAGTTGCCGCCCACCATGGCCAGGGCGTTCTGGCAGGCGTTGATGATGCCGTTCTTGGACTCCTCGGGGCTCAGCTTCGAGTCCCAGGCGATGACCTTGAGCTGGCGACAGCCGACACCGCCGTTGGCGTTGACCCACTTGGCGTAGGCGTTCATGGCGTCGACGTTGCCCTGGAACAGACCCG
>JAGWYK010000032.1 GCA_018969405.1 Acidobacteriota bacterium
ACGTTGGTCGTGGTGGTCAGCATCGACTGGGAGCTGGCCGAGTAGGCGCTGTCCCCGACGGCGTTGCTGGCCCGCACCGTGAAGGTGTAGGCGACAGCCTTGGTGAGGCCGGTCACCGTGCAGGTGGTGGCGCCGTTGGTGGTGCAGAACCTCGTGACCCCGAGGACCTGCGGCGAGGCCTCGACGCGATAGCCGGTGATGGTCGAGCCGCCGGTGGCCGGAGCGGTCCAGCTCACCGCGACCGACCGGGTGAGAGCACCCGGAGCCGGCGCGACCAGCGTGGCGGTCGGAGCCGCCGGGGTGGCCGGGGCGGTGGCGTAGGTCAGCGGGGCCGAGACGTAGGCCAACCGGGCGGCGCCGAGAGCGGTGGTGTAGCTGATCTCGGTGTCGAGGGCACAGGCGGTCGGCGCCGAGGGGCCGCACGAAATGGTCCTCGACCCGTCGTACTGGGTGGTGAAGGTGGTGGAACCGGCGCCGACCTTGAAGTCCAGCGAGGCCGAACCCCGGTTGCCGGCGGTGGTGGTGACGGTGTCATCGCTGTCGGTGCCGACGGCCAGGGGCTTGTCGATGCAGTTGCCACCGAGGGTCGGGGAGAAGTCCCCGGCGTTGCTGATGGTGGCGGCGGTGAGGCAGAGACGGGAGCGGACCGAGTACAGGCTGAGGCCGGAGCTCATCGTCACCGTCTGGGTCACGGTGTCACCGCTCCTGATGCCGGTGGTCGGAACCGTGGTGATCCGGAACGGATCGCTGGAGGGAGTGACCACGGCCGAGGCGGTCGACGGCGCCGAGGTGCCGAGGGCATTGGTGCCGGTCACCGTGAAGGTGTAATCGGTGCCGTTGGTGAGGCCGGTGACCTCGCAGGAGGTGCCGGAGGTGGTGCAGGTCGCACCGCCGGGGGAGGCGGTGACGGTGTAGGAGGTGACCGCCGGCAGACCGGTCTGCGCCGCCGACGCCGTCCAGGACACCTTGGCCTTGGCGTTGCCCCAGGCGCCCGACACCGCGGTGGGGGCGTTGGGAGCGGCGAAGGTCAGGTCGAAGGACTTGTAGATCACGCGGGCGCTCAGGTTCGCCGCCGACATCTCGACCACGAGCTTGCAGCCGCTCGCCGAGGTGACGCCACAGGCGATGGTCCTCGCACCGTCGTACTGCGTGGTGAAGGTGGTGGATCCGGCGCCGACCTTGAAGTTCAGCGAGGCCGCACCACGACTGCCGGGATCGGTGGTCACGGTGACATCGGAATCGGTGCCGGCGGCCAGCGGCTGGTCGATGCAGTTGCCGCCCAGCGTCGGTGAGAAGTCACCGGCGTTGTTGATGGCCGCGTCGCTCGAGCACAGACGGGCCCGCAGCGAGTAGATGTTCCAGTTGGTGTCGGCGGTGGCCGAGACGGTGACGGTGGAGCCGGACACGAGGCCGGTGGTCGGGGTGGCCGTGATGGTGGCGGGGATCTGACCCGCCGCCGTCTCGGCCTGCGCCACGGGGGCGAGCGTGCCGACGGTGGCTGCGGTGAGCAGCACTCCCGTGGACACCGCCACCAGGCGGGAACGCAGTGAACGAATCATCGGAGTGTGACCTCTCTCGGACCTCTCGGCCCGGTGAATGGGTGGATGGCGATGGTGGTGCCGAACGGTTCAGCGGTAGGAGACAGGGATCCCCTGGAAACCGAATCCCTTCGGGTACTGGAGCTTGAGAACGATCTGACAGGGTGTGCTCGGGCCGCAGGTGATGGTGGTGGGTCCGTCGTACTGGGTGCGGAAGGTGGTGCTGCCCACGCCGACCCGGAAGGTGACGTCCAGCGGGCCGTAGGGTTCCCGACCGATCACCGACACCTTGGCATCGGAGTCCGACGAGAGCGGCGTGTCGATGCACATCCCGCCCACGGTCGGAGCGAAGTCACCGTCGGTCACGACCGCCCGGTCGCCCCGGCAGAGCCGGGCCTCGACGCCGAACAGCAGCGAGCCGGACTCGGGGCGGGCCGTCACGGTGATGGCCTGACCGTCGATGGCCCCCTGGGTCACCGGCGTGCCGTCGGACTCGGGCACCTGCACCTCGACCGGCATGGTGGGTGTGGTGTAGGGCCCGGAGCTGGGAGTCGTGGTCGAGGTGGACTGCCCGGAGGCGTCGGAGGATCCCGATCCGGCGACCGTGGTGGAGGTGACCGCCGCCGCGTCGGCCGGCGCGGCCGACCCGGTCGACCCGTCCGATCCGCCCCCCACCAGCAGCACGGTGAGGAGTGCTGAGATCGCCACCAGTGCGATGACCGACGGGATCACCACCCTCGGTTCGAGCCACTTGGAGGTTGCGGACATCGGGGACCTTTCACCCGGGTTCCGGGTCGGAGCGAGCCCCGACCCGGAACCGGATCGTTCGATCGACTAGGCCAGGTACCGGCGGCAGGTGGAACCGGCGAGGTTCGAGCTGCTCGTGGCGGTGGTGAGCGGCGAGAAGCCGAAGGCCGAGATGGTGGTCTTGAACTCACCGTTGCAGAGCCGGCTCTTGGCGCCGCCGTCGATGTTGTTGAAGCCCACCAGACTGCGAGCGATGCTGTAGCTCGGTGAATCGGTGTGCAGCACGTTGTAGACGAGACGCACGCCCGGGAAGTCCACGGTGTCCCAGCTCTTGCTGGACTCCTTGGTGGTGTTCGCGGCGATCACCGGATAGCCCGAAGTGTTGGTGTTGGTGCCGTTGGGGCCGGCCGGGTCCACGGTCTGCCAACCGGCGTCGTTGAGCTGGTAGCGAGCGTCGATGGAGTTGTACGCCACCGCCGACGCGTTCCACAGGGAGTTGTCACCGGAACCGGTCTTGCCGAAGGCCGAACGGTTGATGCCCTTGATCATGGTGACCACGGCGGTCGAGGACTTGCGCTGATCGATCGAGGGGTTTGCCGAGTTGTTGGCCTGGTAGGCCCACTGACCGGCCGAGTAGGGAAGGATCGCCTTCTCGAGGTCAGCGTCGGGGATCTTGTCGCCGCGGTTCTCCTCGAAGGGATCACCGTTCTTGTCCACGACCTTCACCGCCGGACAGTCGGCCGAGGTCTGGCTGAACGACGAGCCGCCGAGCACGTCGGAGAGGAAGTAGGCGCGGGTGCCCGAGGAGGACTGGGGCAGATAGCGCTGGATGGGGCCGTCCTGTCCACCCACCTGGTTCCAGTTGGTGTAGGTGCAGTTGTAGATCTTCTGCAGCTGCTCGATGGTGAGCGTGGCCGGGGCCTTCGAACTGGGCGAGGCCCAGGAGACGGCGTCGAGGGCGAAGGCGAAGTACTGGCCCTTGGTGGCCGCCGGCGAGCCCGAGGAGAAGCTCGAGGAGCGGGCGATGTCGACGCACCCGGTCACCGGGGTGGCGGTGTCGTAGCCGGGAGCGTCCTTCAGGACCTCGACCCCACCGCTGTAGCGCTTGATGCTGGCCACGTAGTCACGCAGGGCGTTGCGACCGGCACCCGAACCGTTGGGGGTGGCGATGGCAGGGGGCGTCGGCGTGGGCAGCGGCGTGGCGCCGAGGGTGCGGGGGAAGGTGATGTCGGGGCAGTATGAGTCGCCCTGGACCGAGAAGTTGTTGGCGTTGTACACCGGCACGTTGTAGGTGGGATTGGCGTCGGTGTTCAGCTGACTCAGGATCGAACCCATGACGTTCTCGGTGGTGTCCGAGCCGGCAGCGGTGATCACATCGGCGGACGCAGCGTTGATCATCGGGATGGTGGCGGCCACGGAGGTGACGACCACTGCACCGACGATGAGACTGCGCTTGAGAAGAGAACTCTTCACAGCGGGTGTCCTTTCGAGACAGGGTTGGAGGAGATGGAACGACGTCGGCATGATGCTCGACGATGGGGAGTGTGGAGCACTGATGTGAACCGGGGACCGAGACCGACGGAACAGAAGGTGAAGATCAGACCAACACTTCTGACCCTGGGAGGTGGTCTGTCGTCATGGACGTCCTCTCAGGGCTCGGCGACGGGCGATCACAGCGCCGACGCCGAGCGGGAGCCCCATGATCGCCAGCAGTGCGATGAGCGCCCAGGGGTTCGCCGCGGCGATGGACGGACCGGCGTAGGCCACCGGCGCCGCACGACGCCACTCGGTGCTGCCCCCACCGCTCGAGGTCGTCCCACCCTTGCCGGCGCCCGCGCCGGTGCCGGTGGCCCCGGTGTCGCCGGCGCCACCACCGGTCGCGCCGATGGCGTCGATGCCGTCGAACGGGTTGGGTGGCGGGGTGCCGCCGTCTCCGACCGAGCCGCGGAACCGCGGATTGGCGCAGTTGTCGGCCGAGAGCTGCTCGGCCGGCTGCCCGGTGAGGCGGGCGATGGAGTTCGCCACCTCCTGGGAGAGGTTCGGCGGCAGGGGCGAGTACCCGATACGGGCCATGTTCACCTGACCCTCACAGGCGATGTACCGCAGCCACTGGGCGAGTGTCTCGGTGATGCCGGAGTTGGAGTACGCCCCCCGACAGGTGGGACGGTCGGGCGAGACGGTGCACTGGGTGACGATGTAGCTGTAGGCCGAGATCGGATAGGCGATCGGGTTCGTCGAGTTGTAGACCCCTGACAGCTCCTGGGAGAGATCGGGTCGCAGCGTGGCGGACTCGAGTGCGGCCGAGATGTTCTCGGCGTAGGGAAGGACCGACTCACCGGCAGCGTTCTCCACCCAGGCGGCGGGCACGTCGTAGACCTTGGCGTAGCCGAACTCGTCGTACCCGATGCTCCAGAGACCCTGCCCGCTGCCGATGTACTGGGCGATCTGGTCGGAACCCTGGAAGGCCTGCGACTTCGGCACGAAGGTCGGCGAGCTGTCCAGCTGGATGATCCGCACCGCAGTCGGGAAGTTGTTCCGCTGGGCCCAGGGTCCGAACACATCGGGCGCCACGTTGGCCACGAAGTCGTAGAACAGCCCGGTGGTGCCCGACTGACCACCGCGATAGACCACGTTGATGGGTTGGTCGGGCAGCACGAGGCCCTTGTTGTCGGCGGTGATGGCCGGATCGCTCCAGCGGCTGATGTCCCCGGTGAAGATCCGGGCGATGGTGCGGCGGGTCAGGTGCAGATAGTCGACCTTGCGCCCGGCGGCGTCCTGCACGTTGTACATGACCGCCACCGCACCGGCGACCGAGGGGACGTACTGGTACCCGCGGGTGTCACCGATGCCCTGGGTGGACAGCGCCGAGAACTCGGCCTCGGTGCCGGCGAAGTCGGCCAGGGACTGGCCGAAGGAGGTGAGCCCGGCCGGCGATCCGGTGGGCAGATAGTTGACCTGCAGCCCTGAGGTCTGGGCATCCGCGACCCACTGCTGCATGGCCAGGGCCACATAGGACGATCCCTGCCCATTGACCCGCGCCGGCGCAGCGGACGCCACCGGGGCCACCGCCACCGATGCGAGACCCAGTGCGATGAGTGCCGCGAGGAATCGAGCGAATCGGGCTCGCATCAGCCGAATCGCCCCTGGACGTAGTCGAGGGTGCGGGGATCCTCCGGGGTGCTGAACATCTTCGCGGTCGGACCCTGCTCGACCACGACACCCGGCTGGTTCTCGGCGGCGAGGAAGAAGGCGCAGATGTCCGAGACACGGTTGGCCTGCTGCATGTTGTGGGTCACGATCACGACGGTGACCTCACCGCGCAGCTCGTCGATGGTCTCCTCCACGCGTCGGGTGGATGTGGGGTCCAATGCCGAGCAGGGCTCATCCATGAGCAGCACGTTGGGCTGCACCGCCAACGACCGGGCGATGCACAGACGCTGCTGCTGCCCACCGGAGAGCGCACCACCCGGACTGTCGAGGCGATCGCGGACCTCCTTCCAGAGGCCGGCGCGGATCAGCGACTGCTCGACGAGATCGTCCTTCGCATCGCACTTGAGACGGGCGAGCTTGAGGCCGGCCAGCACGTTCTCGCGGATGCTCATCGCCGGGAACGGGTTCGGCTTCTGGAACACCATGCCGATGCGCATGCGGACCTGCTGAGCCCGGGTACCGGTGGCGTAGATGTCCTCGCCGTCGAGGAGGATCTCGCCGTCGAGCGCAGCGCCGGGGATGAGCTCGTGCATGCGGTTGAGCAGACGGAGGAACGTGGACTTGCCGCAGCCCGAGGGGCCGATCAGCGCCGTGACCTGACCGGCCGGCATCACCAGGTCGACGCCCTCGAGCACGAGGCGCTCTCCGAACCAGGCGCAGGCCCCCTTCGCCTCGAGGGTGGCGGCCCCGGGGGGAGGGCCACCCACGATCGGCACCCGATGGGCGGAGGGAGGCTCCTCGATCGTCGTGGAACTCAGGGACATGGCGAACGGCCTTTCAGATGCGAGAGTCATCGTGATCTGACTCTCTTGGATCGGTCGCGCCCGAGGAACCGGGCGAGGGCGAACAGTCCGACCACCAGCAGCAGCAGCACGAGGGCTCCGGAGAACCCGCGCTGGATGGCTGAGATGTCGGGTTTGCGGATGTTGCGGTACACGAACAGCGGCAGGCTCTCCTGGGAGCCCGAGAACGGGTTCGAGTTCATGAGGTCGTAGCCGAAGGCGGTGAACAGCAGCGGCGCGGTCTCCCCCACGGCCCGGGCGATGCCGAGCACGACGGCGGTGGTCATACCGGTGCGGGCGGTGGGGAACACCACGGAGAACACCGTGCGAGCCCGAGAGGCTCCCAGCGCCAATGACGCCTCGCGCAGTCCGTCGGGCACGAGGCGCAGCACCACGTCGACGGTGCGGGTGATGGTGGGCAGCATCGTGATGGCCAGTGCCAACGAGGCCATGAAGCCGTTGTACCCGAACAGCGGATTCCCGCTCTTGGCGAAGGGGAGGATGAGGGTGGCGAAGATGAACAGACCGGCGATGATCGACGGCAGTCCGCTCATGGCGTCGACGAAGATCCGTACCGGACGGCGCCAGCGGCTGCGGGACTCGTTCAGGAACACCGCCGCGGCCAGCGCCAGCGGCAGCGACCAGATCAGGGCCAGACCGACCTGCTCGATCGAGCCGATGATGGCGTGCGACGCGCCCCCGGAGGTCGCCGGGAGGATCGGGGTGATGCCCTCCTGGTCGCTGATGAAGAAGTTCGGTCGGAGCGCCTTGATGCCCTCGATGAGGATGTACCCGACGAGCAGCACGAGGGGGACGAACACTGCGGTGGCGGCGCTGACCACGACCACGGTCATCACCCGATCGGTGGCCACCAACCGGCCGACCCGATCGGCGGTGACCAGGGCGAAGACGACAAGGAACGTGAGATAGGAGCAGAGCAGGAACCCGAAGAGGCTTGCGCCGACCGTGAGCCGATAGAAGATCAGCCAGTTCAGACACAGCGCGCTGACGAGCGAGCCGACGAGCACCCACACATCGAAGTTGGTGAACTCCCGGGGTCGGCGGGCCCGGCGGGGTGCGGACCGGACCGGAGGTGTCGGATCCACCGGGGACAGGTCCGAGGATGTCTCGGCGGATGTCATCGGGTCGAGCACCTCGGAGCTCACAGCTCGACCCCCACACCGGAGCGACTGCGGGCCACCACGACCGAGGCCACCATGTTGGTGGCGAGCGTGATGATGAACAGCACCAGACCCGCGGCCATGAGCCCGGACACGGTGAACGAGTCGGCGCCGGCCCGGTTGGCGATGAAGCCAGAGACGGTGGCGCCTCCGTTCTGGAGGATGTGGATGCTGTCACCGATGCGCTGGGGCACCTGCGGGAGCAGCAGCGCCACGGCGATCGTCTCACCGAGGGCCCGTCCGAGCCCGAGCATGGAACCGCCGATGATGCCGCCGCGGCCATAGGGCAGGACCACCGAGCGGATCATCCCCCAGCGTGTCCCGCCGAGGGCGAGGGCCGCCTCCTTCTCCCCCGGCGGCGTCTGGGAGAACACCTCGCGGGTGACCGAGGTGATGATGGGCAGCACCATGAGGCCCACGACGATGCCGGCGATGAAGATCGACCCGGTGAGACTGGCGTTCTCCTGGGTGCTGAAGATCGGGATGAACCCCAGGTTCTGGGTCAGCCAGGTCGAGATCGGGATGATCTTGTCCGAGAGGTAGAGGAAACCCCAGAGGCCGAACAGGAGACTGGGCACGGCGGCGAGCAGGTCGACCACGCCGATCAGCCACCGGCGCCGACGGGCGGTGGAGTACTCGGTGATGGCCAGGGCCGTGAAGATGCTCAGCGGCACCGCCACCACGATGCCGACGAGGGCGACGAGCACGGTGCCGGCGAGCAGACCCATCACGCCGATCCGGGGTGGCTGCACATCGGTGCGCCATTCGGTCCGGGTGAGGAACCGCAGGATGCCGGACTCCGAGAGGGCCTCGGAGCTCTGGATCAGCAGGAAGATCCCCACGAGCACCAGCAGCACGAGCACGGCGATGCCGGAACCGAGCGTGATGGCGTTGAAGCGTCGATCGACGACGCTGGGGACCTCGGTGACCACCCGGCGGGTGGGACCGGTGGACCTCGACTCGCCGGGTGCCGGTGGATCAGCGACTGCGGTGTCGGGCACTGGGGAGGCTCCGGAGGAGGGTCGGGCGATGTCGGGGAGAGGGTCCAGGGCACGACGGAGGCGGCCGGGCGATCTGGTCCCCCGTAGTGAACGGGACGGCGTGGTCCGGGACAACCAACCGATGACCAACAGTGGGTGAATCTCTGTCGCTCAGGTGAACAGGAGATGACGACCGGGGTGCTGCTCCCGCCGCGTATCCTCGTTCCGTCCCCTCACCGCCCCCGTTGGAACCGACATGACCGACACGACGACGATCGACGACACCGGGGCCTCCGACGACGACGCACAGGTCGCGCCCGCATCGTCGATCCCGCGCTGGCGGCGGGGCACGGTGCTCAGCGACGGATCCCGGCTGGTCTGGTGGCGCGAGGTCCTGCTCGTGCTCATCGTCGACATCGTCTACGAGAGCATCCGCAACGTCTCGGCGGCCAACCCGGCCCGGGCGTATGCCAACGCCGAGCGCCTCATCGGCTGGCAGCGCGCCATCGGCATGTTCCACGAGCGCCAGATGCAGATCTGGGCGCTGGATGTCACCCCGCTCATCGTGGCCGCCAACTACTTCTACGGCTCGGTGTACATCGCCGCCACCCTGTTCGGGCTGTTCTTCCTCTACCGCCGCTTCCCCGACGACTACCCGCTGTGGCGCTCCACCCTGCTCATCGGCACGCTGCTCGGCCTCATCGGGTTCGCCACCTTCCCGCTCATGCCGCCGCGTCTGCTCGACTCCATGGGTGGGGCCAGCTACGGCTTCGTGGACACCCTGGTGAAGTACCCGACCTTCTGGTCGTTCAACTCGGAGGGCATGAAGACCATCTCCAACCAGTTCGCCGCCATGCCCTCGCTGCACTGCGGCTGGGCCATGTGGGGCACGGCGGTGTTCCTCCCCCGGGTGCGCAGCTGGTGGGCGAAGTCCCTCGCCGTGCTCTATCCCATCGTGACCATCATCGTGGTCATCATCACCGGCAACCACTACTGGCTCGACGCCGTGGGGGGCGCGGTCATCTTCCTCGCCGGCTACGGCCTGGCCCGAGCGCTGCAGGGCTTCCTGGCCCGCACTCGTCAGCGCGTCGGCGAGGGCGCCAGGGTCATCGCCAGCCGATAGGCCTCGACGTTGCGGGTCACCACCTGCGACCAGTCCACCGGTGACGGCGTCGACCGGTTGAACTCGGCCATGCGGGTGCGCAGGTCGTGATCGGTGACGATCCGGGTGAGCTGCACGACCATGTCGTCATCGGAGGTGGCCAGCAGGCCCTCGCGCTCATGGGTGATGAACTCGCGGATGCCGGTGCGGGCCTTGGCCACCACCGGAAGGCCGGCACAGCGGCCCTCGAGGGCGGCGATGCCGAAGGACTCGAGGTTGGCGGGGGCGACGAACACATCGGCGGTGGCGAAGATGGCGCGTATCTCATCCCGTGATCGACGACCCACCAGCTCGACCACCTCGGTGAGACCGTTGGCGCGCAGGTACTTCTCGAGCTGCGGTCGTTCCGGGCCCTCACCGATGACGACCACCCGGAGGCGCAGTCCCGGGGGCAGCTGATCGAGGACGCGTCGCACCATGCGCAGCAGATGCATCGGTCGCTTCCGGGGCGCCAGCCGCATGGTGGACACCAGTGTGACGACATCGGCCGGACGTGGGGCCGCTTCGATCCGCCACAGCTCGTTGGTGATGCCGTTGGGCAGCACGAGCACCGGGTGGTCGGGCCCCACGATGCGCCGCACCGGTTCGGCGGCCACATCGCTGACCGCCGAGAACACCACCGGCCAGTCCCCCCAGCCGGTGAGCCGATCGAGCAGGGCGAACCCGGGCGCGGCGTAGCCCCACACACAGTGCAGGGTGACCACGCTGGGCACACCGGCGCGCTGGGCGGCGCGGGCGGCGATGTAGGTCATCGGGCTGGCGATGCCACCCTGGAAATGGGCCACATCCACCCGCTCGCTGCGCAGCAGCGAACCGACGGCCCGGAAGGCCCGGCGGGTGAATGGGATGTCGAAGGGGAGCAGCGGCACATCGATGCGCTGCACGCGCACCCCGTCGACGATGGTGGGGCCGGGGGTGGGCGTGATGACCACCACCTCATGACCGGCGCGCTGCAGCTGCTGGGCGAGATCATGCGACTGCATCTCGATGCCCCCGAGCCGGGGCACGTAGCAGTCGGAGACGATCCCGATGCGCAGCGGACGATCATCGGCGATGCCCGCAGGGTCCGGAACGTGGCTCGGTTCGGCGTCGGCCACGATCCTCCTCCCCTCACGGTGAACGACGAACCGGAACGGTACTCGCCCGATCGTCCGACCCCACGGTGACGCCTCGGGTCGGGCGCGATGGATCCGGCCCGAGGCAGGAGGCCTGCCACACTGGTGGGGTGACCACCGGGACCATCGTGTTCTTCCACGCCCATCCCGATGATGAGGCGCTCATCAGCGCCGGCACCATCGCCCGGGCCGTCGACGCCGGTCATCGGGTGGTGCTCGTGCTCGCCACCGACGGTGGCGCCGGATTCGCCGACCGCCAGCTCCTGGCCGCCGGGGAGACCCTCGCCGATCGACGGCGCAGCGAGGCGCAGACCTCGGCTGCGGCCCTCGGGGTCCACCGTCTCGCCTTCCTCGGCTTCGCCGACTCCGGCCTGGAACCTCCGACCGAGGACACCTGGCCCGAGGGTTCGCTGTGCGCGGCGACGGTCGATGACGCCGTCGACCGTCTCGTGAGCATCCTGCAGGAGGAGGATGCCGAGCTGCTCCTCGCCGACGACGTGGTGGGCGGCTACGGGCATCCCGATCATCTGCGGGTGCACGCCGTCGCCATCGCTGCGGCGGGCGCCGCGGACATCCCCATGGTCGAGGTCACCATCGATCGCGAGTTCCTCTCCGGCGGCATGGACCTCGCCGCCAGCCTCGGTCTGGAGATCCCCGAGGGTTTCGTGCCACCCGATCTGACCCACTGGTACACGCCCAACGCTCAGCTCACCCATGTCGTCGACGTGACCGGTGTGCTCGATCGCAAACGGGCCTCGATGGCCGCCCATGCCACGCAGGCCAGCAGCGACTCGGCCGACTCGGTGCGCACCCTGGCGGTGTTCCTCGGGCTGCCCGACGAGATCTTCGCCATCGCCTTCGCCACCGAGTGGTTCGTGGCCCACGCCGACATCCCCGTTGCGTTCGCCGACCTGTTCACACCGCTGGACCGGTGATCCGGTGAGTGACCAGCCGGCGGGCGGGGCAGCCGGCGACCCCATCTGGCGCTCGGAGAGTTCGGAGACCGCCGAGGAGATCGATGCGGTCGCCGCGGTCACCCACGAACTGCAGCGGAAGACACCCCGGCGACGACTGATCGAGAGTGCGCTCTCGCTCGCGGCCACTCTGGTGATGTTCCTGTTCGTGGTGCCGGCGGTCAGCGGCTCGCACTACTCGGCCATCTGGGACCAGATCTCGACCCTGTCCATCGCCCGCCTCAGCATGCTCACCGGCATCTGGGCACTCGCCGTGCTCGCCTACAGCGGGGTCATGGTCAACTGTCTGCCGGGACTGCACCGTCGGCGGGCCGTCACCGTGAACCTGGCCAGCAGCGCGGTGTCGAACGTGGTGCCCTTCGGCGGTGCCGTCGGCGTGGGCGCCACCTACGCCATGGACATGTCCTGGGGGTTCTCGCCGCCCACCGTCACCCTGTCGATCCTGGTCTCGGGCGTCTGGAACGTGTTCGTGAAGCTGACGCTGCCGGTCCTCGCCGTGGTGCTGCTGCTGACCACCGGACGGGACACCGGACAGCTGGTGATCCCCGCCATCATCGGCGTGGTCGCGCTCGTCGGTGCCGTGGTCGTGCTGGCCCTCATCATGCGCAGCGAGCTGCTCGCCGAGAAGGTGGGCGCCATCGGGCAGCGCATCGTCGACCCCCTCGGTCGGCGGATCCAGCGGCTGGCCGCCCTCGACATCGGTCGCTCGGTGCTCGACTTCCGTCACCACAGCATCGGTCTGCTGCGACGGCACTGGGCGCTCATCACCCTGTGGGTGGTGCTGTTCAACCTCATCCAGTACCTGCTGCTGCTGGCCTGCGTGCGATCGATCGGACTCGACACCCATGAGCTCGGCTGGATCGAGGTGTTCGCGGCGTTCGCCTTCGCCCGTCTGCTCGAGACCATCCCCATCACCCCCAGTGGTGTCGGGTTCGTCGAGACCGGTGCGGCCGCCACGCTGATCAGCTTCGGGGGCCATGCCGAGGCCGCCACCGCAGCGGTGTTCCTGTTCCGGGGCTTCACCTATCTGCTCGAGATCCCGACCGGAGCGCTGGCCTGGGGTGTGTGGGCCTCGATGCGCGGCTGGCGTCGACCGGTGGGGAGCGCCGACCGCCGCTGACCACCGCTGCTGATCACCACCGGTGATCACCACGGTGCCCCGGTCCCGCTCGACGACCGGCGGGGGCGGCGCCGGTGCGGCTGTGCGAGAGTTGCGCCATGGTGCATCTCTTCGACGAACGATCCATCCTGCTCACCGACCGCGTGGCGATCGTGACCGGCGCCGCCCAGGGCATCGGCCGGGCCACGGCCCTGCTGTTCGCCCGCTGCGGCGCCTCGTTGGCCCTCTGCGACCGTCAGGGTCCGGAGCTGGCCGAGGTGGTGGCCGAGATCGAGGCCCTCGGCCGTCCGGTGATGAGCGCCGTACTCGACGTGCGCGACGCCGAGGCCGTCGACACCTTCGTCGAGGGAGTCGTCGACCGCTTCGACCGGGTCGACATCCTCGTCAACAACGCCGGTGGCACCTTCGTGTCGCAGTTCCTCGACACCGCACCGAAGGGCGAGGCCTCGCTCATCGCCGAGAACTTCACCCAGGTCACCCACTTCATCCGCCGGGTGGCCCCGGTGATGGCCGACGGCGGCTCGATCATCAACCTCACCTCCATCGAGGCCCATCAGGCCGGCCCCGGCTTCGGCATCTACGCCGCCATGAAGGCCGCCGTGGCCAGCTTCTCGAAGTCGATGGCGCTCGAGCTCGGCACCCGGCGCATCCGCATCAACTCCATCGCTCCCGACGGGCAGCCCAGCGCCGGCGAGCAGGAGGCGCGTCTCGCCATGCTCGCCACCGAGCCCGAGTTCCTCCCCGCCTTCCTCCCACCGCTGGGATACTTCGGCACCCCGGAGGACTCCGCCGCCACCGCGCTGTTCCTCGCCAGCGATCTCTCGCGCTTCATCACCGGCAGCACCATCCATGTCGACGGCGGCAACTGGGCGGCCGGTGGCTGGCATCGGCCCACCGATCCCGCCGCGATGCATGACTGAACCGACACCTCGGAACAGTCCCGGCGGGCGTCACCCCTAGAGTCTGCCCATGGACATCTGGGGACTCGAAGGGAAGTCCGTCGTCGTGGTCGGCGCCGGCGGCGGCGGCATCGGCACCGCGGTGTGTCGTCATCTCGGTCGGGCCGGTGCCCACATCGTGGCGGTCGACATCGACGCCGAGAAGCTCGCCGTCTGCACCGATGCGCTCGCCGCCGCCGGCGTCACCCATGTCGGGATGGTCGCCGACGGTCGCCAACGTGCCGCTCTCGGACCGGTGGTCGACGCCGCCTGCGATCTCGGCCCGATCCATGGCTGTGTGCAGGTGGCCGGGGGCATGTGGCCGCCGCAGTGGGCGCCCTTCGCCAGCGAGGATCCGCACTTCGACGAGGTCATGGACCTCAACTTCGGCGTGACCGTCAACACCGTGCGGGCGGTGGGCCGCCGGCTCGTCGAGCAGGGACAGGGCGGCGCCATCGTCAACATCGCCACCGTCTCGGCGCTCAACGCCATGCCCTACGGCTCGGCCTACGCCGCGGCCAAGGCCGCCGTGCTCTCCCTCACCCGGTCATTGGCGGTGGAGTGGGGTGCCCGCGACATCCGTGTGAACGCCGTGGCCCCCGGTTCGATCGCCACACCCAAGAGCGCCTCCAACCGCAGGCCCGGTGACACCGACGGCACGGATCTCGAGGTCATCCCGATGCGTCGGCGCGGCACCTCCGACGACATCGCCTCGGCGGTGCTGTTCATGATGAGCGATCTGGCCGCCTATGTCACCGGCCAGGTGCTCTGCGTGGACGGCGGCACCTCGGTGCGCCCCACCGTGAACGATCGCGATGAACTGCCGGTGTTCGTGCACAACGAGGAGCTCCGGGCGCGGCTGCGCGACTGGTGACCGCTACAGCGAGGTGAAGCGGCCGCCGCTGACCACCAGGGTCTGGCCGGTGACGTACCGGGCCTCGGGGCTGCACAGGAACACCGAGGGCGGACCGATGTCCTCGGTGGGGTCGCCGAGACGGCCCAACGGCACCAGCCCCTCGATGCGCGCCACCCGCTCGGGATCGGTGCTGCGCAGGTTCTCCAGCGCCGGCGAGATGGCGAGCGGGGCGATGCTGTTGACGCGGATGTGGTCGGGACCCCATTCCCGGGCCAGGGCCCGCACGAATCCGCGCTGGGCGGCCTTGACCGCGCTGTAGAACGGCAGCGGGGCCGAGCCCTCGATGCCGGCGGGCGAGGTCATCAGCAGATACGCCCCCTGCGCGGCGCGCAGATGGGCATGGGCCTGCACCGCCAGCCGCCAGGTGGCGCGCACGGTGACTGAGGCATGCTCCTCCCACAGGTCGAGCTCCGCGGTTTCGAGATCGGTGGGTTCGCTCGAGCGGTTCGACACGGCGTTGTGCACGAGGGCGTCGAGGCGACCGTGCTGGGCGACGAGCTGGTCGATGGCGGCGGCCGACTGGGCCCCGTCGGTGACATCGCAGCGCAGCACCACGGGCACACCACCGGCCTCGCGCACCTCGTCGGCCACCTCGGTCGCCGCCTCGGGACGACGGACTCCGATGCCCACCACGGCGCCGGCCCGACCCATGGCCACGGCCACTCCCCGACCGACGCCGGCCGCTGCGCCGGTGACGAGCACGACCCGCCCGTCGAGCATCCGGGTCATCACGGCAGCATCACCGTGCCCCGGTCGGCCATGAGGAACGCGCCGGTGACGGCCCGACCCTCTGGGGAGGCGAGCAGATCGATGAGGCCCACGACGTCGGCAACGGCCGAGCCGGGCGCCAATGCCGGACTGCCGAGCACCGGCACCTCGGGCACTGCCGTGCCTGCGCCCTCGGCTCCCAGGTCACCGAGGATGAACGCGGCGAGTTCGACCTCGATGGTGTTGACCGTGATGCCCCGGGCCCCCCACCGACGGGCCATCGCCTTGGCCATGACCCGGATGCCCTCCACCGCGCTGCACAGCGGGACCAGTCCGGCCACACCGACGGCGCCGACATTGGGCAGCACCAGCACGATGGGAGTGCCATCGGCGACGAGGGCGTGCACCTGCTGCAGCGCCACGAAGGCGTGCCGCAGCGACCGCTCGCAGGCGGTGTCCCAGGCCGGCTCGGTGAGTTCGGTGATGGCCGCGGTGCGGAACCCGCTCGGATCGAGATGGGCGAACACCACCGTCGTGATCGCCGCACCATCGATGGCGGCGGCCAGGGCCGCGGCGGCCGTGTCTCGCTTCTCGAACACCGCGGTGTCTGTGACGGTCGCAACCGATCGATCGCCGGCGCGCATCGCCACCGTGATGGCCCGGGCGATGCCGCTGTCGCCGATGACGAGCAGGGTCACAGGAGAGCTCCGATCACGACGCACATGACAGCCAGACGCTACTTCCTGACCGCTCTCGGTCACCTCCTAGGATCGACGCATCGAGATCCTGTTCGTCTGCTCCGGGAACACCTGCCGATCGCCCATGGCGATGGGACTGCTGGCCCATCATCTCGGGCGGCGCGGCATGGACGCACGGGTGCACTCGGCCGGCACCATCGGCTGGGGCGGACCCGCCACCGATCACGCCGTCGAGGTCCTCGCCGAGCGCGGCATCGATCTCTCCGCCCATGAGAGCCGGCGCCTGACCCCCGCCATCGTGGCCGATGCCGACCTCGTGCTCGGCATGACCCGCGACCATGTGACCGGCTCGCTCAACCATGACCCGGACGCACGCCACCGCAGCTTCGTGATGGGTGAGATCCTGCGACTCGGTCGCCGCATCGGCCCCCGCCGACCCGGGCAGACCGTGCGCGACTGGTGCGCCGAGGTGGCCGCCCTGCGCACCCCGGGCCGACCCATCGGACTGGCGGGCGACGAGATCGCCGATCCAGTCGGAGAGGGCGCCGAGGTCTACCGCCGCACCGCGGAGCGGCTCGACGCCCTGTGCATGGAGCTCGCCGCCCTGTTGATCCCCGAGGGGACACCGGTCGAGACCATCGACATCGACCCCACCTGAGCGCTCGCTGTCCTACCATCTGCGCCCATGGGACGATTCGCGAACAGCAAGCAGTTGGCCGGCGCCAGTTGGGGCGTGCTCAAGTCCGACAAGGAGCTGCTGGCGATCCCGGTGATCGGCGGTGCCGTGTGCGCCGTGATCGCCGCGGTGATCGGCCTCGTGGTGTACTCCACCCTCGAGACCACCACCGATGCGGTCACCAACGAGACCTCCAAGCAGGCCAACCCCGCGGCGGTCCTGCTGCTCATCATCGGAGTGCTCGTGATCGCCGTGATCAGTCAGCTGTTCGCCGGCGCCCTCGTGGCCGGGGCCAACGAACGACTCGAGGGTGGCGATCCCACCCTGGGCAGCGCCTTCTCGAAGGCCACCTCGCGGATCGTGCCCATCGCCGGTTGGACCGCCACCAACGCCACCGTCGGCGCCGTGCTCTCCGCCGTGCAGGAGAAGGCCGGCTTCCTCGGTGACCTCGTGGTCGGCATGATCGGCGCCGCCTGGAACATCGCCACATGGTTGGTGATGCCGGTGATCATCATCGAAGGGGTCGGACCCTTCGCCGCCGTGAAGCGATCGGTGATGCTCATCAAGGCCAAGTGGGGCGAGAACATCATCGCCCAGGTCGGTTTCGGTCTGCTCGGGCTGCTGCTGATCGTGCCCGGCGTCATCGTGTTCGGTGCACTCACCGCGGCGGTGCCCTTCCTCGGACTGCCCCTGCTGCTCATCTACCTGGCCGTGGTGTTCACCGTGCTGTCGGCCCTCGGCGCCATCTTCCGCACCGCGCTCTACCGCTACGCCGCCGGCCTGCCGGTCGGCGCTGCGTTCTCCGAGCCGATGCTGGCCAGCAGTTTCGGCGCCAAGCCGGCCGGACGCCGCTGAAGCTGTCACCGCTGGTCCGGTCGAGTCGACGACCGGTCGCCACCGAGGTCGGGATCACTCCTCGGGCGGCACCCCGACCGGCCAGCCCTCGACCACCACGACCGGTTCGGTGAACGGGGGCTGCCACCCCTCCTCACGGGTCCAGCGCCGCAGGATGCGTCCCGGCACCCCGGCCACCACCGAGTGATCGGGGATGTCGCCCCGCACCACTGCGCCGGCGGCGATGGTGCAGTTCGCGCCGATGGTGGTGCCGGGGAGGATGACGGCGTTGGTGGCGATCCAGGTCCCGGTGCCGACGCGCACGGGACGCCCCTGCAGCACCTGCTGCCCCACCGGCAGCCAGGGATCGGCGTAGGTGTGGTTGTGATCGGTGAAGTACACGTTGGGGGCGATGGTGACATCGTGTTCGAGCACGATGGAGTGGCGGGCCACGAACCAGCAGTCCTTGCCGATCGTGGTGCGGTCACCGATCTCGATGACCGGTTCGCAGTCGGGGGCGTAGACCTCGGTGGGCATGCCCACGGCGAGGGTCACCCCGGCACCGATGAAGCAGTCGCGCCCGATGTGGATGGCATGGGGATTGGTGCAGTCGCCGGGGGGGAAGGCCCGATAGCTGCCCTCGCCCATCGAGCCGTACCGACGGGCCAGCGGATGCTGCCAGTTCACCGCTCCCCGCGCCCGCACCCAGGACCACACCCGGTTGATCACCGCAGTGGTGGCGCGATGCCGACGGGTGTTGATCTGTCGGGGCCGGGACACGGCTGGGCACGCTAGTGCCGACGCCCCTCGGGCCCCTAGTGGCAGTCGGACTGTCACCAGTTGCCTAGGATCGGCGGACGAACCGAAGGGGGCCAATGGCGACCAGTCGCAGCCAGGTACGGATCCGACGCAGTGCCGATGATGTCTGGGCGGTGCTGCGCGACCCCATGCGCATCGTCGAGTGGTTCCCCGGCATCACCGGGGTCTCCATGGAGGGTGACGTGCGCACCATCGTCATGGCCTCCGGCCTGCCGGTGAACGAGGACATCGTCACCATCGATGATCGTCTACGGCGGTTCCAGTACCGCATCACCGGCCCGCTGCCGGTCACCTTCCACCTCGCCACCATGGATGTCATCGACATCGGCACCGTCGAGGCCCCCGAGTCGCTGCTCATCTACAGCACCGAGATCGTGCCCGAACCCATGTCGTTCGTGCTCGACGGCGCCACCTCCACCGCCATCGCCGAACTCGCACGCATCATGGACGACCACGCCGAACACCACGAGACCGGGGAGCACCGCTGATGGGACGCCGCATCCTGTTCATCACCACCGACCAGATGCGCTACGACGCCATCGGGGCCAACGGCGGGCGCGTGGCCCGCACCCCGGTCATCGATCGTCTCGCCGCCGAGGGCATCTCCTACGACCGCGCCCAGCCCACCAACGTGGTGTGCATGCCCTCGCGGGCCACCATGGTCACCGGTCAGAACGTCGGCACCCATGGCGTGTGGATGAACGGCGTGCCTCTGCCCTCCGACTCCGCCAGCGTCGCCCGGGTGCTCGGCGAGGCGGGCTATCGCACCGCACTCATCGGCAAGAGCCACTTCGAACCGCTGCTCGATCCGTTCCTGCGCTTCGACGAGAACATCCACGCCATGCGGGGCGAGACCATCGGCAGCCATGGGTTCGAGCACATGGAACTGGCCACCCACGGGGCAGTCGGGTTCAACCACTACGCCCGCTACATCCAGCAGAACCATCCCGAGGTCATCGGTGGGTTCTTCCAGGTGCTCGATCGCGAGCTCGAGGTGAGCGGCCTGCCCGGTGGTGACACCGGCGCCCCCCAGATCAAGGTCAACCCGATCGATCCCGAGTGGTACCACACCGACTGGGTGGCCCGGCAGACCATGGCCTGGCTCGACAGCATCGGCACCGACGAGGACTGGTTCTGCTGGATGAGCTTCCCCGATCCGCACCACCCCTGGGATCCACCGGCCTCGGAGATGCACCGCGTCAACTGGCGCGACCTCGACCTGCCCGAGAACTACATCGAGGACCGTGCGCAGCGCGAGGCGGTCATCGACGCCAAGCCGCGGCATTGGCGCAAGTGGTACGACGGCGAGGTGGTCAGCAACTACGAGGCCCCCGCCCGCTGGGTGCCCGCCACGCTCACCCCCGACCAGATCCGCGAGGTCAACGCGTACGCCCATGTCGAGAACGAACTGATCGACGAGGCCATCGGCCGCGTCCTGGCCCACCTCGAGGCCAAGGGCTGGGGCGACGACGTCGACATCGTGTTCACCACCGACCATGGCGAGTTCCAGGGTGACTTCGGCTTCCTGTTCAAGGGCCCGTACCACGTGGATGCGCTGGCCCGGCTGCCGCTCATCTGGCGACCGGCCCGCTCCTGCACGACGAACCGTGACGAACGGGTCACCAGGCCCGTCGGCCTGCTCGATCTCGCGCCCACCTTCTGCGCCATCGCCGGCATCACCCCGGCGGAGTGGATGGAGGGGAAGCCGCTGCCGATCTCGGACGCCGATGCCGAGGCCCGCGGCTTCGAGCGCTCGTTGGTGGAATGGGACAGCTGCCAGCCCGACGGCACCGATGTGCATCTGCGCAGCATCCTGCGCGACGACATGCTCTGCACCATGTACCGGCCGGGCACGATGCACGACGGCACCGAGGGTGAGCTCTACGACCTCGTCGCCGATCCGCTGCAGCGCGTGAACCTCTGGGACGACCCCGCCCGTCAGGGCGTGAAGGCCGATCTGCTGGCGGACCTGTTCGACAACCTCGTCGAGTCCACCATGGAGCTGCGTCCGCAGGCGCCGGTGTGAACCGAGACCGATCCGTGACCGTGGACGGACCCTGAGCTACATCAGGGTCTGCAGCACCTCGATGGTGGCCTCGCGGTTCGAGAACGGCACCGCCACGAACTCGGTGGCCCCGGACTCCATGATGCGTTCGATCCCGGCGCGCACCGTGGCGGCGTCGCCGACCAGGGCCACATCGGCCGGGCCCTCGACACCCTCACGGTCGAGCATGGCCCGGTAGGAGGGCAGGAAGCCGTAGACGAGGAACTCCTCGGCGGCCTTGGCCCGGGCGGCGGCCTCGTCATCGGTGACGCACACCGGCAGGGCGCACACGATGCGGGGAGCGGGACGTTCGGCGCCGGCCGCCGCGGCGTTGATGGTGGGGGCGATATGGGTGCGGATCGTCTCGGGTCCGGTCATCCAGGTGCCGGTCCCCTCGGCCAGGCGACCGGTGACGTTGAGCATCTGGGTGCCCAGCGCCGCGACGAGCACCTCGATGGGCGTGGAGTCGGGGATGTCGAGCTCGAGATGGGCGCTGAGGGTCTCACCAGTGGCGTCGGCCGCCTCGCCGCGCACCAGCGGCAGCAGCACGTCGAGGTACTCGCGCAGATGACGGACCGGCTTCTCCCAGGACATGCCGAGCATGTTCTCGATGACCATCTGATGCGACAGCCCGATGCCGAGGGTGAACCGACCACCCGAGACCTGCTGGAGCGTGCGGGCCTGGGCGGCGAGCATCATGGGATGGCGCGGGAAGGTGGGGATCACCGCGGTGCCGAATCGCACCTTCGGCACCTCACGGGCGGCGATGGCCAGCGCGGTCAGGGTGTCGATGCCGAAGATCTGCGGCATCCAGACCGAGGCGAACCCCGCATCGGCAGCGCTGCGCACATCGGCGATCACCTCGTCGACGGTGGGGCGCTGGACGAACAGTCCGAGTTCCATGGTGACTCCTTGTTCGGGACGACCGCGGGTCGGCCGGTTCGGTGGATCGGGTTCAGGCCCGCAGGGGTTCGAGGGCCACGGCGTGGGCCTCGAACACCGCAGGGCTGTGCGGAGGGGGAAGGTAGACGATGCCGAGGTCGAGACCCGCTTCGGCGAAGGCGGCAGCCTGCTCCACGGTGCGACCGGGCTCGGCGGCATCGGCGAGCAGGTGGATCGAGGTGGTGATCTCGGCGGGATCGCGACCGATGCGCTCGCATTCGGCCCACAGCAGGTCACGGGCGGTCCGCCAGTCGTCGACGCTGCCTCCCGGGTGGTTCCAGTGCTGGGCGAAGCGGGCCGCTGCGGGGATGGTGCGGCGGGCACCGGTGCCACCGATGCAGATGGGCGGATGCGGTCGCTGCACCGGCTTGGGTTCGCAGCGGGCGCCGGTGAGGGTGAAGTGCCGGCCGGCGAAGTCGGTGGTCTCGTTCGTGAGCAGCGAGATGATCATCTCGACGCCCTCATCGAACCGGTCGAACCGCTCGGTGAGCGAGGACCCGAGATCGAGGCCGTAGGCGTCGGCCTCCTCCTGGTTCCAACCCGCACCGAGACCGAGCTCCAGCCGACCGTTCGAGATGATGTCGACGGTGGCGGCCATGTTGGCCAGCAGCGCCGGATGGCGGTAGGGCATCCCGGTGACGAGCACACCGACGCGCAGGCGGGTGGTGGCCTGGGCCAGTGCGGTGAGCGTGCTCCATCCCTCGAGACAGGGCCCGGTGGAGTCGGAGAAGATCGGATAGAAGTGGTCGAAGTTCCAGCCCGAGTCGTAGAGCTCGATGTCGTCGGCGGCTCGCCAGACATCGAGCATGGCCGACCAGGTGGTGTTCTGAGGTGAGGTCTTGAACCCGAAGCGCATCGCCGCAGGTTACCGACACGTCCGCGCTCGCATCACCGGAACCGGCGTCAGTCGTCGATCGTCAGTCGCCGATGTCGCGCCGGCGCTGCTGCTTGCGTTCCGACTGCCGACGTTTCGCCTCCAGGCGGCGTTCGACCGCACCCTGACCCGGTCGGGTGGGGCGACGCGGTCGTTCCACCCGCAGGGCACCGTCGAGGCGGAGGCGCAGCCGTTCCCGGGCGATCCGGCGGTTGCGCAGCTGGGAGCGCTCCTCGTCGACCGAGACCGTGACCACCGGACCGAGGCGGGCCAGCAACCGCTCGCGCTGCGCCTCGGTGAACGCGGTGGAGGCGCCGATGTCGAAGCGCACCTCGGCCCGGGTGTGGGCCCGGTTGGCGTGCTGCCCACCGGGACCGCCACTGGGCCCGAACCGCCACTGGAGCTCCTGGGCGGGGATGCGCACACCGCCGCCCACGCGCAGGGGTTCCTCGGCGCCATCCACGAGGGAAGCCTACGGGGGAGCACCATCTACGCTGCGTCCATGACCGGTCACGAGTGGATCATCGCCTTCGCCGCCGAGCTCGGCCTCGAACCGCTCGACAGCACCGACATCGACGCGCTGCTCGATCTGGCCGGGGTCGCCGCCCATGCCTCCGAACGGCTGGCCGCCCCGCTCACCTGCTACCTCGCCGCGGTGGCGGGCATCTCCCCCGTCGAGGCCCTGGCTCGGGCCCGGGCGCTGGCGGAGGCCTGAGCCTCGCCGATGGGGCGTTCCGGTCGAGCACCTGCGGACAGGTCCGAGGAGGAGCCCGACCGGCCGAACCTGTCGCGGGCCGCCCGACTGCGCATCATCCTCGAACGCGACGGCGCCACCTGTGTGTGGTGCGGGCGCGCCGTCGACACCGATCTGGTGCCCGCCACCACCGAGCATCTCGTGCCGCGCATCAAGGGCGGCCCCTCCTGGGTGGAGAACGAGATGGCGGCCTGTGCGCGCTGCAACCGCGAGCGGAGTCATCGCACCCCGGCCGAGTGGATCGACGAACTCGAACGACGGGGACTCGAACCGGATCGGGAGGCGGTGCTGCGCACGCTGCACAAGCTGCAGGAGGCCATCGCCCGCCGCGGCGGCCAACGTCGGGCCCGGCCCTATGTGCAGTCGCAGCTGCGTCGCCTCGAACGGGGTCGCCCCCAGCCCGAGTAGGCCGCCCGCACGATCAGGCTGACGACGTCAGCAGCTCGATCGGCATCGACCAGGGCAGACGGGGCAGGGCGCGGCGATCGAACCGGTCGAGCAGCTCATCGGCCGACACCGGCTCGTCCGGCGCGGCCAGCCCCAGGGAGGCCGCCAGCAGGCCGCGCACCTGCGCCGCGGAACGACCGAGCTCGGCCTGATCGGCGAGGGTCACCGCGCCGTGCCGCTTGGCCAATCGCTCCCCCGAGGCGTCGAGCACGAGCGGGACATGGGCGTAGGAGGGCGGGTCGAAGCCGAACAGCTCGGCGAGGAACAGCTGCCGGGGTGTGGTGGACAGCAGATCGTCACCGCGCACCACCTCGCCGATGCCCTGATCGTGATCGTCCACGACGACAGCGAGGTTGTAGGCGGGGACGCCGTCGGCCCGCCGGATGACGAAGTCGTCGATCATCCCCTCGGTGGGACCGGCGACGAGATCATCGAAGCGGAAGCTGCGGCCCTGGCCGCGCACGCGCAGAGTGGGACGACGACCGGCCGCCTCCCGCTCGGCCCGGTCGCGGGCACCGAGATCCCGACAGGTCCCGGCGTAGGCGAACGCCGGGGCATGGGGCGCCCGGGCCGCCGCCTCGGCATCGGCGAGGATCTCGCGTCGGGTGCAGAAGCACGGGTAGGTCTCACCGGTGGCGACCAGCATCGACACCGCCTCCTCATGGCGCTCGCGTCGCTCCGACTGGCGCAGCACCGGCGCATCGTGGTCGAGGCCGATGGCGGCGAGATCGGCGAACGCTGTGTCGATGTGCTCCTCGCGGGATGACACCGGATCGAGATCCTCGATGCGCACCAGGAACCGATCTCCCTCGGAGCGGGCGAACAGCCAGGCGATGAGCGCGGTGCGCAGATTGCCCAGATGCAACCGGGCGCTCGGGCTCGGGGCGAAGCGTCCGTCGGGCATCGCTCAGAGGTGGGCGAGGATCTCGTCCCAGAGCGCCTCATAGGCCCGCGAGGGTCGCGATCGGGGGAACAGCGCCGTGACCGGCTGGCGATGCACACCCATGCGTTCGATGTCGGTGTCCATCGGGATCTGGGTGGTCAGCAGCTCGGGTCGCTGGGCACGCAGCTCGTCGGCGAGTTCGCGGTGCAGGCGCTTGCGGGTGTCGGCCATGGAGAAGAAGCCGAGGATCTTCAGCTTGCGCACGATGTCGGGGTTGTCATCGACGAACCGGTCGAGCTGGTCGAAGGTGCGGATCGAGAGTGTGGTGGGGATGACGGGGACCAGCAGCGCATCGGCGGCGCGGAACACGCTCTCGGAGGTGAGCGAGATGCTCGGGGCGCAGTCGAGGAACACGTAGTCGTAGTCCTCCGACACCGAGCGCAGCACCCTGCGCAGGCGGGCCAGCGGCTTCTTGGCCTCATCGAGCATGAGGTCAAGATGCCGGTAGGAGAAGTCGGCGGGCAGGATGTCGAGGTTGTCGTAGTCGCTGCCCCTGATGGCATCGGACACCTCGCGGCGACCACTCAGCAGGGCCTCGCCACCACCCTTCACCTTGGGCTTCACCCGGAAGTAGAACGTGGCCGCACCCTGTGGATCGAGGTCCCACAGCAGCACGCGCTCGCCCCGACGAGCGGCCACATGGGCGAGGTTCACCGCCGTGGCGGTCTTCCCCACCCCGCCCTTGATGTTGTAGGTGGCGAGGATCTTCATCGTCCGCCCTTCCGTGTCGTCGTGAGACGTTCATAGGCGCGACGCACGGCGCCGGTGTCGAACTCGGCGAAACGGTCGGCGTAGGCACGGCGGGCCCGTGACGACCGGACGCTCAGCTGCTCGATGGCCCCACCCATGGCGAGGATGGTGTCGGTGTCGGCACCCTCCTCGTCGAGCCGACGACCGAACCGAGCCAGCGCGCCGGCCTGCACCTCGGTGTCCTGGAACTCTCCCAGCACCTCCTGCAGCGCCTTGAGCGGGCGCACCGCGGTGGCGAGATCCTCGGCGGGGAACAACGGACCGAAGCATTCGAGCAGATAGCGGAGCCGCTTGGCGTCCTTGCGCAGATCGTGCAGCGCCACCGGGGGCGATGTCGCACCGATGGCCCGACCGTCGCGCCGGAGTCGTCGGTGCGCCTTCTCGACCCGGGCCGCCACGACCCGGCGGGCGGATCGACCGGCGTCGGGACCGGCCGGGCGTTCCGCCCAGGGACCGGAGCCCTCGAGGTACTCGGCCCACTCGGCGGCCAGCTGGGCGCGTCGCGGTCCGCGCAGCTCACGGGCCAGCTGCTGCTGGCAGGTCCGCTGATGGGCGATGAGGAACTCCCCGAGCGGCGCCAACGCAGTCGCGGCATCCTCCGACAGGGCGGCGAGCATCTTCGGGTAGTCGAGCAGATGCACATCGGCGTCGCGGGTGGGGGTGGTGATGTCGCCCAGCCACTTGAACCCGGCCCGGAAGTGGTCGCGGGCGCGCCCGTCGAGCACCCCGCCTCCCTCGGCCAGCACCGAGCGGGTGCGGCGCACCGCCACACGGAAGTCGTGCAGGTACTCGGAGTCGACGTCGTCGAGGGTGCCGGTGAAGTTGACGAGCATCGACTCATGCAGGGCGCGGAACACCTCGGTCCACACCGTGGCGGCATCGGCGCCCCGATCCAGCTGCACCGTGAGGCGCGACGGCACGAAGGGACGACCTCCGCCGGCGGCCCGGGCCAGATCGGGGGTGGTGAGATCGGTGGGATCGACACCGGCCGTGCCGGCGATGCGCCGCACCAGCCGGGCGGTGGCGTCCTCATAGCCCCGGATGGCCCGGATCTCGATGAGCGCCGGCAACGGTCGACCGTCGCGCAGCGCCGGCAGATCGATGACGACCCGAGCCGTGGTCTTCTCCTCGGTGTCGAGGGCGGCGGCGAGAGCGAGACGCGAGCGCACCATGGCGACGGGCAGGAGACGACGCATCTCGATGGTGTCGCGCAGCCGATCGAAGCCGGCCCCGGGCGGCAGGGTGTCGGCCAGACCGGGCTCGAAGGCGGCGTCGACCCGGGCCGAGGCGAGCACCTGTCCGCCGTGCAGCCACACCAACGATCGCATCATCGGATACTCGACCGGCGTGCGCACCTCGAGGGTGGTGCCCATGCCGTGCAACCGGCCGTCGGGAGTGTCGAAGAACCGGCGGTCGAGATCGGTGACCTCGACCTCGCGCAGGCCGAGCCGGGTCACCAGGCTCAGTGTCCCGGCATCGGTGTCGGCATCGGTGTTCTCTCCGGTGCCGACATCGGGTGATCGATCGGCGACGAACCGGTGGACCTCGCTCACCTCAGCACTCCCGGATCACCGTTCACAGGAGAGCGAGCGTAGTCAGCAGGGGCCGGGGGCAGGAGCCAGCCCCGGCGCGATCAGGACCGGGGACGACGGGGGATGAACGCGCTGGTGCGAGCCATGTAGTCGGCATAGGCGGGACGGCGCTTGACCAGCGAACGCTCGAGCA
>JAGWYK010000033.1 GCA_018969405.1 Acidobacteriota bacterium
GAGAATTCGTGCCATGAGGATCCGCCCAGGAACTCCTGACGATGCGGAAGGCATCGTGGCGATCGCACGACGATCGATCACCGTCTCCGCTGCGACCTGGTACTCACCCGACCAGTTGCAGAGACGGTCGAGTGGATTCTCGACTCCATCGATCGTCGACGCCATCACCACTTCCGAGGCATTCCTCGTGGCCGAGGACAATCGTCTCGCCGGCTTCGCCAACCTGATCTCCGCATCGGAAGGGAGGTCGGAACTCGACCTGTTGTACATCGATCCCGACTTCTCGGGCCGTGGCGTCGCCCGCACCCTCATCATCGCGATCGAAGACGAGGCGCTCGCACGCGGCATCGCAGACCTCTGGGTCGATGCGTCCATTCCCGCAACCTGAGTCTTCGAGGGCCTCGACTACGTATTCGAAGGAGTCAACCGCAAGCACTTCGTCGGCGTCGACTTCGAGAACGTCTGGTTGCGCAAGCGACTCAGGACTTGATCAGAGGGGAAACTCCGCATGGAGTCGCCGGGCGTCAGTCATCGAGTGAGAATCGATACACGTTTGTCTCCATTTTCTGAATAGAAATGCAGCGACTCTTGCAGCGCCCATCGACCAGGTCAGCTCGATGGCGACGAAATGCCGTTGCGCTGTGCCCGATCCCGCGCGATACTCACATTCTGTGAATATCAACACGCAGTCATTCTGGGTCCTGACAGTTCTCACGGGCGGCCCGCAGCATGGGTACGGCCTGCTCAAGGAGATCGAGACCCTCTCCGAGGGAACCACCTGCCCCCAGGTTGGTGCGCTGTACCGGACCATCGACCGACTCGAAGCCGACGGGTACATCGAGATCGATAGCGAGGAGACCGTCGATGGTCGACTTCGCCGCTACTACCGCATCACCGACGACGGATGTGCGCAGTTGATCGAGGCCGTCGAGGAAGTCACCACGATGGCCGACGTCGCCAGAGCGCGACTCGGACCGAAGAGATCGCGTCGCACCGCGAAGCCCGCTATTCGTCCTTCGCTCGGAACGGCATTCGCATGAGGTCGCAGCGCGGTCTCCGCATTCTGATGCGCAGCTTCTCCTCCACATTCCGAGACCGGCACGAGGAGGAGATGCTCTACACACTCCTCGAGCAACGCTCCGAGCAGACCCCTATCGAGAGGCTCGGCGGGGACGTCGATCTCGTTCGCAACGGGCTGGCGCAGCGACTCGGTGCTGCGACCGTCGAACATCTCCGTGCTGCGGTCAGAGTCGGTTCGCTCGTCTCGCTCACCGCCTGCATCGGGTTCTCGATCGTCCTGTTGACCCGTCTGCAGAACTGGAACGGCCCCACCCTCACGCATCCGTGGCCGAAGGTCGTCTGGATCGCACTGCTCGCGTCCGCGTTCGGGCAGCTCTTCCTGCCGAAGGTGTTGTCGCGACTCGCGTGGCTCGGGGGCATCGTGACCGCCACCACCGCCTTGATCTACGCATCCAGCCTTCGGGAACTTCCGCGGGTGGGAGACCCAGGCAGATCCGTGTCACTCACCACCTCGGTGCTGGTGGTCGGGGTGCTGCTGGCGCTCGGAGGCTGGGCCCGCTCGGCGTCATTCCCGGCTCGAACAGGCGCAGCCGCCGCGGGAACGCTTGTGGGCGTCGGACTCATGCTGCGTGTCGACGCGCTGCTGCATGCCCCGTCCAACGCCGCAGTGAATGCTCTGTACTTCGATCAAGTTCACGCCGACTTCTGTCTTGACCTCCTTCACATCGATCTCGTCCCTGGTTTCGGAACGATTGCGCTCGGTTCACTCCTTGCACTCACGGTCGCCGGCTGGTTCCGTCCGCGGGCGGCAGCGATCGCGCTCGCCCTCATCGTGCCGATCTCGATCGTGGCCGTCGCCACACGCACCTCATATCTGATGTCCCTGAGATGGACCTTCATCGCAGAGCTCGCCGTTGCTGGGGTCGCAGTCTCGGCGCTCAGTCGACTTTCGAGATCCCACTCCGGGTCCCTCGACCTTCGCCAACCCAGGAACTGACCTGAGTCGCCGGCGCCGCCATCGCGACATCATGATGTCGTGCTATCATGACGGCTATGGCCAAACAGACGACGGTCCGACTTCCCGATGAACTCGCCGACGAGGTCGATGCCGTCGCCCGTGCGAAGGGCACGAGCGTGAACCAACTCATCATCGACTCACTCACCGCCGAGATCGAGCGTGTACGTGACGACAAGGATTTCCTCGCCACGCTGAAGCGTCTCGTCGATCGCGATCAGGAGATCCTGGACCGCCTCGCCCAGTGAGGTTCCTGACACTCGCCGAAGCGCTGGTCATCGCAGAGGCAGTGACGGGCATCAGCGCTCGCACGCTGCACTCCGCAGCACGGATCGAACTGCTCGATTCCGCCCTTCATGCTCCGCAGGCCGGGTTCGACGACGAGGACTTCCACCCGTCACCGTTCGAGAAGGCCGCAGTGCTCTGCGTCCGACTCGCACGCAACCATCCGCTACCGGACGGGAACAAACGACTGGCGTGGACTGCAACAGTCACGTTCCTCGCCATCAACGGGATCGAACTCGCCGCCGACCCGGACGACGCGGTCGAGTTCATGTTCGCCGTCGCCGCCGGAACGATCGACGTAGCGCATGCCACCGAGTGGATCGACAATCGCGCCGACCCTCCGAGCTCGTGATCAGTCTTCGAGGCTGAAGCGATACACGTTCGTGTCGCGGGCGATGAAGCCGATCCGCTGATACAGCCGGTTCGCCGCCTCGCGGCTCGGCCGGGAGGTGAGATCCACTGTCCGCGCCCCCAGTGCCCGGGCCCGCTCCAGCGCTTCGCGGTTGAGCGCCTCGCCCACACCGCGACCACGCGCCTCGCCGTCCACCACCACGTCCTCGATCCAGGCCCGCACCCCGGTGGGGATGCGGAACCAGGCCAGCGTGAGACTGCCGAGGATCGCTCCCGAGTCGGCATCGACCGCCAGCAGCAGGATGCTCGCCGGTGACTCCACGATGGCCCGGAGCTCCTCGCGACCGGGCGGTGGTGTGGAGGACGACAGCTGCGGGATGAGACGCCCGAAGTCCTCCACCAGCGCATCGGTGACCTCAGTGGCTTCGACGATCTGCACATCGGACATCGCCCCAGCGTAGGCACCCCACCGCCCGGTGAACGCCCCCGAACCGGTGGGGACCGCCCGCCCCCGCACCGGTAGCCTGCCCCCATGGCCGGACCGTCCGACGACCGACTCCCCCATCTGCGCTGGTCCGACACCCCCGAGGTGTCCGAGCCGGTGCTGCTGGTGGCCTTCGGAGGATGGAACGACGCCGGCGACGCCGCCAGCACCGCCATCGACTACCTCATCGACGAGTGGGACGCTCAGGAGTTCGTCGACATCGATCCCGAGGAGTTCTTCGACTTCACCACCACCCGCCCCGAGGTTCGTATCGACCTCGGCGGGACCCGGCAGATCGAGTGGCCCTCGAACATCTTCCATGCCGGTCACGTGCCCGACAGCGACATCGATGTGGTGCTCATGTCGGGCATCGAACCGCAGCTGCGGTGGCGGACCTTCTGCGAGCACGTCATCGGCGTGGCCACCGCCGTCAACGCCCGCCTGGTGGTCACCCTCGGTGCCCTGCTCGCCGAGGTGCCCCACTCGCGACCGGTGTCGGTGTTCGGCACCGCCTACGACGAGGCCACCGTGAACGCGCTCGAGGTCCTGCCCTCGCGCTACGAGGGCCCCACCGGCATCACCGGAGTGCTGCACGCGGCCTGCCGCGAGGCCGGCATCCGGTCGGCTGCACTGTGGGCCGCCGTGCCGACCTACGTCCCCAACGCCACCTCACCCAAGGCGGCGCTGGCGCTGGTCCAGCGCACCGCCCGACTCATCGGCACCGACATCGAGGCCACCGATCTCAAGTTCGCCACCGACTCCTACGAGCACCAGGTCTCGCAGCTGGTGGCCGAGGACGACGAGACCACCGAGTACGTCGCCCAGCTGGAGAAGCGGTTCGACGAGGAACCCGAATCGTTCACCGACGGCGAGAGTCTCGTCGACGAGGTCGAGCGCTTCCTGCGCGACCAGGACTGAGCGTCGTCAGCCCTCGTCGGTCAGATCGACGACGAGGTGGTCGCCCTTCCACACCGGGGTGCGGGGATGGTCGAAGTGCACGTCCACCGGAGCGCCGCTGAACGCATGGCGGGCCATGGGGCCCCACAGCTCGGAACCCACCACACTGCGAGGAAGATCATCGAGAGAGAACCAGCCGACGCCGGAGGTCTCGAGCGGATGGCCCTGCAACGAACCCCCGGTGGCCCGACAATGGAACACCAACGAGTAGAGCGGGATCTGGGTGAAGCGCCGCTGGAGACCGTCGTGCACCGCAAGCAGCTGCACCACCTCGCAGTCGATGCCGGTCTCCTCGCTCACCTCCTTGACCGCCACCTCGGCGGGCGAGTATCCGATGTCGGCCCACCCGGTGGGATAGAGCCACACACCCGAATCGGCGCGCTGCACGAGCAGGATCTCATCGGCATCGTTCTGCACGATGGCCCCGACCGCCACCTTCGGGGTCTGGTACCCGGGCACACCACTGCCCACCGTCGTCATCCACTCCTGCACGAGGTCGTCGGCGTCGAACACACTGCCGGCGGCCACTCGGATCTCGGCGGCCACGGCCAGCACCTCCTCGAACCGTTCCTGCTCGTAGAGGCTCTGGGTGAAGCCCAGCCCGGTGCGGGCGATACCGGCGAGCGCCTCGCTCCAACGGATCAGATCCTGTGGGGTGATCGGCTCGCTCATGGCCGCCAACGCTAGCGGTGAACCTGCTCAGCCGGCATCGGAACCGTCGATGGCGAACAGCAGCGCCCTGCGGATCTCGTCGAGATACGCCTGATCGGTGATCTTCCGGCCATCGGAGTCGCGCACGTAGAACGAATCGACGGCGGCAGGGCCGAGGGTCTGGATCTTGGCCGAGGTGATGTCGAGATCGAGATCGTGGAAGGCACGGGTGATGCGCCACAGCACCCCCATGGAGTCGGGAGCGCGGACCTCGAACACCGTGGCCTCCCGGGACAGCTCGTTGTCGATGATGACCTCGGGGTGCTTGACCAGTCCGGGCAGCCGGCGAGGACGGTGATAGGTGCGGCGACGCTCGGCCAACCGGGCCTCCAGCGCCAGTCGTCCGTCGAGACCCTTCTCGAGTTCGCGGATGACGCGGTCCCAGTTGATCTCATCGCCGAAGTTGCTCTGCACCCGGAACTGCTCGAGCGCCATGCCGGTGCCATCGGAGTAGGCAGCCGCCTGGAGAACTGCCAGACCGTTGAGGGAGAGCACCCCGGCGACCCGAGCGAACAGGCCCGGACGGTCGGGCGAGACCACCACCAGCTGATCGTCGACCCCCTCGAGGATGCGGCGGCGCTGGGTGAGCAGCTCGCGCTGGTACGGCGTGGGGAATCCGGTGTCGGTGGCATCGGCGACCGATCCCCCGGCGAGCACATGGGACACCCGATCGACGAGCACACCGACGAGCTCCTCCTTCCAGGTCCCCCAGGCCGCCGGACCGGTGGCCAGCGAGTCGGCCTCGGTCAGGGCGTCGAGCAGGCGCAGACAGCGGAGATCGCCGACGCTCTCGGCCACATGGGCGATGGTGCCGTCATCGGAGAGATCACGGCGAGTGGCCACATCGGGAAGCAGAAGATGATGACGCACCATCTGCTGGATCATGGCGGTGTCGGCGGCGTCGAACCCCATGCGCGGTGCGATCTCGGCGACCAGTTCGATCCCGACCTCGGTGTGATCCCCGGGACGGCCCTTGCCGATGTCATGCAGCAGCGTGCCCACCACGAGCAGATCGGCGCGGTCCACGCGATCGACGAGCGCCGCGGCATTGGCCGCCGCCTCGCAGAGATGCCGATCGACGGTGAAGCGGTGGTACGCGTTGCGCTGCGGGCGACAGCGGATGTGACCCCATTCCGGCAGGATCGGCTCCCACAGTCCCTTCTGATCGAGGGTCTCGACCACCTCCACCGCCGGGCGGCCGGCGAGGAACAGCTCGACGAAGAGTCGACGCGCCTCATCGGGCCAGGGCTGCGGGATGGGTGCGGCGTCGGTGAGACGACCGAGGGTGTCGCGATCGATCCGGGCGTCGGCCTGGGCCGCGGCCACCGCCACCCGAAGCACGAGATACGGATCGCTCGACGGATCAGCACCGGGGGCGAGGGTGACGGCGCCGTCCTCGAGCTGCACGCCGGGGGCGAGTTGCTTGTTGCGGGCCAGACGACGCAGACGCGAGGGCGGCTCGAGCGCCAGTTCCACGCGGGCCCAAAGCTCGTCGCTCACCCAGGCGATGGTGCGCGCTGCGGCGGACAACTCGGCCATGAGCGCATCGGCATCGGAGAATCCCAGCGCCTCGGCCACGGCGTCCTGCTCCTCGAGCAGCAGGACGTCGGCGTGGCGCCCGGTGCGACGATGCAGTTCGACACGGGTCGACAGGACGAGTTCATAGGCGTCGCGGATGGCGTCATCATCGCCCGGCAGCAGCGCCACCCCGGCCAGTTCGGCCCATCGGATCCCGTGCACGTCGCGCAGCCCACCGCGACCGTCCTTGAGATCGGGTTCGAGCAGGAACGCCACCTCACCGGCCTGCTCATGGCGTTCGATGATGCGTTCATCGAGCTCCGCCAGCCAGCGCTTCGACCGCTTGCGCCAGGCCGCCAGACCCTTCTCGGCGAGATCCTGGGCGAGCGACTCGTCGCCGGCGAGGAACCGCACCGAGAGCACCGCCGTGGCGGTGTCGAGATCGTCGGAGGCCAGTGCGATGGTCTCCTTGACCGTGCGCACGGCATGCCCGAGTTTGATGCCCTGATCCCAGATCGGATACCAGATGCTCTCGGCCAGCGCAGTGACGTCGAGGCCGGCGTCGTGGATCAGGTAGAGGTCGATGTCACTGCCCGGTGAGAGCTCGGCCCGGCCGTATCCGCCGACGGCGACCAGCGCCGCCCCCCGGCTCGGACCACCGGCGGCCTCCCAGAGTCCGATGATCCACTCGTCGACCAGCGCCGCCAGCGCCCGACAGAACACGAAGCCGCGCACCGAGATGTTGTCGAGCAGGGCCCGTCGATCGAGTTGGGGGGCCATCGCCACCTCCGGGGGTGAGGGGATGGCGTCAGGCTAGACCGCGTCCTCGCCGGCCTCACCGGTGCGGATGCGGATGATGCGGTCGACGCCGGTGATCCAGACCTTGCCGTCGCCGATCTTGCCGGTGCGGGCGGCGTTCACGATGATCTCGGCCACCTGGTCGGCGAGCTCGTCGGGGACGACGGTCTCGATGCGGACCTTGGGCAGCAGGTCGACCATGTACTCGGCGCCGCGGTAGATCTCGGTCTTTCCGCCCTGACGGCCGAACCCCTTCACCTCGTCGACGGTCATGCCCCGCAGGCCCGCCGCTTTGAGGGCGTCCTTGACGTCGTCGACCTTGTGGGGCTTGATGATCGCTGTCACGAGCTTCATATGCGCACGGTATCCCTTCGTCCGGACCGATGGGCCGTCCATCGGTGGTGGTTGGTCAATCGAGACGGTCCATCGAACCGGTGCTGCCGTAGCTGTAGGCGGTCTCGGCGTGCTGGCTGAAGTCGAGACCCTCGGCCTCGTCCTCCTCGGAGACCCGCAGACCCATCACCCGGTCGATGACCTTGGCGAGGATGAACGAGACCACGAAGCTGAACACCAGCGTGACGACTGAGGCCACGAACTGGAACCAGAGCAGCGAGAACCCGCCGCCGAGGAACACACCCTCGTGCTCGACCAGTGGGTTCACCGAGGCATCGGCGAAGAATCCGAGCAGCAGCGCACCGATGAGACCGCCCACGAGATGCACACCGACCACGTCGAGGCTGTCGTCGTAGCCGAAGCGGAACTTCAGACGGATGGCGAGCACACAGATGAATCCGGCGAGGAATCCGATGACGATCGGGGCCATACCGGCGACGAAGCCGGCGCAGGGGGTGATGGCCACGAGGCCGGCCACCGCACCGGAGGCGGCGCCGAGGGTGGTGGGCTTGCCGTCCTTGACCTTCTCGAACACCAGCCAGCCGAGCATGCCGGCCGAGGCGGCGAGGAAGGTGTTCATCAACGCCTGGGCGGCGACACCGTTGGCGGCCAGCGCCGAGCCGGCGTTGAACCCGAACCAGCCGAACCACAGGATGCCGGTGCCCAGCAGCGTGAACGGGAGGTTGTGGGGGTGCATGCCCTCACGGGGCCAGCCGCGACGCTTCCCGAGCACGAGCACCAGCGCCAGCGCCGCCGCACCGGCGTTGATGTGCACCACCGCGCCACCGGCGAAGTCGAGGGCCCCGAGCTTGGCCAGCCAACCGCCACCGAACACCCAGTGGGCGACCGGGGCGTACACCACCACCAGCCAGACGGCGATGAACACGGCATAGGCCGAGAACTTGAGCCGATCGGCGGTGGCACCGGTGATGAGCGCCGGAGTGATGACGGCGAAGGTCATCTGATAGGCGCAGAACAGCACGAACGGGATCGACAGGGCGAAGGCCTCCGGTCCCACACCGGCGCCGATGTTCCGCATCCAGGCGAAGTCGAGGTTGCCGAGGAACCCGCCATCACCGAAGTTGCCGAAGGCGAGCGAGAAGGCGATGGCCACCCAGATGATCGCCATGAGACCCATGGCGAAGAAGTTCTGCATGAGCATGCCGAGGACGTTCTTGGCCCGGACCATGCCGCCGTAGAAGAAGGCGAGACCCGGGGTCATGAACAGCACCAACCCGGTGGCGATGAGCATCCATGCGGTGTCGCCGCCGTTGATCTCGTTCATACGATCCTCCATTCACGAAATGACCCACGCATTTTGACGGTGCTGCATTTCGCAGATGTTCCCCGAATGTTTCCAGAAGATGAACGGACCTCGGGCTCAGCGCCGGCGGGCAAGATGCACATGGGCCTTGGCCGCACCCCAGATCAGGCCCGGTTCGTGCAGCGCGGGATCGAGATCGGCGAAGGAGGCCGGGGCGAGGTCGTAGACGTCCTCGGGGAAGCGCTGCTCGAGGAACTCGTCCCGGGGCCGCTCGGGGACCCCGGCCTCCCGCAGCACCCGGGTCGGATAGGGCACCGCAGCGCGCAGCAGCGCCAACGGTCCGGTTCGCTGCTCGTCGATGTCGAGGGCCAACAGCGCCCGGACCTGCGCGCCCACCACGGCGACCGCCTCGGCCCCGGCCTGCTCGGCCGCCGCCCGCACCTCGACCGACGGTGCCCGCAGGAGTCGTTCCCGATGCACCCGGTCGACGACACGCACGACCCAGGGACCGAGGGCGCGGTCGATGGCGTCGGCGAGTTCGGTGGCGATGCGCCCGAGCTGCCGGAGATCCTCCTCGGAGGGTCCGGATCGGGCTGCCGCGGCATCTTCGGGTTCCATCTGCGCAATGGTTGCGCACATGCGCCATCATGCGCCCATCGTGGACATCGCACCGGAGACCTCGACCTGATGCGCATCCGTGCGCTGTCGGTGTTCGAACACGTCGTGTACCACTGCTGGGTGGTCGATCCGAGCGATCCCACCCATCCGGTCCTCGAGGTCGACGCCGTCATCCGCGACGGCGATGCCGACGGCGGACCACTGCTGCTGTCCACCGCCGACTACATCACCATGGTGGGTGGACTCGAGGCGGCGCGTCCCTGTCTCGATCGGTTCCGTGCGCAGGGCCGCATCGTCGACCATCTCGGCGTGGCCCACCTGGCGTTCCCGCTGTGGTCACCCGTACCCGATGGCCCCTGATGCGAGCAGCGGACCGTCCGCTCAGTCGCGCAGGGCGTCGTTGAGATTGCCGGACCGCAGACCCTCGAGGTCGAGTGTGACGTAGCGGTACCCGGCGGACCGCACCGCAGCGACCACGGCATCGCGCTGATCGATCACGAGCGCCAGACCATCGAGCGGCACCTCGAGCCGAGCGGTGTCCTCGTAGTGCCGCACCCGCAGCTCGGTGAACCCGAGCCCCCGCAGCGCCGCCTCGGCCCGCTCGATGCGCGAGAGCACCGGCACCGTCACCGGGCTGCCGTAGGGGACGCGCGAGGACAGACAGGCCGCCGCCGGTTTGTCCCAGGTACGCAGGCGCAGCGCCCGCGACGCCTCGCGCACCATCGCCTTGGTGAAGCCGGCCTCGACCATCGGGAAGACCGCCCCGGCCTCCACCGCCGCCCGCTGACCGGGGCGATGATCGCCGAGGTCGTCCAGGTTGACCCCGAGCACCACGGTGGCCCCGGCGGCTGCGGCGATGGGGGCGACGGCCTCCATGAGGGCGCTCTTGCAGTGGAAGCAGCGGTCGCCGTCGTTGCGGCGGTAGGCCTCGTCATCCATCTCGTCGGTGACGACCTCGCGCCAGCGCAGACCCCACTCCCCCGCCAGAGCGGCGCAGTCGGCCCGTTCGGCGGCGGCCAGCGACGGCGAGACGGCGGTGACCACCTCGCAGTGCTGCGGGCCGAGCGTGGTGTGGGCGACGAAGGCCAGCAGCGCCGAGTCGGCACCACCGCTGAAGGCCACCAGGACCGAGCCGAGCTCGCGCACGCGGTCACGGAGCCGATCGATCGCGTCGTCGATCGGGGTGGGATCGGTCATGGATCAGTCGACGCCGAGCTGGGCCAGCACCTCATCGACCGGCGCGACCATGCCCGTGTAGAACGGGCCGAACTCGGCGTACAGCGCCGAGGCACGATCGAACCTCATCGTGTAGACGACCTCCTTGAGATCGTCGGGGGCGGTGGCGAACAGCGTGACCCCCCACTCGTAGTCGTCGAGTCCGGCGGAGCCGGTGACCACCTGCACGACCCGACCGGCGAAGTTCCGACCCGACGCGCCGTGCTCGTACATGAGCTCCTTGCGCTCCTCGTAGGGCAGCGTGAACCAGTTGTGCACGTCGCCGCGCTGCTTCGACATCGGGTAGAAGCACCACGCCGGCTTGCCCTCGGGCGGCAGCACCGGGGTGAGGCGGGCCGATCGCATGGGCTCGGGCACGCCCTGGGCGTACTCGGAGAGTTCGGTGAGCGAGACATAGGAGTCGACGACGTCGAGACCGGCGCTCTGCACGGCGGCCTGCAGGCGGCGGATGGTCCAGAGATCGGCGCCCACCACCATGAACGCGAGGTCGGCCTTGTGGCCGAGGATGGCCACGGTGACGACCTGATCGCCCTCGGCCTGGGCCTTCTGCACAGCGGCGATGATGGACTCGGCATCGGCCAGCGGTGTCACCCGGCAGAACAGGTGCACCACGGCGAGTCCGATTGTGGGGGAGACGGCGTCAGTCACGGGGCGGAGTCTACGGGACCGACCGGGATCACACCCCGGCGCGGGCGATGGTGACCACGGCGTTGTAGTCGGGCACCTGGGAGGCCTGTTCCCGGTGCTCGGGGCCCGCGGCGATGAGGACGTTGCCCTCAGGCCAGTGCACCTGCAGGGTGCGCCGAGGCAGGCGGGTGAAGCGGAGACGACCGGCGAAGGTGCCGGTGGCCGAGGTGAGGGTGACGGCCTCGCCATCGGTGAGTCCGAGCTCGGCGGCATCGGCGGGATCGATGTGGACGGCATCGCGACCGGATCCGGTGAAGGGATCCACCTCGGCGAACACCATGGAGTTGAACTGCTTGCCGCGCCGGGTGGAGAGCGCGAACGAGCCCGGGGGCAGCGCCACATCGGGATGCTGCAGCACCGAGAACGCCCCCCGACCGGACTCGGTGGGGAACACGCCGTCTGCGCACAGGTGCGGACCGCCCCACTGCACCTGATCACCGGTGTCGTGCAGGGTCTCGATGCCGGCGTAGAGCGGCACCACCCGAGCGATCTCGGTGCGCAGGTCGAGGTTGTCGCGCCAGGAGAACTGCTCGCGCAGCTCGGGGCGCACCCGCATGGCCACATCGGCGAACAGTCGCCATTCGCTGCGCGCCTCCCCGACGGGATGGGGGATCTCCGGGGAGAACACGATGCGTCGCTCGGTGGTGGTCTCGGTGCCGCCCCCCTCCTGCTCGTAGCGGGTGCACACCGGCAGCAGGATGACATCAGCGCCCGGCACCAGCATCTGGGAGGTGACCACGATGTCCTGATGCACGCGCAGCGGCACCTTCGCCAGTGCCTGCTCCACCTGCACGGGATCGGGGAGGATCTCGAGGAAGTTGCTGCCCGACATCCAGAGCACATCGAGCTCCCCGCGCAGGGCGGCGTCGGGGATCTCGGCCGCGGTCATGCCGGCACCGACCGGGACCTCGAAGCCCCACTGGGCCGCCAGTGCCGCCGCATTGGCCGGCGTGGGCGCCAGACCCCCGGGCAGGGCCGTGGCGTAGGCCCCCATCTCGGCACCACCCTGCACACCCGAGTGACCGCGCAGCGGCATGAGGCCAGCACCATCGCGTCCGACATTGCCGCGGGCCAGCGCCAGGTTGACGATGCCGCGCACCCCCTGATCGGCGTGGCGGTGCTGGGTGATGCCCATGGACCACAGCAGGATGGCGGCATCGGCTCGGGCGTACTCCTCGACGAGGGCCTCGAGCTGCTCGGCGGTCACGCCGGCATCGGCCAGCAGCGACTCCATCGGGAGCGCGGTGAGATGCGCGGCGAGCTCCGACCAGCCCTCGGTGTGGGCATCGATGAAACCCTGATCGACATCGCCGCGTTCGATGAGCCGCTTGAGCGCAGCGTCGGCCAACGCGACATCGCCGCCGGGACGGACCGGCACGTGCAGATCGCAGATCTTGGTGCCGAACAGCGCGGATTCGGCGGTGCTGGGCACCCAGTAGTGCTCGAGTCCGGGTTCGAGGTAGGGATTGACCACCACCACTCGGGCACCGCGGGTGCGGGCGATGTGGAGGTACTTCATGAACACCGGCTGGTTGTTGGCCGGGTTGGCGCCCCAGATCACGATGAGGTCGGAGGAGAGCACATCGCTGAGCGAACAGGTGGTGGCCGCCGCCCCGATGGTGGCCTTGAGCGCAGTGGTGGAGGGGGCATGACAGGTGCGCGCCGCGGAGTCGACATTGGCGATGCCCATGGCTCGGGCCGCCTTGCCGGCCACGTAGTAGGTCTCGTTGGTGATGCCGCGGCTGGTGAGGAACATGGCGGTGCGGTCGGGACCGGCGGTGCGCAGTCCATCGGCGAGGGCGTCGAGCGCCTCATCCCAGCTGATGCGTCGGAAGCCCCGATCGCCGGCTCGGCGGCGCATCGGATGGGCGAGTCGACCGAGCTCGCGCAGTTCGGTGCTGGAGTGCTCGGACAGCGCCTCGGCATCGGCCAGCAGCGCGTGGTCGAGCGGGTCGGCGCAGTTGAGTTCCAGCAGACGCAGGCGGGTGAGACAGAGGTGCACCCCGTCGATCGTCCAGTCGTGCAGACCGGCGACGCCGAGGGCACAGCCGTCGCACACACCCTTGGTGAGCAGCGTCCAGGCATGCCGGGCGTGCTTGCGGTTCTGCCATGCGATGCGGGCCATGTCACCGAAGTGGTCGGGCTTGTCGAGACCGATGCCGTTGGGGCGGGGACTCACCCACAGCTCGGGATGGAGACGCTTGGCCATGGGAACCTCAGTCGCCGGGGGCGGTGTAGACGTTGAAGGAGTCGTCGCGCACGAATCCGCACAGGGTGATGCCGGCGCGCTCGGCGGTGCGCACGGCGAGCGCCGAGGGGGCCGACACCGCGAGCAGCAGTTCGAAACCGGCAGCCCACGCCTTCTGCACCATCTCGAACGAGGCCCGACCGCTCACGAACAGCGCCCGTCCGGCCGCCGGCAGCAGACCGTCGAGCAGGAGACGGCCCACGACCTTGTCCACGGCGTTGTGGCGCCCGATGTCCTCGCGCACCAGCGACACCGCACCGGCGGGATCGAACACGGCCGCGGCGTGCACCGAGCCGGTGCGGGCGAACAGTTCCTGACGGGTACGGACCTCGGCCACCACAGCGGGCAGACGGTCGAGGGACCACTCGGCCTGCGCCGGCACAGGACGCAGACGATCGGTGAGCTCGTCGAGCTGCACCGAACCGCAGATGCCGCAGGATGAGGATGCGGTGGAGAGTCGCGCCACCGGTTCGGGGGCGCGCCCTGCGGTGTCGACACTGACCACGTTGAACTCGGTCTCGACCGCCGAGCCGGTGCCGCAGTACCGACACGACAGCACCGGGGCCCCGGCCAGCAGACCGTCGGTGAAGCACAGGCCGACGGCCAGTTCGAAGTCGTGCCCGGGGGTGCGCATGGTGGTGCCCACCAGATGGCCGTCGAGGCGCACCTCGAGGGGTTCCTCGATGATCAGTTCATCGGGTCGTCGACCGGTGTCGCCGTCGCCGCCGACGAGCCGGCGGGCGAGCATGGTCTCGGTGCGACGGCGGGCCATGGCGCTCACCGTAGTGACCGCTGCGGCCCGAACCGCATCCGGACGCGCCACGGGGCGCCCATGGTGACCATGGACGCCCCGTGGGACCGAACGGCACCGATCAGAAGTCGTCCATGCCCGGCATGCCGCCACCGGCGGCACCCTCGGGCTTGTCGACCACCACGGCCTCGGTGGTGAGGAACAGCGCCGCGATGGACGCCGCGTTCTGCAGCGCCGAGCGGGTGACCTTGGCGGCATCGATGATGCCGGCCTTGACGAGGTCCTCGTACTCACCGGTGGCGGCGTTGAGGCCCTCGCTCGGGGTGGTGAGGTTGCGCACCTTCTCGACCACGACGCCGCCCTCGAGGCCGGCGTTGGTGGCGATCTGCTTGATGGGCTCCTCGAGGGCATGGGCCACGATGCGGGCGCCGGTGGCCTCGTCGGGGCTCAGCGAACCGAGCATCTCGAGCACGCGGGCCTGGGCCCGCAGCAGCGTGACGCCACCGCCGGCGACGACACCCTCCTCGATGGCGGCCTTGGTGGTGCTGACGGCGTCCTCGATGCGGTGCTTGCGCTCCTTGAGCTCCACCTCGGTGGCCGCACCGACCTTGAGCACGGCCACACCACCGGACAGCTTGGCCAGGCGCTCCTGGAGCTTCTCGCGGTCGTAGTCGGAATCAGTGCGGTCGATCTCGGACTTGATCTGGGCCACGCGACCGGAGATGTCGGCATCGGCGCCGGCACCTTCGATGATGGTGGTCTCGTCCTTGGTGATGATGACCTTGCGGGCGCTGCCGAGCAGATCGACGGTGGTGTTCTCGAGCTTGAGACCGACGTCCTCGGTGATGACCTGTCCACCGGTGAGGATGGCCATGTCCTGCAGCATCGCCTTGCGGCGGTCACCGAATCCGGGGGCCTTGATGGCCACCGAGTTGAAGGTGCCGCGGATCTTGTTGACCACGAGGGTGGCGAGGGCCTCACCCTCGACGTCCTCGGCGATGATGACCAGCGGCTTGGCCGCCTGCATGACCTTCTCGAGCACGGGCACGAGATCGCGCACGGCGGTGATCTTCGAGCCGACGAAGAGGATGTACGGATCGTCGAGCACGGCTTCCATGCGCTCGGTGTCGGTGACGAAGTACGGCGAGATGTAGCCCTTGTCGAAGCGCATGCCCTCGACGAGATCCATCTCCATGCCGAAGGTGTTGGACTCCTCGACGGTGATGACGCCGTCCTTGCCCACCTTGTCGATGGCCTCGGCGATCATCGAGCCGACCTCGGGATCGGCGGCGGAGATGCCGGCGACCTGGGCGATCTGGCTCTTGTCCTCGACATCGGCGGCCACGGCGTGGATGGCGGCGACGGCCTCGGCCACGGCGGCCTCGATGCCCTTCTTCAGCGACATGGGGTTGGCGCCGGCGGCCACGTTGCGCAGACCCTCGCGCACCATCGACCAGGCCAGCACGGTGGCGGTGGTGGTGCCATCACCGGCGACATCGTCGGTCTTCTTGGCGACCTCCTTGACCAGTTCGGCGCCGATGCGCTCGAAGGGGTCCTCGAGCTCGATCTCCTTGGCGATCGAGACGCCGTCGTTGGTGATCGTGGGGGCGCCCCACTTCTTGTCCAGGACCACATTGCGGCCCTTGGGGCCGAGGGTGACGCGCACGGCGTCGGCCAGCTGGTTCATGCCTCGTTCGAGGCCACGGCGAGCCTGTTCGTCGAATTCGATGAGTTTTGCCATTGGTGGTTCCCTTCGGGTGTCGTCGAGATCTCCGGCGGCAGGGGCCGGGGGGACTCCGACGGAGTTAGCAGTCTCCGCAGGAGAGTGCTAACAGGAAACCACCGTCAGGCCCCGATCGCAACCTGGGGGAGCCGAAATCGATCGGATGGGCCGGGATCGGAACCGGTGGCTCAGGCCCCGCCGGCCACGGCCTGCATGATCGAGACGGTCACACCGTCGGGCACCGGGGTGCCGAGGCCGTCCATGAACCGGATGTCGTCATCGTCGACGAACACGTTGACGTAGCGCACCAGGGCGCCGGAATCGTCGAGGAGCTTGGCGGAGAAGCCCGGATGGGAGGCCTCGAGGCTGGCGAGGACCTCGGCCACGGTGGCCCCCTCCACCTGCACCGACGACTGGCCGCCGGTCATGGTGCGGAACACGGGAGGGACTCGGACGGTGACGCTCATGACGACGGACCTCGGGGGTGCATGACGGCGGGACGTCGAGAGCCTAGCGACTCGCCTTGCCAGCCCATCGATGGTGGCGGAGGATGTCGGGGTGACCGCTGCGCCGATCCGCACCCATGCGGCCTCCGAGTTCCCCCTCGACGCCCTGGTGGGCGCCAAGGGGGCCACCACCGTGTCGGTGTGCATCCCGGCCCGCAACGAGGAACCCACCGTCGGGGCCATCGTCGACACCATCCGCACCGATCTGGTCGACGCCCTCGGGCTCGTCGACGAGATCGTGGTGATCGACGACCACTCCACCGACGCCACCGCGGCGCGGGCCACCGCCGCCGGGGCGCGGGTGGTGCGGGCCGCCGAGGTGCTGGGCGAGTTCGGCGCCGGGCACGGCAAGGGCGAGGCGCTGTGGAAGTCGCTGTTCGCCAGCACCGGCGACATCGTCATCTGGTGCGATGCCGACGTGCGCGACTTCGACACCGGGTTCATCACCGGTCTGCTCGGCCCGCTGCTCACCGATCCCGCCGTCGGGTTCGTCAAAGGGTTCTACGAACGGCCCGACGACGGCACGGTGCGCGGGGGCGGGCGTGTCACCGAACTGGTGGCCCGACCCATGCTCACCCTGCTGCTGCCCGAGCTGGCCGGCATCGTGCAGCCGCTCTCGGGCGAGTACGGCGGCCGACGATCGGTGCTCGAACAGGTCCCCTTCGTCGAGGCCTACGGGGTCGACATCGCCATGCTCATCGACATCGCCACCCGGTTCGGCGTCGGGGCCATCGCCCAGGTGGATCTCGGCCGCCGGGTGCACCGCAATCGACCGCTGCACGAGCTCTCCCCCATGGCCGCCCAGGTGATGCAGGCCGCCCTGCGTCGGCTCGCCCCCGGGCTTGCCGCCGACCATGCGCTGCTCAACCCGCCGGATCTCGTCCCCATCGAGATCACCTACCGGGAACGACCGCCGCTCATCGAGGTGCCCGAGTACCTGGCGGCGCACCCCCGCTGAGACACCCCCGCTGAGATCGGCTGCGTCGGTCGATCTTGTGTCATAGGGTGTGACAATGGATTTCGGGATCATCTTCGCCAACGTCGGGGCCTATGTGCAGCCCGAGAACGCCGTCATCATCGGACAGGCCGCCGAGGCCTGCGGGTTCGAGAGCGTCTGGACCGTCGAGCATCCGATCGTGCCCAAGGGCTACGTCTCGGAGTACCCCTACAGCAAGGACGGGCGCATGCCCGGTGACGAACGGGCCCCCATCCCCGACCCGCTGGCCTGGCTCACCTGGGTCGGTGCCCACACCACCCGGCTGCGACTCGCCACCGGCGTGCTGATCCTGCCCCAGCGCAATCCGGGCATCCTCGCCAAGGAGTGCGCCACCATCGATCTGCTCACCGGTGGGCGACTCATCCTGGGCATCGGCGTGGGCTGGCTGCACGAGGAGTTCGATGCGCTCGGCATGGGCTGGGACGACCGCGCCGCCCGCACCGACGACGACGTCGCCGCGCTGCGCGCCCTGTGGGAGCAGGAGACCTCCACCCATCGCGGTTCGCACAACAACTTCGCCGAGGTCTACTCGTTCCCCAAGCCGGTGAACGGCACCATCCCGATCGTGGTCGGTGGGCATTCCAAGCCGGCGGCCCGACGCGCCGGTCGCCTCGGCGACGGGTTCTTCCCGGCCGATCCCCGCACGCTGCCCGAGCTCATCCCTGTGCTTCGCGCCGCCGCGGTGGAGGCGGGTCGCGATCCCGATGCCATCGAGATCACCACCGGCGGCATGCCCACCCTCGACAGCCTCAAGCAGCTGGCCGACCTGGGTGTCACCCGCTTCGTGGTGCCGCCGCTGTCCCATGATCCCGCCGCGCTGCCCGGTGCGCTCGAGGCCTTCGCCGAGCAGTTCATCGGTCGCGTCTGAGTTCCTCCCGCACCAGCTCGACCGCGCAACCGCAGGGATCGCCGAGGGCGCGCTCGACCCCGAACCGCTCCTGCATCGAGACCACCCGCAGCCCCTCGGGCAGCGGCGGCGCGGGATCGATGATCTCACCGACCACAGCCAGACACGGCACCCCGGCCGCCGCGGCAAGGGCGGCCACCCCGCCCACCACCTTGCCCTCGAAGGACTCCTCGTCGAGGAAGCCCTCGCCGGTGATGACCAGCTCGGCGCCGTCGATGGCCTCGTCGAGGTCCACCTCATCGGCCACGAGGTCGAACCCGCCCACCAGCGTGGCGCCGACGGTGGCCAGCCCCCCGGCCAGACCCCCGGCGGCCCCGGCCCCGGGAAGGTCGAGCACATCGATCCCCGACTCGTCGAGGTACACCTGGGCCAGTCGTTCGAGCCGTCGGCGCAGCAGTTCGACCTGGGCGCGGGTGGCACCCTTCTGCGGCGCGAACACGGTGGCGGCGTCCACGAAGGTGGTGCGCACATCACAGGCCACGATCAGCTCCACCCCGCGCAGACGCTGCGGGGGATGCAGGGCCCGCAGCGCGCCGAGACCGCCGTCGGTGGTGGCCGATCCGCCCACCCCCACCAGCACGCGTCGCGCCCCCGACTCCACCGCCACCGAGATCAGTTCGCCCACGCCGTAGGTCGAGGCCGCGATCGGATCGTTCTCCTCGGCCCCGCCGATGAGTGACAACCCGGCGGCCCGCGCCATCTCGATCACCGCCGTGCCGCGCTCGAGTCGCCACTCGGCGGCGACCTCGTCGCCGAGTGGTCCGTCGACCACGGTGGTGCGATTGGGACCGCCGAACACATCGAGGAACCCCTCACCGCCGTCGGCCATCGGCAGACCCACCACCTCGTGGCCGTCGGTCCGCAGCGTCGAGACCAGTGCATCGGTGAGCTGCCGCGCCGTGGCCGTGCCCTTGCACTTGTCGGGGGCGACCAGGATGCGCATGCCACCAGTAGAGCAGCCGGGGCCGCCGGCGGCGACGGAGATGGACCCGGATGCCCGAGGGTGGGCTCAGGCCAGATCGGGACCGGCCAGCACCAGCACGGTGGCCGCCCCGAGCGGCGCCGGCGGCGGCGAGGGCAGGGCCTGCACCAGCTGCGGGTCCTTGCCGAGGGCCACCGCCACCTGCTGGGCGTCGGCCTTGGCCCCGGGGGCGTAGAAGATCTGGGTCTCGGGCACCGGGTTCGGGGCGTCACCGATGGTGAGCTGCTCGAAGCCCCTGGAGGCCAGCAGGTCGCGGTTCTTCGAGGCCACCATGCCGCCCCCGGTGGCGTTGTACACGGCGACGGCGATCTCGGCCACGGGACGTGCCGGCAGCGTGGTGGTGGGTGCCGCCATGGTGGTGGAACTGGTGACGGTGGCCCGCGAGGTGGCCACCAGACCACCGTCGGCGCTGTAGCCCTTCACCAGCAGCAGCGCCCCGACGAGCAGGGCGGCGCCGACCAGCACCGCACCCACAGCGGTGTCGCGGCGGGGGTCGCGGCCGTCGGCGGGAGCAGCCATGTCAGGACCGGGCCCGCACAGGAACCGGCCGTCTCACGAACCGTGGGGTTCGTTCACCCGCTGGGCCTGCTCGTGACGCACCCGGCGGCGCCGGTCGCGCAGACGACGCAGGCGGCGCACGCCGAGCGGATCGTGGGCGTAGGCGGCGGGGTTCTCGAGCAGTTCGCCGAGGATCTCGTAGTAGCGATCGACCGACAGCTCGAAGCGCTCCTCGATGAGGGACTCCTTGGGAGTGGTCTCATGCCACCACGAGCGTTCGAACTCGAGGATGGCCTTGTCGCGATCGGTGAGGTCTGCAGGCGCGTCCATCGCCCCCGATGCTCCCCCACCCGGGACCCGAACACAAGGACCCTCCCCCGATCGGGGCGCCCTCGGCCCCCTGCGGGCACGGGTAGGGTCTCGGCCGACCTTCGAGAACGTCGAGCCCTGGGGGACACATGGGACCGCTCGCCGGTGTGCGCATCATCGAACTGGCCGGGCTGGGCGCCCTGCCGTACGCCACCCTGAAGCTGGCCGATATGGGCGCCGAGGTCATCCGGGTGCATCCGCCCGCCGAGGTGCCCGCCGAGCGGCCCACCAGCCGCACCAGCGAGTTCGACCGGGGCCGCCGGTCGATCTGCATCGATCTCAAGTCCCCCGAGGGCGTCGCCACCCTGCTGCGGCTGGTGGACGGCGCCGACGCGTTCGTGGAGGCCTTCCGGCCCGGGGTCTGCGAACGGCTGGGCATCGGCCCCGAGGAGCTCCTGGCCCGCAACCCGCAGCTGGTCTACGGCCGGCTCACCGGCTGGGGTCAGGAGGGCCCACTGGCCCATGCCGCCGGCCACTCGCTCAACTACGAGGCGCTCACCGGCGCCGTTGGCTCCATCGGCGTGGCCGGCCAACCACCGGTGCCGCTGCTGCAGGTGCTGGGCGACTTCGGCGGGGGCGGTCTGCATCTGGCCTTCGGCGTGGTCTGCGCCCTGTTCGAGGCCCAGCGCTCGGGTGAGGGACAGGTCATCGACGCCGCCATGGTCGACGGGGTGATGTCGCTCTACCAGGTGTTCTACGGCATGACCCGCTCCGGCATGCACACCGGACCGGTGGGCACCAACCTGTTCGACGGGGGTTCGCCGTTCTACAACGTCTACGAGACCGCCGACGGCCGGTATCTCAGCGTGGCCCCCATCGAGCCCAAGTTCTACGCCCTGCTGCTCGAGAAGCTCGGCCTCGATCCCGCCACTCTGCCCCATCAGTACGACGAGAGCCGCTGGCCGGAGCTGCGCGAGGCGCTGGCCGCGGTGTTCCGCACCCGCACCCGCGCCGAGTGGGTCGACCTGCTGGAGGGCACCGATGCGTGCGTGGCCCCGGTGCTCACCTTCGCCGAGGCCGCCGAGCATCCGCACAACGTGGCCCGGGGCGCCTTCGTCGAGATGCCCGAGGGCCCGCCCCAGTTGGCCCCGGTGCCCCGTCTGAGCCGCACCCCGGGCACCATCGGCAGCACCTACGCCCACCCGGGGGTGGACACGCCCGCGGTGCTGGGCGAGTTCGGCTTCAGCGCCGATGAGATCGAGCAGCTGCGGGCCGCCGGCGTGGTGGCCTGGTAGCTCACCGACGGGCGGGTCGACCGCCGGTGGACCTGCGCCGCCGATGAGCCTGCCCCGCTGGGAGCGCCCTGCGAGAGCCCGAAGAGGGATTCGAACCCTCGACCCCCTGTCCACAAGGCGACCCCGGGCCCACTCGGGCGACCGGACATCTGAAGTCGACCCTCAGGCCAACTCGTGGTCGCCCAGCGCTTCGACCGGCCACGAGTCGACGTCCGCCCCCCATCGAGGGAAGTCAGAGGTGTCGAGGTCGAAGAGGTCGAGCACTCGTCCCACGGTGTGCCGGACGAGGTCGTCGAGCGTCTCCGGCCGGGTGTAGAAGGCAGGAACTGGCGGTGCGATGATCGCCCCCATCTCGGACAACGTCAGCATCGATCGCAGATGTCCAGTGTGAAGCGGAGTCTCCCGGACCATCAGCACCAGGCGGCGTCGCTCCTTCAGCATCACGTCGGCGGCGCGTGAAGTGAGGCAGCTGGTTGTGCCGTGAGCGATATCGCTCATGGTTCTCACCGAGCACGGCACGACCACCATGCCCATGGTCCGAAACGAGCCGCTGGCGATCGGTGCCGCGATGTCGGTGTAGGCGTAGCTGTGGTCGGCCAGGTCCCGAAGATCCTCCGCAGAGAGATCCGTCTCGTAGGCACGGGTCATCGAACCGGCCTTGGAGACGACGAGGTGACTCTCGACGTCCAGTCGGCGGAGTGCGTTCAGCATCTCGACGCCGAACAACGTGCCGGATGCACCAGTGATTGCGACCACCATCCGGGGCCGTTGGCTGCTGCGTGTCTGGCTGGCTGGCTCAGGACTCATGGTGCATCCGATCACTCTTCGCCACAGTGGAGGTCGAAGATGTCTGGTCCTCGCCGATGAAGTCGGAGTCGCCCTCGTCCGCCTTGAACGCATACGGGTAGAACGGCGGTTCCAGCACGCGTCCCAGCCGAGGACGCAACGTTCCGAATGCCCTGTAGACCGGCCGGTAATCCTGCCCGCGGAAGTGCTCGAGGATGTCCTTCCACGATCGCGGCGACTCCGTGATGAACTGCTCCATCTGGGCTGTGATCTGCTCCTCGGTCAGTGTGATGACCTCACCTTCAGGTGCGCCGAGCTCATAGGCGGCCGACCGCTGGAAATCGGACTGGGTCCACTGGTCGCCCCACGGGATCGTGCAGTCGAAGCCGACCTTCGAGATCGTCGCCGGCGGGTCATCCTTGCCGATCATCGGGTCGACAGTCATCGTGTTCATGCGGGGCAGGATCACGGTGTCGCGAACCGGGTCGTACCGGAAAGCCAATGACCATTTGATCTGGTTGTCGTCCCAGATGTCGACGTCGGAGTCGAACACGTAGGCGAGCTTCGGGATCGCCATCTTCGATGACCCGAGCATGACGGACAGTGCCTGGATCCCGTCCCCCGCCCCCTGCTTGTTGATCTTCGCGTAGGCGATGTTCGAGAGGCCGCCGGGATCGGCCCGGACCTCGAGCACGTCGATCGCTGCGTTCTTCAGCGCCCCGAAGAGGTCGGCCTCCATCGCCGGGAGCTGCAGCATGTTGTCCGTGTACCACGGGTGGTGGCAGCCGATCGTGGCGTACTGGAAGATCGGATTCCTGCGGTGCGTGATGGCGGTGACGACGGCTCTGACGTTCCTCTTGAGGCCGCCACCGTACATCCCCGAGAACTCCCCGAATGGTGCCTCGTCGTGCACCCAGCCCTCGGTCGCCTTGATCTTGCACTCGATCACGATCTCGGCATTCGCCGGGACCTCGATGTCTATGGTCTCGCAGCGCACCATCTTCGCGGCTTCGCCGTAGAAGCTCCCGAGCACCTCGAAGTCGTCGACATCAGGTGGGAATCCCTTCAGCGCGGCGAGCTTGTCGACGATCGGGGCCCCGATCACGATCGCGGCCTCAAGATCCTGGCCCATGTCGGCCGCTTTCTGAGCGTTGATCCGAGCACGGTGCGAAGTGCAGGTCATGTCGAACGCACGCTCGTTCATCGACCGGTACATCGAGCGATAGAACCCCCAGTCCGGCACTCCCGTCTCAGGGTCCTTGGTGATCACGAGATTGTCATCGGTGTAGGACTGTCCGTCCCGTTCGTGGTGAAGGAACATCGGCAGGATCGTCATGTCGACGTCGTCGCCGGTGTAGATGACGTCCTTGCAGGGTGCAGTCTCCACGAGGACGGTCGGGATGCGGCCCTGAGAGGCCTCCACCATCTTCAGTCCAGTCTCGGCCTTGGTGCAGCCCATCGCCCACGCATACTGGTCCTGGTTCGAGTAGGCGTTCGCGAGGAACTGGAAGTCACATCCGATCACCTTCTCGACGAGCACGGCCGTGGTCGGGTGCTCCTCCATGACTCTGGGCAACTCGTCCACGCGTGTCGGTGTCGTCACTCGGACGAGCATTCCGGCCTGCTCCAGGGCCTCGACGAACTCGGGCAGCAACTGTTGGGGCATCTCGACAGCTCCGTTCTGTCTTTCAGTTGTAGAGCGGGGATGGCCGATCGGTCTCGGCGAAGTCAGCGAGGCGGTGGAGGAGTCCGCCCCACAGGGTGTTGCACCTCACGAAGTTCCCTTCGGTGTGCGGCCAGCCCGAATGGCTGAACCTCAACAGGGTCCCGCCGTTGCGCTGGTCGAGGTCGAAGGTCACCGAGGTCCCGGGCGAATCACCGGGGCCTTCGAGGCAGCGCCACGCCACGGTCGTGTCGGGCGTCGACGTCGTGATCTCCCAGATGAAACGAGTGGACGAGCCTGCGAACGCCATGTCCCAGTTCGTACCCGGCGCACCGGAACCTTCCGATCCGGTGGAGAACCAGCCGCGAAGTCCGTCGGGTGTGGTCAGCGCCCGGTACACCCTCTGGGGCGAGGCGTTGATGGAGAGTTCGTGGTCGAGGGAATGCATCTGGTCGACACCTTCGTGTGAGCCACCAAGTCGGACCCCCAACATAGCCAATGGAGATGACCCTTCTGGGCCCTGCCTGCGGCCTGCCCAACTTCGCCCAAGGCCTGCCCAAGCCTCGGCAGGTCCTGTTCCCGTAGCGTGACGGATCGAACCTCCTGCAGTCTCACGGGAGCGGTGGAGCCCGAAGAGGGATTCGAACCCTCGACCCCCTGTTTACAAGACAGGTGCTCTGGCCAACTGAGCTACTCGGGCGGAGTGCGACACGGTACTGCACCGGTCGCTGGCCGCCGCCTGCGTCCGGCGACCATGGCGCATCGGGGCCGGACGCGAGAGGGGGACGGGCCGAAGCCCGTCCCCCCATCGTCGGACCTCCAAGGAGGACCGGAGTGCTGCGATGACCTAGTTGCTGAGGGCCATCTTGGCGAGGACACCCTGACCGAGGGCACCGGCGGCAGTGAACTTGCCGGAACCGACGAAGGTGTTGACGCTGTCGTTGGCGAGCTGCGCCTGGTAGGCGACGTCACCGCCGGTGATGCCCGCACGAAGCCCACGGAGGGCGGTCGAGGGACGACCGGTGCCGGTCGGCACCGACTGGGTGCCGAGCGAGGTGCCGCCGAACAGGTACTCCGAGGAGATGCCGGTGGTGACACCGTTGCCCGGGGCGCACATGGCCAGCGAGGTCGGGACCCACGGGAGGCTGATCTTCGTCGTGTTGGCGCCGAAGGTCTTGCCACCGATGGTCTCAGCCTGGGTGCGCACGGTCACGAAGGCCCAGAAGCTCACCACGGCGGTCGGGTACTTGATGGCGCCGATGGTCTGCGACGGAGCTGCGATCGCCCCGATGCTGATGCCCAGAGGCCCGGTGAAGGCGATCGAAGCCGACTGCTGGTTCGAATCACCGTTGGTGAGCGAGACACCGATCTTGGACGGGTTGTACCACTGGCCCATGATGGTGGTTCCCTCATAGGTGTTCTTGTTGCAGGCGTCCGAACCGGAGACCAGCGCCGGGCTCAGGTTGAGCGTGCTGGACACCATCGACATGACATCGCCGTCAGCCGGGGCCGAGGACGAGGGCAGGCCGATGTAGACGTTGATGCCAGCGGCGTTCAACCCCGCAGCGGCGGCGGCATTCTGCTGGGGAGTGTTGGCCGGATTGTACGTGCAGTACGTGGTGGGGAAGACCCCGCCCGCAAGAGTGATCGTCGAGCCGTTCGGCGAAACGTTCGAGATGTAGTTCTGACCGACCGATGGCGGATTGGCCTTGTCGTTGCTGCCGTCGGCGAAGATGTTGACCCCACAGCCGCCCACGGGCAGACCGAGGTCGGAGGCACGGAACGAGTTGGCCGGGCCACTGATCTTCCCGTTGGCCGCGTCGATGGTGAAACCACTGCCCGAACTCAGGCTGATGGTTCGGGTGGTGGACACGATCTCGTCAGCGCCGACGCTGATCGAGTTCGGATTGGCGACCACGCGATCCGTGGCGGGATTGTTGTCGACGTCGCAGGTCTGAGCTCCGTCACACAGAATCGCCGAGGTCTGGGTGACCGCGCCGGAGACCTGGGCGAAGGTGTAACCCACCAGATCGTCGGTGCCGTTGGCGGGGTTGCCAGCACCGGTGATCAGACGGGACAGACCACTGGCCACCGTGCCGGTGTTGATCACCTTGGCGCCAGTGGCGAGGCCGGTGCCGGTGATCGATCGGCCGACGTCAGTGGCGGCGAAGCCGAGAGTGGGCGAGATGACCATGCCGAGGGTGTTCACCGTGACCGTCTGAGCCGTGGCGGTGGCCGTGGCGGTGGTGCTCAGAGTGGCGGTACCGCTGCTCACCGAGACGATGAAGCCGCGTCCACCGGTGAGCTTGGTGCTCACGATCTCCTTGCCAATGTCACCTGCGTTCCACGCCGGAGCGGTCTTGGTGGAGGTGGCGTTCCCCGTGTTCGGCTTGGTGATGGTCACACCGGTGACCGAGGCCGAGGAGTTGGGCACCGTCACCGCACCGATACCGGCGCGGATGTCGGAGTTCTCCAGCTTGGCCTCGAGAGGACTGGATTGGCCATTCCCCCCGAATGGAATCGCCGGCCCGGTCTTGCCGTTCACGCCGAAGGTGGTGGCGGGAAGGTTGAGAACTGCGAGCGCACCGTTCTGGACGATCTTGACATTGGAATAGGCGGAGATGGGAGCGCCGCCGATGGTGCCCGAGATGATGTGGTTGACGTCATCCTGGGTGAAATGGGCATTCGGCGAGTAGATGAGTGTGGAACCCTGCGGACCCTCGAAGGCGATGCCGGTGACCGCACGAGCCGCACCGTTGTGCCAGATGGCATTGGTGAAGTCGCTGATCGTGTTGCCGACCGGGATGTTCGACTGGGTCGGGAAGTTGCACGCGAGGCGCAGGGCGCTCTG
>JAGWYK010000034.1 GCA_018969405.1 Acidobacteriota bacterium
CTGCCGCTGTCGGCCGAGGCCCAGGCCGAGGCCCGCGTGCTGATGCTGTCGGCCAACAACATCCTGTCGCCGGCCGACGGTCGTCCGCTCGTCACGCCCACCCAGGACCTCATCATCGGGGCCTACTACCTGACCGAGTCCGTGGAGGGCGCTCCGGGTGAGGGCCGGGCCTTCCGTGCCCTCGACGAGGTCGAGCAGGCCTATGAGCGCGGCGACATCGCGCTGCATGCGCTCATCGAGTACCGCCGACCGGAGCACATCACCGGCGAGGAGAACGGTCGCCCCGTCTACCGCCGCACCACCGCCGGCCGCGTGTTCTTCAACACGGCACTGCCGGAGGGCTTCGAGTTCCAGAACGTGCGCATCGACAAGAAGGTCATGGGCCGCATCGTCGATGAACTCGCCCACAACTACGACAAGGCCGTGGTCGCCGGCAGCCTCGATGCCATCAAGGACCTCTGCTACCGCTACGCCACCCGGTCCGGTCTGACCATCTCCATCGAGGACGTCAAGACCCCGGCGGCCAAGCAGGAGATCCTGGAGCGGCACGAGAAGGAGGCCGACAAGGTCGAGACCCAGTTCCGACGCGGCATCATCACCGATGGTGAGCGGCGCCAGAAGGAGGTCGAGATCTGGACCACGGCCACCGACGAGGTGCGCGTCGAGATGGAGCGCACCCTCAAGGCCGAGCAGTTCAACCCCATCGAGATGATGGTGGGCTCCGGTGCTCGCGGCAACATGATGCAGGTCCGTCAGATCGCCGGAATGCGCGGTCTGGTGGCCAACCCCCGCGGCGACATGATCCCTCGGCCGATCAAGTCCAACTTCCGTGAAGGTCTCACGATGTTGGAGTACTTCATCGCCACGCCGGGCGCCCGCAAGGGCCTGGTCGACACGGCGCTGCGCACCGCGGACTCCGGGTACCTCACCCGGCGCCTCGTCGACGTGGCCCAGGAGCTCATCATCAACGATGAGGATCCCTTCGCCAGCGGCAACGCCGTGCGCGGCATCTGGATCGAGGACATCGAACCCGATCGTCCCGGCAAGCGCTCCTGGCTCGAGGTCCGGCTGTTCAGCCGCACCCTCGCCGATGACGTCACCCTGTCGGATGGCACCGTGTACGCCCGGGGCACCGTGATCGGTGAGACCGAGATGGCCGCACTGCGCGACGACGCAGCGATCACCCGGGTCCGGGTGCTCTCGCCGCTCACCGATGACTCCGATCTCGGCGTCTCGGCGGCCAGCTACGGCCTCTCGCTGGCCACCGGCAAGCTCATCGAGCAGGGCGAGGCGGTCGGTGTCATCGCCGCTCAGTCCATCGGCGAGCCCGGCACCCAGCTCACCATGCGGACCTTCCACACCGGTGGCATCGCCGGCGCCGACATCGCCGGTGGTCTTCCCCGCGTGGTCGAGCTCTTCGAGGCCCGCACCCCGAAGGGCAAGGCCACCCTGTCCCGCCTCACCGGTGTCGTGCGCATCGCCGAGGATGAGGGCAAGGGCCGCGTCATCACCGTGGTCGCCGACGACGGCACCGAGGAGAGCTACACCGTGCCCGGTCTGGCCCGTCTCGAGGTCATCGAGGGACAGCAGATCAACGCCGGCGATCCCATCGTCGACGGTCCCCGCGATCCCAAGGAGCTCATCGAGATCAAGGGTGTGCAGGAGACCCAGCAGTACCTGGTCCAGGAGGTGCAGAAGGTGTACCGGGACCAGGGCGTGCCGATCCACGACAAGCACATCGAGCTGATCGTCCGGCAGATGACCCGCAAGGTCGCCGTCCAGGACCCGGGCGACTCGGACTTCCTCCCCGGCGAGCGCGTCGACTCCAAGGTGTACCGCGACGTCAACCGGGCACTGGTCATGGAGGGTCGCAAGCCCGCCGAGGGCCGTCCGGAGATCATGGGCATCACCAAGGCGTCGCTGGCCACCGATTCCTGGCTCTCGGCGGCGTCGTTCCAGGAGACCACCCGGGTGCTCACCGAGGCCGCCATCGAGTCGCGCAGCGACTCCCTGCTCGGTCTCAAGGAGAACATCATCATCGGCAAGCTCATCCCGGCCGGCACCGGCATGTCCTCCTACAAGGACATCACCACCGCCGCTCCCGACTACGCCCCCATGGAGTTCTACTCCTCGGGCGAGGAGGAGACCGACGACCTGGCCGCCATGCTCGCCGAGCGCATGGCCGGTGACATGGTCGCCGGCACCGGCGATCTGGCCGAGGGCTCCGACGAGGAACCCGACGCCGAGGTCATCGACCTGCCCCGGGCCGAGGGCGCCGAGTAGTCCCGCTGCGGCCCGGGCCCCCGGGGCCCGGGCGGCAGGTTTGCCCGCCCCGCAGCGGTCCCCCTAGCATTCCCCTTCTGTCCGAGGGCGTCTCCGCCCCTCGCTCATGTTCTGAACGCCAGAAAGACCCCAGAAAGGTCCGCCGTGCCCACCATCCAGCAGTTGGTCCGAAAGGGTCGCCAGTCAAAGCCCGCCAAGGGCAAGACCCCCGCCCTGAAGGGCGCCCCGCAGCGTCGGGGCGTGTGCACGCGCGTGTACACCACCACCCCCAAGAAGCCGAACTCGGCCCTGCGCAAGGTGGCTCGTGTCCGTCTCTCGAGCGGCATGGAGGTCACCGCCTACATCCCCGGCGAGGGCCACAACCTCCAGGAGCACTCCATCGTGCTGGTGCGCGGTGGCCGTGTGAAGGACCTCCCCGGCGTTCGCTACAAGATCATCCGCGGCACCCTCGACACCTCGGGCGTCCGCGACCGCAAGCAGGCCCGTAGCCGCTACGGCGCCAAGAAGGAGAGCTGACGTGCCTCGGAAGGGTCCCGCCCCGCGTCGCGAACTCATGCCGGATCCGATCTACCGGTCGGTCCTCGTCACCCAGTTCGTCAACAAGGTCCTGCAGCGCGGCAAGCGCTCCACCGCCGAGCGCATCGTCTACGACGCCCTCGAGATGATCGCCGCCAAGACCGGCGACGACGCCATCTCGGTGCTCAAGCGGGCCGTCGATGCCGTCAAGCCCCAGCTCGAGGTGCGCAGCCGCCGTGTTGGTGGCGCCACCTACCAGGTGCCGGTCGAGGTCCGTCCCCGTCGGGCCAACACGCTCGCCATCCGCTGGATCGTCGGCTACTCGCGTCAGCGCCGTGAGCGCACCATGGCCGAGCGCCTCGCCAATGAACTCATGGACGCCGCCAACGGCGTCGGTGCCTCGGTGAAGCGCCGTGAGGACCTCTACAAGATGGCTGAATCGAACAAGGCCTTCGCCCACTACCGCTGGTGATACCAGCGGGGCGCTGGATCTCTCGGACGCCCCGCCCACCGGCGGGGCGTCGCCGCGACCGTCCCCCGCTGCAACCACCACCACGAACCCCCCGATCCCCACACTGACAGGACTGAGACGATGGCTGCTCGCCAAACTTCGCTCGAGATGACCCGCAACATCGGCATCATGGCCCACATCGATGCCGGCAAGACCACCACGACCGAGCGGATCCTCTACTACACGGGCAAGAACTACAAGATCGGTGAGGTCCATGAGGGCGGCGCCACCATGGACTGGATGGTCCAGGAGCAGGAGCGCGGCATCACCATCACCTCGGCGGCCACCACCTGTTTCTGGGAGAACCACCGGATCAACATCATCGACACGCCCGGTCACGTGGACTTCACCGTCGAGGTGGAGCGCTCACTGCGCGTGCTCGACGGCGCCGTCGCCGTGTTCGACGGGGTCGCCGGTGTCGAGCCCCAGACCGAGACCGTGTGGCGTCAGGCCAACAAGTACAACGTGCCGCGCATCTGCTTCGTGAACAAGATGGATCGTCTCGGGGCCAACTTCTACGACGCGCTGGCCTCCATCAAGGACCGTCTCGAGGCCAACACCGCCGTGCTGCAGCTGCCCATCGGCTACGAGGGTGACTACGCCGGTGTCGTCGATCTCGTCACCATGCAGGCCCTGGTGTGGCTGAACGAGGAACTGGGCGCCAAGTGGGAGGTCCGCGAGATCCCTGCGGACCTCGCCGACAAGGCCGCCGAGTACCGCAACGAGCTGCTCGAGACCGTGGCCACCGCCGATGAGGAGCTCATGGAGATCTACCTCAACGGCGATGAGGTCTCCGTCGACCAGCTGCGCGCCGCCATCCGCCGGGCCACCATCGCCGGCGAGATCGTGCCCGTGCTCAACGGCACCGCCTTCAAGAACAAGGGCGTGCAGCCGCTGCTCGACGCCGTGGTCTGGTACCTCCCCTCGCCGCTCGACCTCCCGCCGGTCGAGGGCAACAACCTCAAGGGCGACACCGAGCTCACCCGTGAGGCCGCCGACAACGCCCCGTTCGCCGCGCTGGCGTTCAAGATCATGACCGACCCGCATGTCGGCAAGCTCACCTACTTCCGGGTCTACTCGGGCAATCTCGAGAAGGGCGCCCAGGTGCTCAACGCCCGCACCCAGTCCAAGGAGCGCATCGGCCGTCTCCTCGAGATGCACGCCAACGATCGCCAGGATCTCGATCAGGTCTTCGCCGGCGACATCGTGGCCGGCATCGGGTTCAAGAACACCAAGACCGGCGACACCCTCTGCGATCCGGCCAACCCGATCGTGCTGGAGGAGCTCGTCTTCCCCGAACCGGTGATCCATGTCGCCGTGGAGCCGAAGACCAAGGCCGATCAGGACAAGATGTCCAAGGCGCTCTTCGCCCTCGCCGAGGAGGACCCCACCTTCCAGGTCCGCACCGACGAGGACACCGCCCAGACCGTCATCTCGGGCATGGGTGAGCTCCATCTCGAGGTGCTCGTCGACCGCATGCTGCGCGAGTTCAAGGTCGACGCCACCGTCGGCAAGCCGCAGGTGGCCTATCGCGAGACCATCACCAAGCCGGTCGAGAACTGCACCTACACCCACAAGAAGCAGACCGGTGGTTCGGGTCAGTACGCCGAGGTCACCATCACCCTCGAGAACACCGGTCCCGGCGGCGGCTACGAGTTCGTCGACCAGATCACCGGTGGTCGCATCCCCCGTGAGTACATCCCCTCGGTCGATGCCGGCATCCAGTCGGCGCTGGCCTCGGGCGTGCTCGCCGGTTTCCCCACCGTGGACGTGCGGGCCATCCTCACCGACGGCAAGTACCACGACGTGGACTCCTCGGAGATGGCCTTCAAGATCGCCGGCACCATGGCCTTCAAGGAGGCCGCCCGCAAGGCCAAGCCCTGCCTGCTCGAGCCCATCATGAACGTCGAGGTCTCCACCCCCGACGAGTACATGGGCGATGTCATGGGTGACCTCTCCAGCCGTCGCGGCAAGCTCGGCGGCATGGAGCAGCGGGGCAACTCCCAGATCATCCGGGCTCAAGTACCGCTGTCGGAGATGTTCGGTTACGCTACCGACCTTCGTTCGCGCAGCCAGGGCCGTGCGACCTACACGATGCAGTTCGACTCCTATCAGCAGATGCCCGCATCCGCTCAGGAGGAGATCGTCGCCCGCGTCCGCGGGGAATGATCAGGGGCTCCGGCCCGCCGTACGCAGTACCAAGCCCGCCGTACGCAGTACCAAGCACGGTCCTCACCGTCGCTGCACCACCGAATCGCAACTTTCCAACCAACCTGTCCGGACGGACACAACCTCAGGAGATTCAACGCAATGGCGCGTGAGAAGTTTGAGCGGACCAAGCCGCATGCGAATGTGGGCACGATGGGTCATATCGATCATGGCAAGACCACGTTGACTGCTGCGATCACGAAGGTGTTGGCGGATGCTGATCCGTCGAACAATTCGTTCACGGAGTTCGCGAACATCGATAAGGCTCCTGAGGAGCGTGAGCGTGGTATCACGATCAACATCTCGCATGTGGAGTATGAGACCGAGGGTCGTCATTACGCGCATGTGGATATGCCGGGTCACGCTGATTACATCAAGAACATGATCACCGGTGCGGCGCAGGTCGATGGTGCGATCCTGGTGGTCTCGGCGGCTGATGGTCCGATGCCGCAGACCCGTGAGCATGTGCTTCTGGCTCGTCAGGTGGGTGTGCCGGCGATCGTGGTGGCTCTGAACAAGGTCGACATGGTCGATGATGAGGAGCTGCTGGATCTGGTGGAGCTCGAGGTTCGTGAGCTGCTGAACGAGTACGAGTTCCCCGGTGATGATGTTCCGGTGGTGAAGGTCTCGGCGTTGAAGGCGTTGGAGGGTGATGCGACGGCCACGGCGCAGATCCTGGAGCTGATGGCGGCGGTGGATGCGTACATCCCGCAGCCGGAGCGTGACACTGACAAGCCGTTCCTGATGCCGATCGAGGATGTGTTCACGATCACGGGTCGTGGCACGGTCGTGACCGGTCGTGTGGAGCAGGGCATCGTGCACACCGGTGATGAGATCGAGATCGTGGGTATCCGTCCGACGCAGAAGACGACCTGTACGGGTGTGGAGATGTTCCGCAAGCTGCTCGATGAGGGTCGTGCGGGCGACAACATCGGTGCGCTTCTTCGTGGCACGAAGAAGGAGGAGGTCGAGCGTGGTCAGGTGCTGGCCAAGCCGGGTTCGATCACGCCGCACACGAACTTCGAGGCGCAGACCTATGTGCTGACCAAGGAGGAGGGCGGTCGTCATAAGCCGTTCTTCACGAACTATCGCCCGCAGTTCTATTTCCGTACCACTGACGTGACCGGTCAGATCTCGCTTCCGGAGGGCACCGAGATGTGCATCCCGGGTGACAACACCGAGATGACTGTGGAGCTCATCCATCCGATCGCGATGGAGGAGGGCCTTCGTTTCGCCATCCGTGAGGGTGGTCGTACCGTGGGCGCCGGCCGCGTCACCAAGATCCTCAAGTAAGCAGATCGGCAGACCATGGCAGACAAGCAGAAGATCCGAATCCGCCTGAAGGCGTACGACCACGAGATCGTCGATCAGTCAACGAAGAAGATCGTGGAGACCGTCGTCCGCACCGGTGCCGGCGTGCGCGGTCCGGTGCCGCTCCCCACGGAGAAGCACCGCTTCACCGTGATCCGGTCGCCGCACAAGGACAAGGATTCCCGCGAGCACTTCGAGATGCGCATCCACAAGCGTCTCCTCGACATCGTGGAGCCCACCCCGAAGACCGTCGACTCGCTCCAGCGACTCGATCTCCCGGCCGGTGTGGACATCGAGATCAAGATCCAGCAGGTCTGATCCCGTCGTCCGCAGGTTCCGCAGTTCGCATGAAGGCCCCCGGCTCCGGTCGGGGGCCTTCGTCGTTCCCGCCCCGGCCTTTCCGAAGCCGACCGAAGTCGGCAAGAATGCCGGACACATCGCCTCGTCCACATCGACGAGGTGCCGTTCCGAGGGGGGATCATGGGTCGTTTCGACGGCAGAGTCGTACTGGTCACGGGGTCATCGAGCGGACTCGGTGCCGCCACGGTCGAGCGTTTCCTGGCCGAGGGGGCGCGAGTCGTCGGTGGCGACCTCCAGCCCCCGGTCGGGGTGGCCGAGCCCACGCTGTTCACCACCCTCGATGTCACCGATGAGGCGGCCGTGGCCGCCTGGGTCACCGCCGGCGCCGCCCTCAGCGGACGCATCGACGCCGTGTGCACCTTCGCCGGGGTGGCCGGCGGGGGACCGGTGCATCTGGTCGACGGGACCAGCTGGGAGCAGGTGATCGGGGTCAACCTCACCGGCACCTTCCTCACCTGCAAGCACGTCATCGCCCAGATGCTCACCCAGGACCGTGTGGACGACGAGCGGGGCTCGGTCATCACCGTGGCCAGCGTGGAGGGCCTCGAGGGCACGGCCGGGGGCAGCTCCTACAACGCCTCCAAGGGCGGGGTGAACCTGCTCACCAGGAACATGGCCATCGACTACGGCCGGCAGGGGATCAGGGTGAACTCCATCTGCCCCGGATTCATCGACACCCCCATGCTGCGGTCCCTCGGCGACCCCGAGTACGACGAGATGCTGGGGGAGATCCGCGAGGAGCACAAGCTGCGCCGGTTGGGCCGCCCGGAGGAGATCGCCTCGGTGGCCGCCTTCCTGGCCTCCCGGGACGCCTCGTTCGTCTCCGGCCAGACCATCGCCGTCGACGGCGGCTACACCGCCGGTCGGGATCACGGAGTCACCCTGCGGATGGGCCTCTAGCCGGGATCGGACCGGATGTCCCATGGAGCCGGTCGGGATCGGCCCCTCCGGCCCCTCCGGCCGGTCCGCCGGGGCTCGGGGGCTCCAGAGGGGCTCCAGCGGCGGGATTTGGACCCAGCGGGACTCCATCGCTAGGGTCTGACCCCTGTGCGTGACGGCTGATCCTCGGATCGGTCCACGGACGCACCTCTTCGTCGATCGAACCGACGTCTGCGACGGTCCGCCCCGGTGGATACCCCGCAGCACAACCGAATGGCGCTCGGCCGGGTTCACCCGTGCCGAGCGTTCACGTGAAGGGCCCGCTTCCACAGGGGCGAGACGACGCAAATACACAACAGAAAGAACGTTGCCATCATGGCCAACAAAGCGATTGTCGGCGAGAAGGTCGGCATGACACAGGTCTGGGACGACCAGAACCGAGTCGTCCCCGTCACCGTGCTCCGTGTGGATCCCCTGCGCATCGTGCAGGTGAAGACCCGGGAGCGCGATGGCTACAACGCGCTGCAGGTCACCTTCGGCCAGAAGGACGCCCGCAAGCTCAACAGTCCCGATCGGGGCCACTTCGAGAAGGCCGGCGTCGCCGCCGGTGTCCGCGTACTCGAGCTCCGTCTCGACGACGTCGACGGCTACGAGGTCGGCCAGGAGATCACCGTCGACACCCTCGCCGAGGGCGAACTGGTCGACGTGACCGCCATCTCCAAGGGCAAGGGCTTCGCCGGCACCATGAAGCGTCACAACTTCGGCGGCCAGCGGGCCTCGCACGGTGCCCATCGCGTGCACCGCGCCCCCGGCTCGGTCGGCGCCTGCGCCACCCCGGGCCGTGTGTTCAAGGGCCAGCGCATGGCGGGCCGCATGGGCGCCGAGAAGGTCACCACCCTGAACCTCCGGGTCGTGGCCACCGATGCCGAGAAGAACCTCGTCCTCATCCGCGGCGCCGTGCCGGGTCCGAAGGGCGGCATCGTCGTCATCCGGACCGCTGTCAAGGCCGGAACCAAGGCAGGTGCATGATGACCACGATCACCATGAAGACCCCCAGCGGGGCTGACGCCGGGTCGCTCGACCTCGACGCCGCCACCTTCGGCATCGAGCCGAACGTGCCGGTGATGCATCAGGTCGTCACCGCCCAGCTCGCCGCCCGTCGGGCCGGCACCCAGAGCACCAAGACCCGCGCCGAGGTCTCCGGCGGCGGTCGCAAGCCGTGGAAGCAGAAGGGCACCGGCCGGGCCCGTCAGGGTTCGACCCGGGCTCCGAACTGGGTCGGTGGTGGTATCGCCCTCGGGCCGAAGCCCCGCAGCTACGCCCAGCGCACCCCGAAGAAGATGATCAAGCTCGCCCTCCGTTCGGCGCTGAGCGATCGGGCCTCCGAGGGCCATGTCATCGTCGTCGACGAGTGGAGCTTCGATGTGCCCTCCACCAGGGGTGCCGTCGCTGCGCTCAAGGCCCTCGGCGTCGAGGGTCGTGCGCTCGTGGTGCTCACCCGCGATGACGTCGAGGCCTGGAAGAGCTTCCGCAACATCCCCTCGGTGCATGTGCTCGAGGCGGCGGAACTCAACACCTACGACATCCTCGTGAGCGACTATGTCGTGTTCACCCGCAACACCGTGCCCACAGCGGAGGCAGCACAGTGAAGAACCCCCGCGACATCATCATCCGCCCCGTCGTGAGCGAGAAGAGCTACGGCCTGCTGGAGGCCAACGTCTACACCTTCGTGGTGCATCCCGACGCCTCCAAGCCGGAGATCCACGACGCCATCGAGTCGATCTTCGACGTGAAGGTCCTCAAGGTGAACACCCTCAATCGCAACGGGAAGCGCAAGCGCAACCGTCGCACCGGCACCTTCGGGTCGCGCCCCGACACCAAGCGTGCCTTCGTGACCCTCGCCGCCGGCGACCGCATCGAACTGTTCGAGGCATAGAACCATGGCTCTCCGCAAACGCAAGCCCACCAGCGCCGGTCGTCGGTTCCAGACCGTCTCCGACTTCGCCGAGATCACCAAGACCACGCCCGAGCGCACGCTCGTCGTGCCGAAGCCCAAGACCGGCGGTCGCAACTCCTACGGTCGCAAGACCGCCCGTCACAAGGGCGGCGGTCACAAGCAGCGCTACCGCATCGTCGACTTCCGGCGCGTCAAGGACGGCGTGCCGGCCACCGTGGCGGCCATCGAGTACGACCCGAACCGCACCTGCCGCATCGCCCTGCTCCACTACCACGACGGTGAGAAGAGCTACATCCTCGCCCCCAAGGGCGTCGGCGTCGGCGACATCCTCCAGAGCGGCCAGGGCTCGGACATCCGTCCCGGCAACGCCCTTCCGCTGCGCTACATCCCCGTGGGCACCGTGGTGCACAACGTGGAGCTCAAGCCCGGTGGTGGCGGCAAGATGGCCCGCAGCGCCGGCATGAGCATCCAGGTGGTGGCCAAGGAGGGCGATTTCGCCACCCTGCGTCTGCCCTCCACCGAGATGCGTCGTGTCCCGATCGACTGCCGCGCCACCGTCGGCGAGGTCGGCAACTCCGAGCACGAGCTCATCAAGATCGGCAAGGCCGGCCGCAACCGCTGGAAGGGCGTCCGCCCCCAGACCCGCGGTGTGGCCATGAACCCCGTCGACCATCCCCATGGCGGTGGCGAGGGCAAGACCTCCGGTGGTCGTCACCCGGTCTCGCCCTGGGGCAAGCCCGAAGGTCGCACCCGCGACAAGAACAAGCCCAGTCAGCAGCTCATCGTCCGTCGTCGCCGCACCCGCGGCTCACGGCGCTAGGAGACGTCACCGATGCCTCGCAGCCTCAAGAAGGGTCCGTTCGTCGACGATCATCTTCTCAAGAAGGTCGACGTCCTCAACGAGAACAACGAGAAGAAGGTCATCAAGACCTGGTCGCGTCGTTCCACGATCATCCCCGAGATGGTCGGCCACACCATCGCCGTCCACGATGGTCGCAAGCATGTGCCGGTCTACGTGACCGAGTCCATGGTCGGACACAAGCTCGGAGAGTTCGCCCCCACGCGCACCTTCAAGTTCCACGCCGGCCAAGAGAAGAAGGGTCGTCGCTGATGGCTTTCGGAGTGAAGACCAACGAGCGCCCTGGTGTGCGCTGCGAGGTCAAGTACGTCCGCTCGTCGGCGTACAAGGCCCGCGAGGTCCTCGACCTCATCCGCGGCCTGCCGGTGGCCCGAGCCCTCGAGGTGCTCGAGTTCTCCGAGCGGGACATCGCTCGCACCATCCTCAAGGCGCTCGAGTCGGCCATCGCCAACGCCGAGCACAACAACTCCATCCCGGCCGACGAGCTCTACGTCTCGGCCTGCTTCGCCGATGAGGGCCCGACCCTCAAGCGGTTCCGTCCCCGGGCCCGGGGCAGCGCCGCTCGCATCCGCAAGCGCACCTGCCACATCACCGTCATCGTGAGCCGCTACTCCGCCGAGGAACTGCTCAGGATCCGCGAGCGTGAGGCCGCCAGCGGCCGCGTCAGCGGTGGCCGTGCCGCCGCCGAGGCCCGCCGCGAGCGGGTGGCTCGCAGCCGTTCGGTCAAGGCCGAGAAGGCCGCTGAGCACGACCACGACCACGACCATGATCACGATCACGATCACGACCATGATCACGATCACGAGGTCGCCGAGACCACAGCGGTCGAGACCGATGAGGTCGAGGAGGTCGATGTGGTCGAGGCCGACGAAGCCGTCGACACCGCAGCTGTCAACGATGGCGATGCCACCGAAGGCGACGACGCCGAAGGGAAGGACGACTGATGGGCCAGAAGGTCAACCCGTACGGGTTCCGCCTCGGCGTGACCACCGACTGGAAGTCGCGCTGGTTCGCTGATCGGGGCGAGTACGCCGCCAATGTCATCCAGGACTGGCAGATCCGCGACTACATCATGACCCAGCTCCCCCACGCCGCCATCAGCCGCGTCGAGGTCGAGCGCACCCGTGATCGTCTTCGTATCGATGTCCACACCGCCCGTCCCGGCATCGTCATCGGCCGCCGCGGCGCCGAGGCCGATCGCCTGCGCAACGGACTCACCAAGATCAGCGGCAACAACAAGGTGCAGCTGAACATCCAGGAGATCAAGCAGCCAGAGCTCGACGCCGCCCTCATCGCCCAGGGTGTCGCCGATCAGCTCGCCGGCCGCGTCGCCTTCCGTCGGGCCATGAAGCGTGCGGTGCAGAACGCCCAGAAGGCGGGTGCTCTCGGCATCCGGGTCCAGTGCTCCGGTCGCCTCGGTGGCGCCGAGATGTCCCGCACCGAGTGGTACCGCGAGGGTCGGGTGCCGCTGCACACCCTTCGCGCCGACATCGACTACGGCTTCCGTGAGGCCAAGACCACCTACGGCCGCATCGGCGTGAAGGTCTGGCTCTACAAGGGCGACATCCTGCCCTACAAGAGTGTGGCCGAGGACAAGATCGTGCGCGAGGCCGCCATGGCCGTGGGCGAGACCTCCGGTGCTCCCGGAGCCCGTCGGGTCGTCTCCTCGGCCGCCGGTCGTCGACGCACCGACGCCACCGATGCCGTGGTCGAGGCCGATGAGGAGGCCACACCGCTGGTGAAGGAGGCCGATCCCGAGCTGGAGCGACTCCTCGCCGAGGAGGAGGAGATCGAGCGCTCCACCCGCCAGCACCACGAGACTCCGCACTTCCGTCCCGGGGATGGTGACTGATCATGTTGATGCCCAAGAAGGTCAAGCACCGCAAGCAGCAGCGCGGTCGTATGAAGGGTGGCTCCAAGGGCGGCACCGAGGTCACCTTCGGCGACTTCGGCATCCAGGCCCTCGAGCCGGGGTGGATCACCGCCCGTCAGATCGAGGCGGCCCGTATCGCCATGACCCGTCACATCAAGCGTGGCGGCAAGGTCTGGATCAACGTGTTCCCGGACAAGCCGGTCACCCAGAAGCCGGCTGAGACCCGCATGGGTTCCGGCAAGGGGAATCCCGAACGATGGGTCGCCGTGGTCAAGCCCGGTCGCATCATGTTCGAGCTCTCCTACAACGACCCCACGATCGCTCGCGAGGCGATCGATCGTGCCATCCAGAAGCTGCCGATCAAGGCTCGCTTCGTCGCTCGTGAGGAGGCCTTCTGATGGCGAAGACCAAGAACTCCCTCCATGACGTCAGTGATGGAGAGCTGCTCGACCTGCTCGCAGCGGCCAAGGAGGAGGCGTTCAACCTGCGCTTCCAGCACATCACCGGATCGCTCGAGAACACCGCCCGTCTGGGTGCGGTTCGCAAGCAGGTCGCCCGCATCAACACTGAGCTGCGTGAGCGCGAGATCGCCGCAGCCGAAGCCCTGGCAGAGGAGAACTGATGGCTGACGAGACTGCAGCCACCGAGGCAGGTCGTGCCAACCCGCGCAAGGTGCGTGAGGGCACGGTCGTGTCGACCAGCATGGACAAGACCGCGGTCGTCGCCGTGGTCGACCGTGTTCGTCACCCCCGGTACAACAAGACCGTCCAGCGCACCAACCGCCTGTACGTCCACGACGAGACCAACGATCTCAACGTGGGCGACCGCGTCCGGGTCCAGGAGACCCGTCCGCTGTCGAAGCTCAAGCGGTGGCGCATCGTCGATGTCCTGGAGCGTGCCCGATGATCCAGCAGGAATCCCGTCTCCGGGTCGCTGACAACAGCGGCGCCAAGGAGGTGCTCTGCATCAAGGTGCTCGGCGGCACCCGCCGTCGCTACGCCTCGATCGGGGACATCTTCGTGGCCACCGTCAAGGACGCCATCCCCGGCGCCTCGGTCAAGAAGGGCGATGTCGTCAAGTGCGTCGTCGTCCGGGTGAAGAAGGAGAAGCGTCGTCCCGACGGCTCCTACATCCGTTTCGACGAGAACGCTGCGGTTCTCATCAACGACAACCTGCAGCCCCGCGGCACCCGCATCTTCGGGCCCGTCGGGCGCGAGTTGCGCGACAAGAAGTTCATGCGCATCGTCTCGCTGGCTCCGGAGGTGCTGTGATGAAGATCCGCAAGGGCGATCGCGTCCAGGTGCTCTCGGGCAAGGACCGCGGCAAGACCGGCACCGTGACCCGGGCCATCCCCGCCGCCGACAAGGTCATCGTCGACGGTGTCAACGTGGCCAAGAAGCACCAGAAGCCCACCAGCCAGGCCAACACGGGCGGCATCATCGACAAGGAGATGCCCATCCGCGTGGCCAACGTGGCGATCATCTGCAACAACTGCGGCAAGCCGACCCGCATCGGGCATCGATTCGAGCCCGATGGCACCAAGGTCCGCATCTGCCGCAAGTGCGAAGGAGATCTCGCATGAGCACCGCAACCACGTCCATCCCGCGCCTCAAGGCCCGGTACAACGACGAGATCCGTGCCGCTCTCAAGGACTCGCTCGGCCTCAGCAACATCATGGAGGTCCCGAGGTTCGAGAAGATCGTGATCAACTCCGGTGTGGGCAAGGCCCTCTCCCAGTCCTCGCTGATCGAGGGCGCCACCCGTGATCTCGAACTCATCGCCGGCCAGAAGGTCATCGTCACCAAGGCCAAGAAGTCCATCGCCGGGTTCAAGCTCCGCGAGGGCAACGCCGTCGGCGTGAAGGTCACCCTCCGCGGTGATCGCATGTGGGAGTTCCTCGATCGCCTCATCTCGCTGGCGATCCCCCGTATCCGCGACTTCCGTGGCCTTCCCCCGAAGGCCTTCGATGGTCATGGCAACTACACATTCGGTGTCCAGGAGCAGCTGATGTTCCCTGAGATTGATTACGACAAGATCGACGCCCCTCGTGGCTTCGACATCACGATCGTGACCACCGCCCGTACCGACGAAGAGGGCCGGGCGCTGCTCGATGCCTTCGGATTCCCGTTCAAGCGTGAGGGGCAGCAGTAATGGCGAAGAAAGCTCTCATCAACAAGCAGCGCCAGACACCGAAATTCAAGGTGCGGGGCTACAGCCGCTGCCAGCGGTGCGGCCGCCCGCGTGCGGTGTACCGCAAGTTCCAGCTCTGCCGGGTGTGCCTGCGCGAGCTCGGCCACGCCGGTGAGATCCCTGGTCTCAAGAAGGCCAGTTGGTAGGGGAGACGACATCATGACTATGACTGATCCCATCGCCGACATGCTCACCCGCATCCGCAACGCCAACACGGCGATGCACGATGAGGTCCGCATGCCCTCCTCCAAGGTGAAGGAGGCCCTTGCCCAACTCCTGCTCAAGGAGGGGTACATCGAGGCCTTCACCGTCTCCGACGATCCGGGCCGTCCCGGTCGCACGCTGACCGTCACCATGAAGTACTCGCCCGAGCGCAAGCGCGTCATCTCCGGTGTCAAGCGCATCTCGAAGCCGGGCCTCCGCGTCTACACCAAGTCCGATCGGATCCCTCGGGTCCTCGGCGGTCTGGGTGTCGCAGTCCTGTCCACCAGCCAGGGTCTGATGACCGACCGTGAGGCGCGCAAGCGCCGCATGGGCGGCGAGATCCTCTGCTACGTCTGGTAGGAGGCAACCATGTCCCGAGTCGGTAAAGCACCGATCCCCGTGCCGAAGGGCGTCGAGATCTCCATCTCCGGCGCGCACATCAGCGTGAAGGGTCCCAAGGGAACCCTCGAGCGCGACATCCCCGGCGACATCACCATCCGTGAGGACGAGGGCCACCTGCTGGTCGAGCGTGCCGATGATCAGCGTCAGAACCGTGCGCTGCACGGTCTCGTGCGTTCGCTGGTCAACAACATGGTGGTCGGCGTGAGCGAGGGCTACCGCAAGGAGCTCGAGATCATCGGCGTCGGCTACCGCGCCACCGCCAAGGGTGACAACGCCCTCGAGCTGGCCCTCGGGTTCAGCCATCCGGTGAGCGTGCAGGCCCCGGCCGGCATCACCTTCGAGGTTCCGACCCCGACCCAGATCGCGGTCATCGGCACCGACAAGGAGACCGTCGGTCAGGTCGCCGCCAACATTCGAGCCATTCGCAAGCCCGAGCCCTACAAGGGCAAGGGTGTCCGGTACCGCGGCGAGCACGTCGTGCGTAAAGCGGGCAAGGCCGGGAAGTAGGGAGTCTGATGAGCGACAGTGCGAAGCAGAAGCGAGAGGCACGGATCCGCCGTCATCGCCGCGTGCGCAAGCATGTGCGCGGGACGGCCGAGCGTCCTCGTCTCGCCGTGTTCCGGTCCAACCGACACATCAGTGCCCAGGTCATCGACGACATCAGCGGCCGCACCCTCGCTGCGGCGTCGACGGTCGAGACCGGCACCGTGTCGGGTGGCACCAGCAACATCGCCGCCGCAACCGCGGTGGGACGCCTCGTGGCCGATCGGGCCAAGGCGGCAGGTATCGACAAGGTCGTGTTCGACCGGGGCGGTTTCCTCTACCACGGCCGTATCGCCGCGGTGGCCGACGCCGCCCGTGACGCAGGACTGGAGTTCTGATGGCTCTCAACATCGATGCACTCGCGCTGCGCGAGTCCCGGGTGATCAACATCAACCGCGTGGCCAAGGTGGTCAAGGGCGGTCGTCGGTTCTCCTTCACCGCTCTCGTGGTGATCGGTGACGGCGCCGGGCATGTCGGTCTCGGCTACGGCAAGGCCAAGGAGGTGCCCCTCGCCATCCAGAAGGGCACCGAGGAGGCCCGCAAGAACCTCTTCGCCGTGCCGCTGGCCGGCACCACCGTCACCCATCCCATCATCGGGCGCATGGGTGCCGGTCGTGTGCTCATCCAGCCGGCTGCTCCCGGTACCGGCGTGATCGCCGGTGGTGCCGCTCGGGCCATCCTCGAGGAGGCCGGGATCCACGACGTGCTGTGCAAGTCGCTGGGTTCCTCCAACCACATCAACGTGGCCCGCGCCACCATCGCCGGGCTGCAGGAGCTCAAGCGCCCCGATGAGGTCGCCCGTCTCCGTGGTCTGTCGCCCGAGGAGTTCGTGCCCAAGGGCATGCTCGAGGCCTACAAGGAGTCCCAGCGCGGACCCCACATCCCGACTGAGGTCGCATGATGGCTGAGCTCAAGGTCACCCAGGTCCGATCCGCCATCGGCATCAAGCCCAAGCACCGCGGCACCCTGCGGGCGCTGGGGCTCCGGGGCATCGGTCGCACCAACATCCTCCCCGACCGTCCCGAGATCCGCGGCATGCTCGCCCGCGTGCCCCATCTCGTGACCGTCGAGGAACTCGACGCCGGCGCCCGCGCCGAGGCGTAAGGAGACCACCATGAAGATCCATGACCTCCAGCCCGCACCGGGCTCGAACCGTCGCCGCAAGCGCGTCGCCCGCGGTATCGGCGGCAAGGGCGGCAAGACCGCAGGCCGCGGCACCAAGGGTCAGAACGCCCGCAGCAACATCCCCGCCCGTTTCGAGGGTGGTCAGATGCCGCTGCACATGCGCATGCCCAAGCTGCGCGGCTTCAACAACCCGTTCCGGGTCGAGTACCAGGCGCTCAACCTGGACGCCCTCGACGCCTCCGGTCTCGACGTCGTCGATCCCGACATCCTCCATGCCGCCGGCCTCACCCACAAGGGGGCACTGGTGAAGGTGCTCGGTCGGGGGGAGATCACCCGGGCCGTCACCGTCCGGGCCCACGGGTTCTCGAAGTCGGCTGAAGCAGCCATCACCGCCGCCGGCGGTAGTGTCGAAGTCCTGCCCCTGCCCTGGGGTGACCGTCGTCCGCCTGCCAACGGCAGCCAATTCACCAACCGCTGATCCGACTCGCGTCGGTCACGGCAGGAGCCCACCGGTGATCTCGAACCTGCGGAACATCTTCAAGGTCGCTGACCTTCGGAACAAGGTGCTGTTCACCTTGCTGATGATCGCCCTGTACCGACTGGGCGCCCATCTGCCGACCCCCGGCATCGACGTCGGCGCGCTCAAGCAGCTCAAGTCCAGCGCCGACACCGGCGGCATCCTCGCCTTCCTGAAGCTGTTCTCCGGTGGCGCCCTCACCAACTTCGCCATCTTCGCCCTCGGCATCATGCCGTACATCACGGCCTCGATCATCATGCAGATCCTCGGTGTCGTGATCCCGAAGCTGGAGGAGTGGCAGAACCAGGGTGCGGTGGGCCAACGCAAGATCACCCAGTGGACCCGGTACGTCACCATCGGCATCGCGCTGCTGCAGTCGACCGGCCTGGCCTATCTGTTCCACAACGGCGGCGGGGGGCTCCGGGGCGGCAACACCACCGGCATCGACCTCGTGCCGAACTTCGACGTCGGTCATGTGCTTCTGATCGTGCTCACCCTCACCACCGGCACGGCGCTGCTGATGTGGATGGGCGAGCTCATCACCCAGCGCGGCATCGGCAACGGCATGTCGATCATCATCTTCGCCTCGGTGGTCAGCATCCTCCCGGGCATGCTCGGGCAGATCAAGGCCAACGGCGGCATCACCGCCCTCATCCTCGTGCTCATCGGCTACGGGCTCATCCTCGTGGCCATCGTGTTCGTCGAGCAGGGCCAGCGGCGCATCCCGGTGCAGTTCGCCAAGCGCGTCGTCGGACGGCGCATGTACGGCGGTCAGAGCACCTACATCCCGCTCAAGGTCAACCAGTCGGGCGTCATCCCGATCATCTTCGCCAGCTCGGTGCTCTACCTCCCGCAGCTGCTGTCGTTCGTGCTGCCGGCCGACGGGTGGGGCAAGAGCCTCCAGGACTGGATCTCCTCCAACCTCGTCACCCCGAACGCCCCGATCCACATGATCGTGTTCGGTCTGCTGATCATCGGCTTCGCCTACTTCTACACCGCCATCACCTTCGATCCGGTGAAGCAGGCCGATCAGCTGCGCAAGCAGGGTGGTTTCATCCCGGGCATCCGTCCGGGTCCCCAGACCGAGAAGTACCTCGCCAAGGTGCTCTCCCGCATCACGCTGCCGGGCGCGCTGTTCATCGCCGCCATCGCCCTCATCCCGTCCTACATCCTCACCACCTACCTGCCGGGCACCACCGTGCAGTTCACCGGCATCTCCATCCTCATCTCGGTTGGTGTTGCGCTCGAGACCATGAAGCAGGTCGACAGCCAGTTGATGCAGCGGAACTACGAAGGATTCCTCAAGTAGTGGCACTCCGCCTGGTCATCTTCGGACGTCAGGGCGCCGGGAAGGGCACGCAGTCCACACGACTGTCAGCGCGATACGGCACACCTCACATCTCCACGGGCGACATGCTTCGCGCCGCGGTGGCCGCCGCGACCCCGCTGGGGCTCGAGGCGAAGGCCATCATGGACGCCGGCGGGCTGGTCTCCGACGAGATCATCCTCGGTGTGGTGGAGCAGCGGCTGGCCGAACCCGATGTGCAGGCCGCCGGATTCCTCCTCGACGGGTTCCCTCGGACACTGGTGCAGGCCGAGGGTCTGGCCCGATTCGCCGCCGTCGATGTGGCCATCGATCTCGTGGTCCCCGAGGAGGTCGTGCTCGATCGCATGTCCTCGCGTCGGGTGTGCGTCGCCTGCGGTCGGGTCTATTCGCTCACCCAGCCCCCGGCGGCCGGCTGGGCCTGCGACGCCTGCGGGGCCGAGGTCGTGCAGCGTTCCGACGACACCGCCGAGGCCATCGCCAAGCGTCTGCGCACCTACGCCACCGAGACCCAGCCGGCCATCGACTGGTACGACCGAGCGGGGCTGCTGATCGCCGTCGATGGTCTGGGCACGCCCGACGAGGTCACCGAGCGTCTGCTCGGAGCCATCGACGGCGCTGTCGCCCGCTGAGCGATCGACATGGCGCGGCGCACCGCCTCCGAGCTGCGTCGTATGCGCGAGGCGGGCCGCATCGTGGCCGAGATGCACGAGTGCATCCGTGCTGCAGTGCGTCCCGGAGTCACCACGGCCCAGCTCGACGCCGTGGGACGCGAGGTCATCGCCCGACGCGGCGCCTCCTCCAACTTCCTCGGCTACCACGGGTTCCCGGCGGTGATCTGCGCCTCACCGAACGACGTGATCGTGCACGGCATCCCCGGTGAGATCCTCCTGCAGGAGGGCGACATCATCTCCATCGACTGCGGTGCCGTGGTCGATGGCTGGCACGGCGACGCCGCCTTCACCATGGGGGTGGGGGAGATCTCGCCCGAGGCGGCCCGCCTCATCGAGGTCACCGAGGCCTCCCTCCATGCCGGGATCGCCGCCATGGTCGACGGCAACCGGATCGGCGACATCGGGGCGGCGGTGCAGCGGGTGGTCGAGGCGGCGGGCTTCTCGGTGGTGCGGGAGTACGTCGGGCACGGGATCGGCCGGGCCATGCACGAGCAGCCCGAGGTGCCCAACCACGGCCGACCCGGCACCGGGGGGCGCCTCCACACCGGGATGACTCTGGCGGTCGAGCCCATGGTGAACGTGGGCTCCCCCGAGACCTTCCTGACCGAGGACGGCTGGACCGTGGTGACCGCCGATCAGGGTCTCTCGGCCCATTTCGAGCACACCATCGCCATCGGGGAGCATGGCCCCGAGATCCTGACCCTGCCCTGAGGGCCCCGTCCCGATCCCCCGAACGGGGGGCTCCGGACCGGTTTTGTGTTCGGAGGGGTCCACCGGTAGGGTTTCTCCTCGGCCGAAAGCGCCCCGCGACCAGTCGCGGCCCGGAGCGATCGGTCTCCAACGATCACGAGCAGCAACCATCACAGCAGGAGCAGTGCCCTGGCGAAGCCCAAAGAAGATGCGATCGTCCTCGAGGGGACGGTCATCGAGCCACTCCCGAACGCCATGTTCAAGGTCGAGCTCGAGAACGGCCACAAGGTGTTGGCCCATATCTCCGGAAAGATGCGTATGCACTACATCCGCATCCTTCCGGGCGACCGGGTCCAGGTGGAACTCACGCCCTACGACCTGAGCCGGGGTCGCATCACCTACCGCTACAAGTGATCACCCCCGCTGCGGAACTCAGCACCATGCGGTCCTGAAGTCCCCAGCATCAGCAGTCCAGCAGCACATGCAGTCCGAGCAGCACACAGCGAGTGTCCGACCAACAGGGGTCGGACCCGTCGAGGGGAACATGCCTCGATGAACCGGATCGAACGATCACGGCGAAAGAAAGCACGAACGACTTGAAAGTACGTCCCAGCGTCAAGAAGATCTGTGAGAAGTGCAAGGTGATCCGCCGCCATGGGCGAGTGCAGGTCATCTGCGAGAACCCTCGTCACAAGCAGCGGCAGGGCTGATCGATGGCTCGTATCGCAGGCGTCGACATCCCCCGCGAGAAGCGGCTCGAGATCTCTCTCACCTACATCTACGGCATCGGTCGCACCACCGCCAAGACCATCTGCGAGGCCACGGGCATCGACCCGAACACTCGCGTCCGTGATCTCACCGATGAGGAGATCAACAAGATCCGTGCGTTCATCGACAGCGGCCTGAAGGTCGAGGGCGATCTGCGCCGTGAGGTGGACCAGGACATCCGTCGCAAGATGGAGATCGGTTGCTACCAGGGCCTGCGCCATCGTCGCGGCCTCCCGGTGCGCGGTCAGCGCACCCATACCAATGCTCGTACTCGCAAGGGCCCGAAGAAGACCGTGGCCGGCAAGAAGAAGGTGGGTCGCTAGTCATGGCCAAGCCAGCCGCGGGTGGTCGTCGCCCCCGCAAGAAGGAACGCAAGAACGTCTCCTACGGCGTCGCTCACATCAAGAGCTCGTTCAACAACACCATCGTCAGCATCACCGATCAGCAGGGCAATGTGCTGTCCTGGGCCTCGGCCGGCAACGTCGGTTTCAAGGGCTCCCGCAAGAGCACGCCCTTCGCCGCCCAGATGGCCGCCGAGCAGTGCGCCAAGCGCGCCATGGAGCACGGCGTCCGCAAGGTCGATGTCGTGGTCAAGGGCCCGGGTTCGGGCCGCGAGACCGCCATCCGCAGCATCCAGAGCGCCGGGATCGAGGTCACCGGCATCAAGGACGTCACCCCGGTGCCGCACAACGGTTGCCGTCAGCCCAAGCGTCGGAGGGTCTGATCATGGCTCGATACACCGGTCCCAAGGCCCGGGTCTCCCGTCGACTCGGCACCAACATCTTCGGCACCAAGGGTGAGACCGTCGCCCTCGAGAAGCGCCCGTATCCTCCCGGCGAGCATGGCCGCACCCGCCGCCGGGGCAACCCGAGCGAGTACCTGCTCCAGATGCAGGAGAAGCAGAAGGCCCGCTTCACCTACGGACTCTCCGAGAAGCAGTTCCGCAACCTCTACGAGGAGGCCTCCCGCAAGGAGGGCGTCACCGGCGAGAACATGCTCCGATTCCTCGAGCTCCGTCTCGACAACGTGATCTACCGCGCCGGCTGGGCGGCCACCCGTCCCCAGGCCCGGCAGTTCGTCGGCCACGGTCACGTCAATGTCAACGGTCGTCGTCTCGACATCCCCAGCTACCGCGTCCGCAAGGGCGACATCATCACGCTGCGCGACAAGGCCCGCGAGATGATCGTCGTCCAGTGGAACCGCGACATGCTCGATCGCCGTCCCCCGGCCTGGCTCGAAGCCTCCGATGGTGGACTCACCATCACCGTGGCCTCGCTGCCGGTGCGTGACCAGATCGACGTGCCCGTGCGCGAGCAGCTCATCGTCGAGCTCTATTCGAAGTAGACGCATCGTCGGCGGGTCCTCCGCCGAATGTGTCGATCAGCAACGAAACCGAACCGAGGTACTTACATGTTGGTGATGCAACGTCCGAAGGTCGAAGCACTGGGAGATGCCGAGGGCAACAGGCAACTGTTCGCCATCGGCCCGCTCGAGCCCGGCTTCGGGCACACCCTGGGCAACTCCCTGCGCCGCACCCTGCTCTCGTCCATCCCCGGCGCAGCTGTCACGCAGGTCCGTTTCGATGAGGCGCTCCATGAGTTCGACACCATCAAGGGTGTCACCGAGGACGTCACCGACGTCATCCTCAACCTCAAGGATCTCGTGCTCGTGGTCCACAGCGATGAGGCCGTCACCGTCCGCATCGATGTGACCGGGCCCGCCGAGGTCACCGCCGGTGACATCAAGGTCCCGTCCGATGTCGAGATCCTCAACCCCGATCTCCACATCGCCACGGTCAACGGCGAGGGTCGACTCGCTCTCGACGTGACCGTCGAGCGCGGTCGCGGCTACGTCTCGGCCGAGCGCAACAAGTCCACCAGCACCATCGGCGTGATCCCGGTCGACTCCATCTTCTCGCCGGTCCGCCGGGTCACCTTCTCGGTCGAGCCCACCCGCGTCGAGCAGTCCACCGCCTTCGATCGCCTGGTCCTCGACGTCGAGACCGACGGCTCCATCTCCGCCCGCGATGCTCTGGCCTCGGCCGGGGCCACGCTGCAGGCGCTGGTCACCCTGGTGGCCGAGATGAGTGATGAGCCCCAGGGCCTCGAGCTCGGTGAGGTCAGCGTGATGAGTGCCGGCTCCCCCGATCTGGATCTCCCGATCGAGGATCTCGACCTGTCCGAGCGCCCCCGCAACTGTCTCAAGCGTGCGCAGGTCAACACCATCGGAGAGCTCCTGCAGAAGTCGGTCGACGATCTCCTGACCGTCACCAACTTCGGGCAGAAGTCGCTCGACGAAGTCATCGAGAAGCTCGACGAGCGTGGCTTGTCGCTGAGGCAACGGGACTGATCGAACATGCCTGCAACTCCCCGCAAAGCACGCCGTTTCGGCGGTGACGCCGCTCACCAGAAGCTGATGATGGCCAACCTCGCGGCCTCGCTGTTCGCCGCCGAGGGCATCGTGACCACCGAGGCCAAGGCCAAGGCGCTGCGACCCATCGCCGAGAAGCTCATCACCAAGGCCAAGAAGGGGGGTGTCCATCGTCAGCGTCAGGTGGTCTCCTTCCTCGGCGACCAGGAGATGGCCTCGAAGCTGTTCAGCGAGATCGGTCCCCGCTACGTCGATCGGCCGGGTGGCTACACCCGCATCCTCAAGCTCGGCCCCCGTCAGGGCGACAACGCCCCGATGGCCCGGATCGAACTGATCTGAGTCCTTTCGGTCCGTGATCGACGATCCGATCCCGGTCCGAGTGATCCCTGATCCTCCGGCGGAGGGTCGCGTCCGACTGCGGATGGAGATCGCCTACGACGGCGGTCGCTTCCGCGGCGTGGCCGAGAACGCCGATGTCGTCACCGTGCTCGGCTCGCTGCGCACGGTGATCGAACGCGTCGTCGGTCATGCGGTCGTCATCTCCGTGGCCGGTCGCACCGATGCCGGCGTCCACGCCCGCGCCCAAGTGCTGTCGTTCGATGTCGATGGGGCGCGGGCGGACCCGGCCGAGCTGCTGCGGGCCGTCAATCGCACCCTCGCCCCGGCGGTGGTGGCGCAGCAGTGTGCGGTGGCCGCCCCCGACTTCGACGCCCGGTTCTCCGCCGTGCATCGCCACTACCGCTACCTGGTGCTGAACCGACCGGTGCCGGATCCCTTCCTGGCCGCCACCTCATGGTGGGTGGGTGCGGAACTGGATCTGAACGCCATGATCCTCGCCTGCGATCCCGTCCTCGGCAGCCATGACTTCAGCAGCTTCTGTCGGCGGCCCAAGGGGCAGGCTGAGGTCTCGCTCGTGCGCCGGGTCCTGGTCGCCGAATGGCATGACCTCGGCGAGGGACTGCTCCGCTTCGACATCCGGGCCAACGCCTTCTGTCACCAGATGGTGCGATCCCTCGTGGGCACCATGGTCGACATGGGTCGGGGCCGACTGCGGGCGGGGGAGATGACCTCGATCCTGGCCGCCCGTGACCGCTCCGCCGCCGGACAGCTGGCCCCGCCGGAGGGCCTGTGCCTCTGGGAGGTCGGGTACTGAGCGCAGCGGGTCCCACCGGGTCCCACCGGGTCCTCCGGGAGCCGGTTTGCCGGGGATCGGGCCCCCGCCGTATCGTGTCTCTTCGCCCTGGTGCGAGGTCCACGACCTGCGCCGGTGCCGTTCCTGTCGAACATCCTCCTGTGGAATCGTCTCCACAGGCCTGAACCGAAGGGCTGCGCGTGCGCACCTACTCTCCCAAAGCCAGCGAGATCACTCGTGCATGGTTCGTCGTCGACGCCGAGGGCATGGTGCTCGGTCGCGTCGCCACCGAGGTCGCCCGCATCCTGCGCGGCAAGCACAAGCCGACCTACACCCCGCACATCGACACCGGCGATCACGTCGTGATCATCAACGCCGACAAGATCGTGCTGACCTCCAACAAGGGCGACAAGCTCTTCGTGCATCGCCACTCGGGGTACCCGGGCGGTCTGCGCACCCGCTCCTACGGCAACCTCATCGCCGAGAAGCCCGAGGAGGCCATCCGTGGCGCCGTGCGCGGCATGCTCCCGCACAACCGTCTCGGTCGTCAGCAGTTGAAGAAGCTCAAGGTCTACGCCGGCCCCGTGCATCCGCATGCCGCGCAGAACCCGCAGCCCATCGAGTTCACCCAGGCCAAGGCCCGCTGAGCGGCCGTCATCGAGGAAGAACAATGTCGAAGCCACTCACCCAGACCACCGGCCGTCGGAAGCGTGCGGTCGCCCGCGTGCGTCTGCGCCCCGGCACCGGAACCATCATCGTGAACGGCCGTCCGGTCGCCGAGTACTTCCCGACCGCGACCCATCGCATGATCCTCAGCGAGCCGCTGCGCGTCACCAACACCGATGAGGTCTACGACGTCGACTGCAGCATCGACGGTGGTGGCGTGTCCGGTCAGGCCGGCGCCCTGCGTCATGGCATCGCCCGCGCCCTGGTCGAGCTCGACCCCGAGACCCGCCCGGAGCTCAAGCGTGCCGGGTTCCTCACCCGCGATGACCGCAAGAAGGAATCCAAGAAGTACGGCCTCAAGAAGGCCCGCAAGGCGCCTCAGTACTCCAAGCGCTGATCCCGCCACCATGGGACTGGGATTCGGCACCGACGGTGTTCGCGGCCCAGCCGACCAGTTCACCGACTCGTTCGTCGACGCCCTGGGACGGGCGGCCGCCGGCCTGCTCGGGAACCGCTTCGTCATCGGGCGCGACACCCGTGCGTCGGGAGCGTCCCTCGAGGCGCGTCTCGCCGCCGGGCTGCGTCGCGGTGGCGCCGAGGCGGTGCTGCTCGGAGTGGCTCCGACCCCGGCGGTGGCCTGGATCGCCGCCCGCCATGGGCTGTGCGGTGCGGTCATCTCCGCCTCCCACAACCCCTGGACCGACAACGGCATCAAGTTCTTCGGCCCCGGTGGTCGGAAGCTCTCCGATGAACTCGAGACCGAACTCGCCCACCGGCTGGACCAGCTGGTGGCCGACGACCATGCCCTGAACCTCGGCGACCCGGCTGACACCGCGGCCCCGGCCACCGGCCCCGTCGCCATCCTCGATCCCGCCGATGAGCTGCGCCGCTGGCAGGAGGCGCTGCTCGGCTCGGTCACCGACGCCTCGCGAGGGATGCGTGTCGTCATCGACTGCGCGAACGGTGCGCTGTCGGCCATCGCCCCCCGGGTGCTGCGCGACCTCGGTGTCGATGTCGAGGTGCTGCATGCGGCGCCTGATGGCCGCAACATCAACGACGCCTGCGGCTCCACCCACCCGGCTGATCTGCAGCAGCGGGTCGTGGCCTCGGGAGCATCGCTGGGGCTGGCCTTCGACGGCGACGCCGATCGGCTGCTCGCCGTCGACGAGACCGGTGCCATCGTCGACGGCGATCACCTCCTCGCCCTGTTCGCCGGTGATCTGCGCGATCGGGGAGCACTGCGGGGCGATCAGGTCGTGGTCACCGTGATGACCAACCTCGGATTCCGGCGGGCCATGGCCGACTCCGGCGTGGAGGTCGTGGAGACCCCGGTGGGCGATCGTCACGTGCTGGAGGCGCTCGCCCGCACAGGGGGTTCCCTCGGCGGTGAACAGAGCGGACACATCGTCTTCGCCGATCTCGCCACCACCGGCGACGGTCTGCTCTCCGGTCTGCAGCTGCTCGACCTGGTGGCCCGGCGCGGCCG
>JAGWYK010000099.1 GCA_018969405.1 Acidobacteriota bacterium
AGGATGAGACGACTGCGACCGCCCTGCTGTTCGAGGAGCTGGTCGAGGCGCACCAGCGCCACCTTGAAGATGTCGGCGGCGAGACCCTGGATGCCGGCGTTCATGGCCTGTCGCTCCCCCGCCTGTCGGATGCGGAAGTTGCTCGAGGCCAGCTCGGGGATCTGACGACGGCGACCGAAGAGCGTCTCGGTGTACCCGCGTTCGCGGGCCTCGGCCACGGTGCGGTCCATGTAGGCCCGCACCGACGGGAACGCCTCGAAGTACGCGTCGAGGATCTGCTGGGCCTCGCCCACCCCGACGCCGAGCCGCTGGGCCAGCCCGTAGGCCTCCATCCCATAGGCCAGTCCGTAGCTGACCATCTTGGCCTTGGAGCGCTGCTCGAGGGTCACCGCCCCGGGCTCGACGTCGAACACCCGGGCCGCAGTGGCGTTGTGGATGTCCTGACCGGACTCGAAGGCGGCGATGAGTCCGGGGTCCTCGGCCAGATGGGCGATGCAGCGGAGTTCGATCTGGTTGTAGTCGGCGATGAGCAGCGAGAAGCCCTCTGCCGGGACGAAGGCTCGGCGGAAACTGCGACCGAGCTCGGACCGCACCGGGATGTTGTGGAGGTTCGGGGCGTCGGAGCTGAGCCGGCCGGTGCGGGCCACGGTCTGGTTGAAGGTGGCGTGGATGCGACCATCGGGGGCCACCTCGGCGAGGAGCCCCTCGCCGTAGGTGGACCTGAGCTTCTCGACCTCTCGGTAGGCCAGGAGGTGCTCGATGATCGGATGCTGCCCGCGGAGCTTCTCGAGCGACGCGGCGTCGGTGGAGTAGCCGGTCTTGGTCTTCTTCTGCGGGGTGAGACCGAGCCGGTCGAAGAGGATCTCGCGCAGTCGGACCGTGGAGTTCACATTGAACTCCTCGCCGGCGTCGTGGTGGATGAGGGCGCGCAGCTCCTCACAGCGGGCGGTGAGCTCGGTGTTCAACCGCCGCAGCTCCTCCACGTCGACGCCCACACCGAGGATCTCCATACGGGCGAGCACGCGGATGAGGGGGACCTCGATGTCGCGGTCGAGCTCGGTGAGCCCTCGGGAGGAGAGCGCCTCGGTGAGCGGACCGACGAGCGCATCGACCCCCAGGGCGCGCCGGGCCGCGGTCTGCGCGCTGCTGCCGCCACCACCGTCGAGATCGAGCTGACCGGCCGAGGCGGCGTCGTCGGTCGGCAGCGAGGAGGCGGCGTACCGGAGGACCAGGTCATCGAGCTCGTAGCGCGACTCGGCGGGATCGATGAGATAGGCGGCGATCATGGTGTCGAGGGAGAGCGAGCGGAGGTCGACGCCGAGCTCGTGGAGACTGCGGATGAGCGCCTTGGCGTCATGGGCCGCGATCGGACGACCCTCCGCGCCCATGAGGGCGGCCAGCGCGTCGACCACCGAAGGATCGGCCAGCACTCCGACCGGGATCCAGGCCACATCGCCGGTGCTGGCATCGGTGACCAGGGCAACACCCTCGAGGGCCGAGCGCCCCTCGTCCCCGACCCAGGCCCCGGCCAGAGCGAGCGGCCCGTCGCCCTCGGCGAGAGCCCGAAGGACACCGGCGGCGTCGACGGCGCGGGTGAGATCGGATCGTTCGGCCTCGAGGACCCGATGGTCCTCGCCGACCGGGGGTCGGTCGTCGGTCTCCCCGAGCACCTCGAGCATCCGTTCGTAGAGGGCGCGGAACTCGAGGAAGTCGAACACCCGACGGACCTCGGCGAGGTCGTAGTCGCCGATGCGCAGTTCCTCGGGGTCGACGGTGACCGGGGCGTCACGGCGCAGGCGCATGAGTTCGGCGTTGATGCGGGCCCGATCCTCATGCTCGGCGAGGTTCTGACGCAGCTTCGGTGTCAGCTCGTCGAGATGGGCGTAGATGCCGTCGATGCCGCCGTAGGTGGTGATGAGCTTGGCTGCGGTCTTCTCACCCACACCGGGGACCCCGGGCAGGTTGTCGGAGGGATCGCCGCGCAGGGCGGCGTACTCCACATAGGCCGGCGGGGTCACGCCCGTGCGTTCGAGGATGCCCGCCTCGTCGTAGAGCGCGTAGTCGGAGACGCCGCGCTTGTTGTAGAGCACGCGGATGTGCGGATCGTGCACGAGCTGATAGCTGTCGCGATCGCCGGTGACGATGATGACGTCGTCACCCCGGGCCTCGGCCTGGGTGGCCAGCGTGGCGATGATGTCATCGGCCTCGTAGCCGACGAGGTCGAGCACGGGGACCCGCAGCACCTCGACGACCTCGCGCACCAGACCCATCTGCTGGCGCAGGATGTCGGGCGAGGCGTCGCGGTTGGCCTTGTAGGAGTCGAGGGCCTCATGCCGGAAGGTGGGCTCGGGTCGGTCGAACACCACGGCGAGGTGATCGGGACGCTGATCGCGCAACAGGTTCGCCAGCATCGAGGTGAAGCCGTAGACCGCGTTGGTGACCTGGCCCGAGGCCGTGGCCATGTCGGTGGGCAGGGCGAAGAACGCTCGGTAGGCCAGGGAGTTGCCGTCGATGAGCATGAGGGTGGACATCAGGATCCTTCGGGTCGGAGGTCGCCGGACAGGATGCGCTCGGCCACCTGCGCCATGGTGGTCCGCTCACTCATGGCCGTGCGCTGCACGAATGCGAAGGCATCGGCCTCGGTGAGACCGCAGGCGTCGATCAGCACACCCTTGGCCCGATCGATCACCTTGCGCGCCGCCAGCTGCTCCTCGAGCGACTCGGATCGTTCGGCGAGCTGGCGCAGTTCATGGAAGCGGCCGATGGCGACCTCGAGCGCCGGCACGAGTTCGCTGCGCTGGAACGGCTTGACGAGGTACGCGAGCGCGCCGGCATCGCGGGCCTCGGCGATGAGATCGCGCTGACTGAACGCCGAGAGGATCAGCACCGCACAGGTGCGGTCGCCGGTGAGCTCGCGGGCGACCGAGAGTCCGTCGAGTCCGGGCATCTTGATGTCGAGGATGGCGACATCGGGCTGCAGGGCACGGATGAGCTCGACGGCCTCGTCGCCCCGGCCGGTCTCGCCCACCACCTCGTAGCCCTCCTCCTCGAGGGTCTCGCGGAGGTCGAGTCGGATGATCGCCTCATCCTCGGCGAGAACCACACGGATCGACACCGACTCCCCTTCCCTCGTGCTGCCTCGTGCTGCCTCGCGCCATGGGGGAGCCCGATGCCCCACCCCGATCAGGCCCCGATCGTACCGGTCCCGGATGTCGGGTCAGTCGGAGGAACGGCTGAGTCGGTCGAGCAGTTCATCCTGCTGCTGCTCGATCCGGGCCATGTCGGCGATGACCTCGCTGCGATGACGGCCCATGGCCTCGGCGTGGCGCGAGGCCTCACGGTGCTCACGTTCGGCCAACGGCGTCTCCGAGACCAGCGAACGGAGTCGGGCATCGTCGGCGACCTCGGCGAGGCTGGCCAGCTGCTCATCGGCCACCGCCAGCTCCCGCCGCAGTTCGCGCAGCTGGGCGGAGAGTTCGCTCAGCCGCCGTTCGAGCAGAGTCCGATTCACACCGCCAAGTGTACGGGTCGGGACGTCGCCTCCCTCGGCGCCGGCGGGTGCGGAGGCCGACCGACACGGTCCCGGTGCAGGTTCCGGTGGGATCGCGACCGATTGGTAGCGTGCTGCGAGCACCTCCCTGCGGCGGTGCTGGAACTGGCATACAGGGCGGGCTCAAACCCCGCTGCCCGCAAGGGCTTGAGGGTTCGAATCCCTCCCGCCGCACCAGCCCGACCGGATCCGACCCGGTCCCGACCACCAAGGACCACCGCTCGATGATCGTGTTCACCTTCCCGGGACAGGGCTCCCAGAAGCCGGGGATGGGAGGACCGTGGCGCGAGCATCCGGCCTGGTCGGTGGTCGAGGAGGCCTCCGAGCTGCTCGGGCGCGATCTCGCCGCCCTGCTGCTCGACACCGGGGCCGAGGAGCTGACCCGCACCGACAACGCCCAACTGGCGACCTTCCTGACCAGCCTCGTGGTGCTGCGCGCCGTCACCGATGCGGGTCTGCGCCCCGGGGCCGTGGCCGGCCACAGCCTCGGCGAGTACACCGCGCTGGTGGCCGCCGAGGTGCTCACCCCGGCCGATGGTCTCCGCCTCGTCGCCGCCCGCGGCGCCGCCATGCTCGCCGCCACCACTGCCCGGACCGGCACCATGGCGGCGGTGCTCGGCCTCGAGGACGACGAGGTCGCCGCCGCCTGTGCACGCTGTGCCGGTGAGGTCTGGGTGGCGAATCTCAACGCGCCCGGCCAGGTGGTCATCGCCGGATCTCCCGAGGGCGTCGCCGAGGCCACCGAGGTGGCCAGGGAGCTGGGAGCGAAGAAGGTCATGCCCATGGCGGTCAGCGGTGCGTTCCACACGCCGTTCATGGCCCCCGCCCAGGAGGCGTTGGCGTCCGCCCTCGCCGGCGCGGAGCTGCGCGAGGGCACCGTCCCGGTGATCGCCAACGTCGACGCCCTCCCCCATCGGTCGAGCACCGAGTGGGCGGCGCTGCTCGACGCCCAGCTGTGCAGTCCGGTGCGATGGCGTCCGAGCCTCGAGCATCTGGGGGCCGCCGGTGCCACGGTGCTGCTCGAACTCGGTCCCGGCACCGTGCTCACCGGGATGGCCAAGCGCACCCTCGACGGTGTCACCACCCGCAGCATCTCCACCCCCGAGGCCCTCGC
>JAGWYK010000100.1 GCA_018969405.1 Acidobacteriota bacterium
CATCGTCTCCGGAGGCAAGGGCACTGCGGCCGCCAAGATGGAGGCCCTCGAGGCCGCCGGCGTGCGCGTGGGCAAGAACCCCACCGAGGCCGGCGAACTCATGGTCGAGGTCGTCCGCGAGCACGGCTGGGCCTGAGCCCCGCGGCCCGCAGCGGCCGCAGCGCAGTTCTGATCGAGGGCCCGGCCACAGCGCCGGGCCCTCGTCGTTCCGGGCACGGTTCTCCGGCACCTGCGGCGGGTGCGGCCGGTACTGTCGGGCCATGCATGATCTGGTGATCTCCGGGGGGATGGTTGTGGATGGGTCCGGGGCCGAGCCCCGGCGGGCCGATGTGGCCATCGACGGCGACACGATCGTGGCGGTGGGTGCCGATGTCGGCGCCGCCCGTCGCACCATCGACGCCACGGATCGACTGGTCACACCCGGTTTCGTCGATGTGCACACCCATCTCGACGCCCAGCTGGCCTGGGATCCCATCGGCACCTCCACCTGCTGGCACGGTGTCACCTCGGTGGTCATCGGCAACTGCGGCATGACCTTCGCGCCGGTGCGCGACGGCGAGGCCCCGTTCCTGGCTCGGGCCATGGAGGCGGTGGAGGACATCCCCGCCGATTCCATCCTCGCCGGCCTGCCCTGGAACTGGAACACCCACGGCGAGTACCTGCAGTGGTTGGCCTCGGAGCCGAAGGGGCTCAACTTCGCCGGGTTCGTCGGGCATGGCGCGGTCCGCTACTACGCCATGGGCGACCGCTCCCTGGATGCTGGTGCCGAACCCACCGACGAGGAACTCGCCGTCATGGTCGACCTGGTCGACGAGGCGATGCGCGCCGGGGCGGTGGGGTTCTCCACCTCGCGCACGGGCCGACATGTCACCTTCGACGGTCGCAACGTGCCGGGAACCTGGGCGGGTGAACGCGAACTCGTCGCCCTCGCCTCCGTGCTCGGTCGGCATGGACGGGGTGTGCTCGGCTGCGCGCCACGGTTCGACGGTGAGGGGCCGGGTCTGGAGCGGGCCCGCAGCGAGGTGGCGATCATGGCCGCCATGAGCCGGGCCTCGGGTCGGCCGTTCACCTTCAACCTCACCTCGGTGCACGCCGACCCGCAGCAGTGGCGTCAGGTCCTCGACTTCGTCTCCGAGGCCAATGCCGGCGGCGCGAACCTCCGCCCGCAGACCACCTCGCGCTCGATCGGCGTGATCTTCTCGCTCGCCCACAAGACCCCCTTCGACAACCGCACGGGCTGGGAGGTCATCGCCGGCCGCACCCTCGAGGAGCGGGTGGCCATCCTGCGCGACCCCAGCGTGCGGGCCGATCTCATCGCCCGGGGTGACGGCCGTCGAGGGTTGGAGGGGACCCGTGAGTACTTCGTGCTCACCCCGGCGCGCGGCGCCCGCTACGACTCCCGGCCGGAGGACAGCCTCGCCGCCCACGCCGAGCGGGCCGGCACCACCGCGGTGGAGGCCTATCTGGATCTGGTCGACGCCACCGACGGGCAGGTCATCCTGAACTGGCCCATCCTCAACCAGGACTTCACGGTCATCGATCAGATGCTCACCGATCCGCGCATGATGCTCGGTCTCGCCGATTCCGGTGCCCATGTCGGGCAGATCCTCGATGCCAGTCAGCCCACCTTCTTCCTCTCGTACTGGATCCGCGAGCGCGGACTCATGTCGATCGGCGAGGGCGTGCACCAGCTCACCGGCCGTCCCGCCGAGCTGTTCGGTTTCACCGATCGCGGCCGTCTCGCCGTCGGCGCCAGAGCGGACATCAACGTGTTCTCGCTCGAGGAGCTCTCCCTCCCGCTGCCGACCTTCCAGCGTGACTTCCCGGCCGGAGCCGGGCGGTTCGTGCAGCGATCGCAGGGCTACGACGCCACGATCGTGAACGGTTCGGTGTTCATGGAGCGGGGCGAGCACACCGGGGCCATGGCCGGGAGACCGCTGCTCGCCTCCTGATAGGTTCGACCGGTGCGCGTCGCCGTCCTCGCCTCCGGAAGCGGAACCATCCTCGACGCCATCTGTGCCGCCGGTGTGCCGGTTGCCGTGGTCGTCGTCGACCGCGAGTGCGGGGCGCAGACCGTGGCCGAGCGCAACGGTGTCGAGTGCGAGCTGGTGGCTCGTCGCAGCTACGGCCGTGACTTCGACCGTGACGGGTACACCGCGGAGCTCACCGGACTGCTCGTCGGATACGACATCGACCTCGTCGTCATGGCCGGATTCGGCACCATCCTCGGCAGGGGCATGTTCGAGACTTTCCCCGGCCATGTGCTCAACACCCATCCGGCGCTGCTTCCCTCGTTCCCCGGCTGGCACGGGGTCGAGGACGCACTGGCCCACGGCGTGAAGGTCACCGGCTGCACGGTGCACATCGCCACCGAGGAGGTCGACGCCGGCCCGATCCTCGCCCAGGAGGCCGTCGTCGTCGAACCCGCCGACACCGTGGAGTCCTTGCACGAACGCATCAAGGCGGTCGAGCGCCGCATCTACGTCCGCACCATCAGCGAGATCATCGAAAGGGGCCGTGTCCAGTGAGGGCGCTTCTGTCCGTGTACGACAAGTCCGGGATCGTGGAGTTCGCGCAGGCTCTGCACGAGCTCGGCTGGGATCTCATCTCCAGTGGCGGCACGGCCCGCGCCATCGCCGCGGCCGGTGTGCCGGTCACCGATGTGGCGGAGATCACCGGTGTGCCCGCCATCCTCGGCCATCGGGTGGTCACCCTCCATCCGAAGGTGCACGGCGGTCTGCTGGCGGACCCCACCGACGCTGAGCATCGGGCCGACATGGCCGAGTACGGCATCGAACCGATCGACCTGGTGGTCGCCAACCTGTACCCCTTCTCCTCCGAGCCCTCGATCGAGCTGATCGACATCGGCGGGCCGACCATGGTGCGCGCCGCGGCCAAGAACCATGCCTTCGTCGGCATCGTCACCGATCCGTCGCGCTATGAGGAGGTGCTCGCCGAACTGCGGACCGAAGGTGCGCTCACGCCGGCCACCCGCACCCGGCTGGCTCGTGATGCGTTCGCCCACACCGCCGCCTACGACGCCGAGATCCTCGCCTGGTTCGACGCCGGCCAGCCCACCCCGGGCGAGTCCGACGCTGCTGCCGATGCACCTGCGGACCTGCCGGCCACCATCTCGTTGACGCTCAGGCGCGAGCAGGTGCTTCGCTACGGCGAGAACCCGCATCAGGTGGGCGCTCGCTACGCCACCACCGGTGAGAGTGGCTGGTGGGCCACCGCCGAGCAGCATGGCGGCAAGGAGATGAGTTATCTCAACGTGTACGACACCGAGGCGGCCTGGCGTCTCGTGCACTCCATCGGGGAGCGTCCCGCGGCGGTGGTCATCAAGCACGCCAACCCCTGCGGTGTGGCCGTGGCCGACGACATCGCCACCGCGTACGCCCGGGCGCACGCCTGCGACACCACCTCGGCCTTCGGCGGGATCATCGCCCTGAACCGCACCGTCACCCTCGAGGTGGCTCGGGCCATCGCCCCGGTGTTCACCGAGGTGCTGGTGGCCCCGCGCTATGAACCCGATGCGCTCGCCACCCTGCAGGAGAAGAAGAACCTGCGCATCCTCACCGCGGTGGCTCCCGGCGCACCCGGGCTGTCACTGCGACCGATCGACGGTGGCTATCTCGTGCAGACCGCCGATCTCGTCACCGACGATCCCTCGGGCTGGACCGTGGTCACGAAACGTGCCCCGAGCGAGGCCGAATGGATCGATCTCGTGCTGGCCTGGCAGATCGTGGCCAAGGTCACCTCCAACGCCATCGTGCTGGTGAAGGACGGTCAGGCCGTGGGCATCGGCTGTGGTCAGCAGAACCGTCGCGACGCCGGCCATCTCGCTGCGGTGAAGGCCGACGGCCGAGCGGCGGGTGGCGCCTATGCCTCCGATGCGTTCTTCCCGTTCCCCGACGGTCTCGACGCCGCCATCGAGGCCGGTGCCTCCTGTGTGGTCCAGCCCGGTGGCTCCATCCGCGACGCCGAGGTCATCGCCGCGGCCGACGCCGCTGGTCTCGCCATGGTGTTCACCGGCGAGCGCCACTTCCGTCACTGAGCGGTGCTGCCGATGGAATCGCCGATCACCGGGTTCAGTCATCTGCAGATGAACGTACGCGATCTGGCGACCTCGCGGGCCTGGTTCGAGACGGTGCTCGGCATGGAGTCCTTCGTCGAACTCGACGACACCGTGGCGCTGAAGCATGCACCGAGTCGCATGGTGCTGGTGCTCTCGCAACGGGCGATCGACCCGGACTCGCTCTCGCCCCTCGACCATCTGGCCTTCGCCGTGCCCGACGGCGAGACCCTCGAGGCCTGGGCCCAGGAGCTCACCGTCCGCGGCATCGCCCATGACGGCGTGGTGCTGGAACTCGGGAAGCCCTCGCTGCAGCTGCGCGATCCCAACGGCAACGCCATCGAACTCGTGGCCCCCGCTCCTCGGACCTGACCAGCACCCGGTCAGCGACCGATCCGCGCCTGCTCAGCGACGGAACGACAGCAGATCCACCCCGGCCTCGGCGGTGAGGCGGGCCAGCAGATCCAGCGGCAGGCCCACCACGTTCGAGGGACTGCCGGTGATGCCGGCCACGAACATGGC
>JAGWYK010000035.1 GCA_018969405.1 Acidobacteriota bacterium
GGTCCTGCTGGTGCGGGGCCTGCGACCCCAGTCGGTGGTCTCCGACGAGGACGAGGCCGAGGTGCGCCGCCGCCGCCCCGACGCCCGGATCGTCCATGTGGTCGAGGCCGGCCATAGCGTGCAGGGGGACCAACCGGTGGAACTGGCCGGGATCATCCGTGACTTCGCCCTCTCGTAACCACTCAGGAGAACCATGAGCGCCCACTGGACCACCGCCGACATCCCCGATCTCACCGGTCGTGTCGCCATCGTCACCGGGGCCAACGCCGGACTCGGGCTCGAGATCACCAAGGGTCTCGCCGGGGCCGGCGCCACCGTGGTGATGGCCTGCCGGAATCTGGACAAGGCCGAGGCCGCCGCCGCCCAGGTGCGCGCCCTGGTGGCCGATGCTGCGGTCGAGGTCCGCCAGCTCGATCTCGCCAGCCTGGCGTCGGTGCGCTCTTTCGCCGAGGAGTTCGCCGCCGGGGCCACCCGCCTCGACATCCTCGGCAACAACGCCGGCCTCATGGCCCTCGACCAGTCCACCACCGCGGACGGCTTCGAGATGCAGTTCGGCGTGAACCATCTCGGGCACTTCGCCCTCACCGCCCATCTCGTGCCCATCCTGCGCGCCACACCGGGATCGCGGGTGGTGAACATGTCGAGCATGGGCCACCGACCGGGACGCATGCATTTCGACGATCTGATGTTCGAACACCACCGCTACCAGCGCTGGGGCGCGTACTTCCAGAGCAAGTTGTCCAACCTGCTGTTCACCGCCGCGCTGCAGAAGCGCTTCGTGGCCAGCGGTGCGCCCACCATCGCCGTGGCGGCGCATCCCGGAGCCAGCCACACCGACCTCGGGACCGAGGGCACCGGCCTGCTCAACCGCATGCTGGACCCCTTCGGCAAGGTGTTCAGCCAGTCCGCGGCGATCGGCGCGCTGCCGTTCCTGCGCGCCGCCACCGAACCCGGCGTGGCCGGTGGCGCCTACTACGGGCCCCGCTATCTGGTGCGCGGCCATGCCGTGCTCGAGACCCCGAGCCGCTCGGCCCGCAACGCCGATGCCGCCGAGACGCTGTGGCGGATCTCGGAGGGCCTCACCGACCTGCATCCCTTCGCCTGAGTCCACGGCGCCCGAGCGCCGAGCCGCGCGCAGCCGCAGAACTCACTCGCCGGGAGCGACCACCTTCGCCAGCATCTGCACATCGCGCTGCTCACCGAGTCGTCGCGTCCGCTGCCGCAGCACCCCTTCGGAGGTGAAGCCCACGCGTCCACCCACGGCGATCGAGGCCAGGTTGCGGGGATCCACATGCAGCTCGATGCGTCGCAGTCCGAGCGCGTCGAACCCCCAGTCGGTCAGCAGACGCAGCGCCGCGGTGGCGGCCCCCCGACCGCGATGGGCCGGGGCGATCCAGTAGCCGGCCTCGGCCACGGCAGCCTCCGCATCGGTCACCACCAGCGCCGAGGCACCGAGCGACGTGCCATCGACATCGACGACGGCACAGTGCCACCCGATGCGATCGCGCCACTGCTGGGGAGCGAACGAACCGACGAAGGCCTCGGCATCGGCAGGGGTGTAGGGAACCGGCACCCGCGTCCATCGCTGGATCTCGGGGTCCTGACCGGCGTCGTGCACCCAGGGGGCGTCGGCGGGGACGAACGGGCGCAACCGGATGGCGCCGTCGCTCAGCTCCGGATGTCGTTCGGGCCAGGTCATTGCATCCATGCACCGCACCACCGGACGGGCCAGCGGAGCAGGCTCAGTGGACGGTCCATGGATGGTCGACTCCGCGAGGGGTCAGGAGGCTGGGCCGTATTTGTTCTGCTCCGGTGTGCCCTCGGTGGCGAGCATGACGACCAGGATGATGGCTCCGACGCAGGGGATCAGCGCCAGCAGCAGGTACCACCCGCTGCGACCGGTGTCGTGAAGGCGTCGGACCCCGACCGCCAGATGGGGGCAGAGCAGGGCGAGGATGTAGACGAGGTAGAGGATCGAGAACACCGAGGAGGCGTTCCCGAGCAGCTGCAGCACCACGCCGATGATCAGATTGGCGAGGAAGAACCACCAGTACTCAGCCCGTCCGGCCCGACCCTCGAACTTCGCATAGCGCTCGAGGACGACGAGCTTCCAGTAGCCGATCAGCGGATTCCCGGGTGGAGTGGTGGGTGTCGGAGCGTTCATCGCCAGGTGTGATCCTTTCCCGGAGGAGTGGGCCGCCCCAGCGGGGCGTACCTCATCAACGGTAGGTGTCACCGGTCACAGCGTCAACGACCTCGTCACCGCTCCGGCGCCGGGTAGAGGAAGCGGTCGGTGAGAGTGCGTTCGGCGTGCTCGGCCCGCCAGGCCAGCAGGGCCTGCGCCTCGGCCAGCGCCCGGGCGTCATCATGGATCGGCGTGGTCCAGTGCGGATCGCCCACGAGGTCGTACAGCAGCGCCGTGCCGTCGGCGAACTGCACATAGGCGGTGGTGTCGGAGCGCTGGACCACCAGTGCATGACGGGTGCCGCGACGATCCTCGGGCCAGTCGGCGGTGGTGGAGCCGGGCATGAACAGGCGCCAGTCGAACTCCCAGTGGGTGCGGATGCGCCAGTCGGTGGGCGTGGCACCGTCGAGGAACGGCGTGAGCGAGCGACCGTCGACCTGACGCGGGATGGCGACACCCATGGCCTCGCACAAGGTGGGGAACAGATCGACGTTCTCGGTGAAGGCGTCGATGACCCGACCGTGACCCGCCGGGCGTCGGGGATCGCGGATGATGGCGGGCACGTGGTAGCTGGGTTCGAACCAGCCCATCTTCTGCTGCAGTCCGTGGTCGCCGAGCTGTTCGCCGTGATCACTGGTGAGGATGATGAGCGTGTCCTCCCACTGTCCGCTGGCTCGCAGCGCATCCCAGAGGCGGGCCAACTGCTCGTCGACATCGCCGATCATGCCGTAGTACTGCGCCCGCATCTCCCGCAGCGCCGCCTCCTCGGTGGGCGCGGCGGAGAACGGCAGGGCCAGCAGCAGTTCGTGCAGCGGATGGGCGGGAACCGGCGTCCCCACCGTCGGCAGGTCGATCGCATCGCGGTCGTAGGCCTGCGCCCAGTGCCCGGCGGCGCTGAAGGGTGGATGGGGTCGCAGATGGCTCACATGGGCGAACCAGGGGCCCTCCTGCTGGGCGTGCCACTCGAGGAACCGATCGGTGAGGAACGCCGAGATGCCGAGCTGGGCGGGACGATCGGCCTCGGTGGCCAGCGCCTCGTCGGGATCCTCGGGGATGTCGTACCCCTCAGCCCGCACCCATTCGGCCCAGGGCAGGCGTCGATCGGTGAGATCGAGGATGCAGTCGAAGCCGGGCAGCACGCCCTCGTAGGTGAACAGCCGAGGATCGTCGGTGGGCACGGTGCGCGGGTCGATGGCCTGGTCGGTGTAGCCGAACAGCGCCGGCGCGTACCCGACCCGACGCGCGGCGCGGGCCATGTTGTCGAAGCGGTCGTCGAGCGGCGAGCCGTTGAACACCACCCGGTTGTTCATCTGATAGGTGCCGGTGTAGAGCGCAGCACGACCGGGCGCACAGGGTGCGGCCTGGCTGTGATGGCGGGTGAACAGCACGCCCTCGGCGGCCAGGGCGTCGAGGGCCGGGGTGCGGACCACCGGATGGCCCACGCAGGACAGCGAGTCGCCGCGGAACTCGTCGAGGGTGATGAGCAGGATGTTCATCACCATGGCTCCGGTCCGATCACGCCGATGAGCGTAGGACACCTCGTCCGCCGGCCGTCGCCCCATCGGCGCCTGCGACGCGGCGGTAGCGTGTCGCCGTGAACGCCGCCGACATGACCGTCCACGAACCCGGCCCCGAGGCGGTCGAGCACTTCACCCGCACCGGTTGGGTGCTCACCGAACCCTTCGACCCGCAGGTCACTGCGGAACTGCGGGACTGGATCGACGAGATCGCCGGCTGGCCCGCTGAGTCGGGCGTCCTGCATCACCGTGAGATGACCGACCGCGGCCCCCAGCTGTGCCGCACCGAGAACTTCGTGCCGTTCCACGCCGGTCTGCGCGAGCTGCTCACCCGGGGCGAGCTGCTCGACACCGCCTCGATGCTGCTGGGCGAACGGGCGGTGCTCTACAAGGAGAAGGTCAACTACAAACTCGTCGGCGGCGCCGGGTTCGCCCCCCATCAGGACGCACCGGCCTATCGCTTCGTGGACACCCATGTGTCCTGTCTGGTCGCCATCGACGACGTCACGCTGGACAACGGCTGTCTCGAGGTGGTCTCCGGTCGGCATCACGAGGTGCTGCCCATGAACGACCGCGGCTGCATCCGGGAGGATCTCGCCGCGTCCTTCGAGTGGATGCCGGTGCCGATGTGGGCCGGCCAGACCCTGTGGTTCCATTCCCGGACCCCCCATCGCAGCGGGCCGAACCTCTCCTCGATGTCGAGACGGGCGATGTACCCGACCTACAACGCGTTGCGCGAAGGCGACCAGCGCGCCGCCTACTACGAGGCGAAGCTGGCCGAGTTCGCCGACGACGAGCACGGCCGCATCTCGCTCATCGGGGACTTCGAGGGACGGATCATCCGATGACGCTCACCTCGGTCGAGGCCGTCCTCGAGCTGTACCGCACCTGGGGACCCGATCGGTACGACGAGGAGGTCACCCAGCTCGATCACGCCCTGCAGTGCGCGGCGCTGGCCCGGCGGGCGGGGTCCTCCGACGCCCTGATCGCCGCCGCGCTCCTGCACGACATCGGCCACCTCATCGACCTCCGTGAGGGCGGCACGGTCGACGCGCCGCGCTCGCCCCGCCACGAGCAGGTCGGCGCCGATGCCCTCGCCGCGCTGTTCCCCGGGACCGTCACCTCGCCCATCGCCCTGCATGTGCAGGCCAAGCGCTATCTCGCCGCCACCGAGCCCGGCTACGCCGAGGCCCTCTCGCCGGGCTCCACCCGCAGTCTGGAGCGACAGGGCGGACCCATGGACACCGACGAGGTCCGCGCCTTCCAGCAGGATCCCGGCTTCATCGACGCCTGCGCGCTGCGCCGCTGGGACGATCTCGGCAAGGTCGACGGCCTCGAGGTCGAACCCCTCGAGGCGTACTGCGGACTGCTGGACCGGGTGACCCGCTAGCCCAGTCGCAGCTGGGCCGCACCGGTGATGAGCGGCAGATCCAGCGGGCTGACCGGCCCGGGGGCCGCTGCGCAGACTGCGGGGATGGCGTTGACGATCCGATTGGCCGCCGTGGCGTTGCCGCCGCCCGCCGCCCCCGGTTCACCCGGCTCGGTGCCGTGCACACTGACGGTGAGATGCGGATGACCGGACATGACCACCCGATGCTCGCCGCCGGGGGACAGCGGCTGGGGCCAGTGCGGCGCGCAGGCATCGTCGATGCGGGTGACATGCTCGACCACGATCAGCGGATGGCCCTGCACCACACCGGTGACGGCGAAGCGGAAGGCGCCGAGCGTGCCCTCGGTGAAGGTGCCCATGCCGTCGACCTCGATGGTGCGCTCCAGCGGCAGCATCTCCACCGAGGTGGTGATGCCGTCGAGCTCGACCTCGAGCATCTCGGCCACGATGCGCACCATCGGCGCCCACACCATGTGCAGGGAGATGTCCTGCAGCATCTGTGGCTTCACCTCCATGGGGCCACCCAGGCCGATCATGTTGCGCACCACATCGGGCTGGTCGTAGAGCGCGTAGTTGAAGACCTCCTGGATGCGGATCTCGGTGATGCCGGCGCCGACGCCGCTCACGAGACCGGGCAGGATGTCGAGGGCCCAGCCGGGATCGATGCCGGAGACGAACACCGAGGATCCACCGGCGGTCCAGGCCGGCTCGAGCAGACCAGTGAGCTCGGCCGGCATGCTCGCCGGATGCAGCAGCGGGTAGAACGAGGTGGACACCACGTTGCGACCCGCCCGCAGACAGCGCTCGAGGTCCATGTAGGCCTCCATCGGACGCGTGTCGGCGGTGGCGGCGTAGACGACGGCGTCGACGTCATCGGCCAGCGCGATGGAGGTGTCATCGGTGGCCAGCACCCCGAGCGGGGCGATGCCCGCCAGTTCACCGGCGTCCCGACCCACCTTGGCGGGATTGGCCACGATCACCCCGGCCAGTTCGAGATCACGATGCGCCGCCACCGCTCGGATCGCCGGTCGTCCGACGTTGCCCGTACCCCAGATCACCACTCGATAGGTCATGGCCGGACCCTAGCGTCGGCGGATCGGTCGAGGCCGGGCCGGGTCAGTCCTCGTAGGTGGCCTGCGTACGAGGACGACCGCCGGGACCGCTGTAGGCGAGTCCGACCCCCGGGCGCCGATCGGCGAACACCGGTGGCGGCACCGTGGCCACCGCCCGCTGCCAGGCGTCGATGAGCGCATCCTCGGCGGCGTAGTCGAACGGATCGGTGAGCACGATCTCCTCGGGGGCCCCTGCGGCGATCGGGTTGGCCACCAGCCATCGCGCCGTGCGGGCCACGGCCTCGCGGGCCGGGACGACATCGCGGTAGCCGAGCCGGTCGCGCAGCAGCGAGGTGTCGAGCACCCGATGGGTCGGCGAGGGCTGGGCCACCAGGGGGTGGGCGGGCACAGCGAGATCGAAGGGCATCGAGATCAGTTCCATGTCGTGATCCAGCGCCGCACAGACGAGCTCGACCACCTGGCGGATGCTGAGCACCTCGTCGTCGCCGCAGTTGAAGATCCTCCCGGCGGCGTCCTCAGGACGGTCGATGCCGCACAGCACGGCATGGGCGAGGTTCTCGGTGTAGCCGTGGTGGTGGAGGGTCAGACCATCGTCGGGCAGGATCAGACGGGTGCGACCGTCGAGGATGCGGCGCACGATGCTCCACTCCCGCGGCACCACCTGCAGCGGACCGTAGGCGTACGGGTACCGGAAATGTGCGGCGTCGGGATGATGGGCGAACACATGGGCCTCGGTGCGCGCCACCCGGAGACCCTTCTCGTCCTCGGCGGCCTCGGCCACCACCGCGGCGTGCTCATCGACCGGGATGGGCAGTCCCGTCGGCTCGAACAGCCACGGGTTCATCCACCCCCGGATGGCCGGCACACCACCCACCGACACGAACTGTCCGGTCAGACCCACGGTGAGCTCCGCGATGCGACGGAGGCGGCCGTACATGGCGACCACGAGATCGAAGCTGCGTCCGGCCAGCGCGGCGCGCAGCGAGTCCGCGTCGTAGGGATCGGCGTGGATGTGTTCGACCGAGGGCGGGGTCTCCGGTCGTTCGTGGGTTCCCCGATGCAGGATGGTGACCCGATCACCGCGGTCCACCAGACCCTGCACGATGTGGATCCCGGTCGGACCGGTGCCGCCGATGACCAGACTCGTTCGCATCACTCCCCCTCGGAGCTGACTGTACCGGGGCGGCCCGGCGTCCCCGACCGGTGCCGATCCGTGATAGGAGACAGCGACGTCCGATGAGGAGGAACGCAGATGATGCTCGACGGGAAGGTCTCGATCATCTCGGGGGTGGGACCGGGTCTGGGGCAGGAACTGGCCTACGTCTTCGCCCGTGAGGGATCCGATGTGGTGCTCGCCGCTCGCACCGAGTCCAAGCTGCAGCAGGTCGCCGAGGAGATCGCCCGGCAGTGGCCCGGGCGTCGCGCCCTGGTGTGCCCCACCGACATCTCCGATCCCGATCAGGCCCAGCGGCTGGTGGATGCCACCATCGCCGAGTTCGGGCGGATCGACTGCCTGATCAACAGCGCCTTCCTCCCGCCGGCGTTCACCATGTTCACCGACGCCGACCTGTCGAACTGGAGGAAGGCCTACGACGTCACGGTGTTCGGAACCCTGGATCTCACCCAGCGCGTCGCCCGTCAGATGCAGACCGCCGGTCGCGGCTCGATCGTGTTCATCAACTCCATGATCCAGCGCAAGCCCCTGCCGGCCCAGTCGGGCTATGCGTCGTCGAAGGGGGCGCTCACCGCGGCCGCTCGCATGCTGGCCAAGGAGCTCGGCCCGTCGGGGATCCGTGTCAACACGGCCTCGATGGGCTGGATGTGGGGACCCCCGGTCGAGATGTACGTGGACTTCTCGGTGGCCTCGGGCCGCAGTCGCGAGGAGGTCATCGCGGAGATCACCAAGGACATCCCGCTCGGCATCATCCCCGACGACGCGGAGTGCGCCAACGCGGTGGCCTTCCTCGCCTCCGACTACGCCAGTGTCATCACCGGCGCCGATCTCAACGTCAACGGTGGGGAGATGATGCTCTGAGCCGGGCTCGGAGCATCACCACCGCCATCCTCCGCACCGACCGCCCGAAAGGATCACCCATGAGCAGCGAACAGAAGGTGGATCAGGGATGGGAGACCCCATCACATGAGGACATCCCGAAGATCACCGAGATGCATGTGGCCGCACTCGAGACGAGCGACGACGACGCGGTCTGGGTCGTCGCCGGCATGCATCACGTGATGATCCGCACCATCGGTCGGAGGTCCGGCAGGGAGCACAAGATCGCGCTTCCCTACTGGCTCGACCCCGATGGCGTGCGCGTCGTCGTCGCCTCCTACGCCGGTTTCCCCACCCACCCGTCCTGGTACATCAACCTGCGCGACCGCGAGGCCAATCCTGAGGTCTACGTCCGGGTGCAGAACGGCGAGTTCTGGTCGGTGCCCGACATCCTCGCCGAGGGTCCCGAGCGCGATCGGCTGTGGGACCTGCTCGTCGCCGATCGGGCCTGGTACCGCGATTACCAGGCCAAGACCGAGCGCACCATCCCGCTGGTGCGCCTGCCGGAGTCACGCCCCGTCTGAGTCGGCCGAACGTTCGGCCCAGGCTCGATCCAGCACCTCGAGCAGCACCTCGGGGGGTTGGGCCCCGGCCACCGCGAGGCGCCGGTCGATGACGAAGAACGGCACTCCGGTGACCTGCAGCTGGGCGGCCAGCACCTCATCGGCGCGCACCTCCTCGGCGAAGGCGTCGGACTCCAGCACGGCGGTGACCTCATCGGGATCGAGTCCGGCCTCCACCCCCAGTCGATGCACCACCTCGGGCAGACCGATGGCCTCGCCGTCATGCAGATACCCGCGCAGCAGTCGACTCTTCACCTCGGACTGGAGACCGCGCAGGGCGCCGAACTGGATGAGGCGATGGGCGTCGAAGGTGTTGCCCGGCTGCACCCGATCGAACCGGAAGGACACGCCGACCTCAGCACCTCGAGCGGTCATGGCCTCGACCTGGGTCCGGGCCTGCTCCGGCTCCATGCCGTACTTCTTGGCGATCATCGCCGCGTAGTCCCCCTGCCTGACCGCGGGAGCGTTGGGATCGAGTTCGAAACTGTGCCAGCGCACGACGACCTGATCGGCATGGTCGAACTGCGACAGCGCCTGCTCGAGGTTGGCCTTGCCGATCGCGCACCACGGACAGACGACATCGGACCAGATGTCGATGGGCAGGACCGCGACGTCGGTGTCGGTGGGGGTCATCGCCGTTCCTCCTCAGCACCGGCCGAGAGCCGGTCGGTCGAACGCTAACCGCCGCATCGCCCCGGGACCACGGAGACCGATCTGTGCGGCCCCGCCGGGGTCCCGACGACTAGGTTCGAACCCGACAGGGGGACCGATGGCCGAGCATGAGCAGACCGCGTCCCCCTCGACGGGAGACACCCCACCAGCATCGCTGTGGCTGCTGTTCATCGTCACCGGGCTCATGTCGATCGGGTACGGGTTGGTGTTCACCCTGCTGGCCGACATCCGTGATCGATTCGGCTTCGGCGACAGCGCCGTGGGTCTGATCGCCTTCGCCGGCTTCGCCAGCGGCTTCGCCGCCCAGATGTTCCTCTCCCGCTACGCCGATCGGGGCCACACCGCACTCATGGTCCGGGTCGGCATGGCCGTGGCGGCACTGAGCATGCTCGGCATGGTGTTCGCCACCGATCTGTGGCAGTGGGTGGGTGGACGTCTCCTGTTCGGGGTGGGCACCGGCATGGTCGCCCCCGCCGTGCGCCGGGTGGTCATCGCCCGCGATCCGGCTCGGGTCGGCGCCAACCTCGGACGGCAGACCGCGTTCGACGTCGGCGGCTTCGTGCTCGGTCCCCTCATCGCGGCGGTGCTGGCCCAGTTCCTCGGTCTCCGGGCCCCGTTCCTGTTCCTCACCGTGGTCTATGTCGGTGTGTTCCTGCTCATCGGCCGCGTCGATCTGCGATCCGGCCCTCAGGACTCCAGCCATCGCTCGGTGCGGGATCTCATCCGTCGCCCCGCCATGCAGTCGGCGCTGGCCTCGGCCATCGCCTTCTACCTCACCATCGGCATGTTCGAGGCCATCTGGGCGATCCTGCTGCGCGATCTCGACGCACCGACCTGGCTCATCGGTGTCACGGTGAGCGCCTTCACCCTGCCCATGATCCTCTTCGCACCGCGGGGTGGTGCGCTCGCCCAGAGCCGAGGTCCACTCGGGGTGCTCACCATCAGCATCACCGTGGCCGCGGTGTGCACCTTCATCTACGGCATCGGTCCCCTGTGGGTGCTCATCGTGGTCTCGGGCGTCCATGCCAGCGCCGACGCCTTCACCATGCCCGGCAACCAGGTGGCGGTGGCCATGAGCAGTCCCCCCGAGCAGCTGGCCGCCGGGCAGGGCCTGCTGGGCGCCACCGGTCTCGCCGTGGCCGGCCTGGCCGCACTGGGCGGCTCGGCGCTCTACGGCCTCGGACGATTCACCGTGTTCACCACCACCGCGCTGCTCATGGTGGTGTTCCTCCTCATCGCCCGGCAGCGCTGGTCCGCCTTCGAGCGCACCCTCTCCCCCGCCGCCGAGGGGTAGGTTCGCACTCCGATGAGCGACCTCCTCAGCCGGGTCATCCCCCTGTCCATCGGTGCGGCCATCAGCCCCGCCGTCCTCGCCGTGATCGTCGTGGTGCTCGGTGGTCGACGGGCCGTGGCCCGGGGCGCGGTGTTCACCGCCGGCGTGCTCACCGTGCTGGTCGGGCTCACCGTGAGCGGGCTGCTCATCAGTCACCAGTCCCACCCGAGTCCCGAGCGGGTCCGCATCACCCACGATGTCTCCGGCCTGCTCGGCGTGCTCCTGCTCTGCCTCGCCATCATCACGATCCTGCGAAGCCGTACCCACAGTGACACCGGCGCGCCGGTGCACACCAGCGATCCCGCCGCCGACCGCGGTCTGGTGGCGATGTACGTCCTGGGCTTCGGACTCATGATCAGCAACCTCTCGTCGATCGTGCTGTACCTGCCGGCGATGCATGCGATCAGCGACGCTGGTGTGTCCGGGGAGGACCGCGTGCTCGCCGTGGCGATCGCCCTGCTCATCACCTCCGTCCCGGCCACCGTCCCCCTGCTGCTGCGCATCGCCCTGCCCCGGCGGTCGGGTCCGATCTTCGCCACCGTGAACCGCTTCGTCACCTCCCACTCCCGCGCCATCACCGTCACCGTGGAGGTGGGGTTCGGCGTCTACCTCGTCGTCCGAGCGTTCCGATGACACCGACCGCGGATCACCGCTCCCGCCCTGTGCTCGCTCGACGGCTGCTGCTCGCCGGCACCGGCGCGATCCTGCTGGTCGGCACCGTCGCCTGCTCCACCGACTCGCTCCGCCGCACCGCCGACACCACCAGCACCACCACCGAGGCCCCGGCCACCACCGTCGCCCCCACCACCACGATCGATCCTGCGACCCTGCCGCAGACCGAGGAGAAGCCCACCACCACCGGCGACGGATTCGGTCGACGGATGATGGCGCTCGCCACCGCCATCATCACCGACGACCACAGCGCGGGCCTCCCCGCGTTCTTCCCCGTCGAGGCCTACAAGCAGGTGAAGAAGAACACCGATCCGGCCGCCGACTGGCGGAACCGACTCATCGCCGAGTTCGACGTCGACACCAGCGCCGCCCACGCGCAGCTGGGCACCGGTGCATCGTCGGCGGTGTTCCTCGGCGCCGACGTGCCCGACGCCGCGGTGTGGGTCAAGCCGGGCGAGGAGTACAACCTGATCGGCTACTGGCGGGTCTACGGCACGAAGCTGCGCTTCGACGTGGGCGGCACCACCCGGGTCATCCCGGTGAGTTCACTGATCTCCTGGCGGGGGCAGTGGTACGTGGTGCACCTCGGCGCCATCCGCTGATCGATCCGCGGATCCGGCCGCGACATCACTCGCCGGTGGTGGCCCGCCGGTAGGTCGTCATGAACTCGCGCACATCGGGTGCGTACTGCAGCAGGTTCTGGTTGCGGATCTCCACCGCCAGCGCGCTGGCCAGGCTCGGAGCATCGGTGTTGTGCCACAGCACCTCCTTGGTGGTGCGCAGACCCGAAGCGGTGTAGGCCGCCATCTGCCGGGCGTAGGCGAGGGCCAGCTCCTCGAGCCCACCCTCCTCGGACACCCGCGACACCAGGCCCATCTGGAACGCCTCGGCGGCGTCGATGTCCCGCCCGGTGAGGATGAGGTCGAAGGCCCGAGCGTTGCCGATGAGTCTGGGCAGCAGATAGGTGATGCCGATGTCGGTGCCCGAGAGGCCGGTGCGGATGAACGCCGAGCAGAACCGGGCGCCGGGGGCGGCGAGACGGATGTCCGCGGCACAGGCCAGGGCCAGCCCGCCCCCGAAGGCCGGGCCGTTCACCGCGGCGATGATCACCTGGGGCAGATCGCGCATGTGCACCGTGAGGTTCGAGATGAAGGTCTGGGCGTCGATGCCGGCGCGCACATGGGGATGCTCACCCGGCCCCGGGGCCCGACCCCAGTCCTTGAGATCGAGTCCGGCGCAGAACCCGCGGCCCGCACCGGTGAGGATGACCACCTTGCAGTCGATGTCGTTGCCCACCAGGTCGAGGGCGTCGTGGATCTCGGCCACCATCTCGAAGTTCAGGGCGTTGAGTCGATCAGGACGGGTCAGACGGATCATCGAGATGTGCGGCTCGACCGCCACCACCTCGACCATGGACATCACACGCTCGGACATCACAGGCTCGGACATCGCACCCCCAGTGTGCTCGGACGTCCGCAACCTACTGCGGTGCCCCCGTCGGCGCGGCGATCAGTCGTGCGCCGCCACCAACCGGAGCGGCGAGGTCGATTCGTCACCGGCCAGACGCCGCCGCGCCGCCTCCGAGCCCCGCAACCACCAGGCGAAGGAATCGGCCAGGAGATGGGCGACCGGGACCACTGCCCGTGCATCGGTGACCGCACCGAGGTGATCGGTGCCGTCCACCGCCACCAGCACTGCGGTGTGGGGATCCTTCTGCACGAGCTCGACGCCGTAGGCGAACGGGTTCAGTTCGTCGGTGGCCGACTGCACCACCAGCAGCGGCGGTGCTCCGGAGCCGAACCAGCGACCGCCGAAGCTGCTGTAGCGCCCGGACACCGCCACCACTGCGCCGATGCGCCGGTTGATGTACGAGGGGGAGTAGCCGGTGAGCAGCACGGTCTGGGCGCCGTCGGAATGTCCCATCACACCCACCGGACCGGCCTCGACCAGCGGTCCGATCGATGGCGGCGCATCCGGTCCGGTGAGCAGATCGATGAGGAAGTCGACATCGCGGGCCTGGGCCGGTTCGTCACCCTCCACCGCGGGGCCGATGCCGGTGCTGGTCGACAAGGGGAACTCCGGCGCCACCACCACGAACCCGGAGGCGGCCAGATCGCGCAGCAGTGGGGCGTAGGTGGTCGCCGATGCCTCGAACCCATGGGCGAAGACGATGAGGGGCCAGGTGCCGAACGGCGGGCCGTCATCGACCTCGACCTCGGCGGCCGGTGCATCGATCGGGTAGCGCACGGTGAGTGGCAGGACACGACCCTCGGCGGCGGCCTGCGGGGGTCGCGCCGCGGTGGAACGGGTCGGATCGGTGACCACGAGCCGCCGCACCCCGACCCCGATCGGGTCGACGCTCGACACCGGCCGACCGGACGGGCCGGACCGATCGGTCGATCCCGGGAGGCTGGTCGGCGCCGACGCCCCTGAGGTGTCGTCGGTGGACGTGCTCGACGAGGACGCTCCACAGGCCGCCGCGGTGGCCGTCAGCAGCAGGGCCAGCGCCATCGCCAACACCCGTCCATCCCTCGCCCGCATGGCCCCATCCTGCCCGAGCAGGCCCCGGGCCGCAGGGCACGGCTCACTACGATGGGAGGGCACCAGCCGGAGGGGACCGCGATGTCAACCGAACTGCTCGATCGGATCCAGTTCGCGCTCACCGTCAGCTTCCACTTCATCTTCCCGCCGCTGTCGCTCGGGGTCGGGCTCGTGCTCATCATCTTCGGCGTCAGGGCGGTGCGCACCGACGACCCCAAGTGGCGACAGCTGTCCACCTTCTGGGTGAAGATCTACGGCCTCATCTTCTCCATGGGCATCGCCACCGGCATCGTCCAGGAGTTCGAGTTCGGCACCAACTGGTCGGTGTACTCGCGCTTCGTCGGCAACATCTTCGGAAGCCTGCTGGCCGCCGAGGGGATCTTCGCCTTCATGCTCGAGGGCGGCTTCCTCGGGCTGATGCTGTTCGGTGGATCCCGTCTGGGCAATCGCATGTGGCTGTTCGCCACCACCATGGTCGTGGCCGGCGCCACCTTCAGCGCCACCTGGATCGTCATGGCCAACTCGTGGATGCAGACCCCGCAGGGTTTCGAGATCAACGACGTCGGTCAGGGTCCCCAGGCGTTCATGACCAGTTTCCGCGAGGTGGTGTTCACTCCGTCGTTCGTGCCCCGGATCCTGCACCTGCTCGCCGCCGCCTGGATGGTCGGAACCTCCATGGTGCTGAGCGTCGGGGCCTACTACCTGCTCAAGAAGCGCCATGTGGAACTGGCCCGCACCATGATCCGGGTGGCTCTGCCCATGTTCACCGTGCTCGCCGTGCTGCAGGTGGTGCTCTTCGGCGCCAACCAGGCCATCGAGGTCTCCAAGCAGCAGCCGGCGAAGCTGGCGGCGATGGAGGGGCTCTACGGCACTCGCAGCTGCGCACCGATGTTCATCCTCGGATGGAGCGATCAGAAGGCACAGACCACCTCCGGCATCTCCGTGCCCTGCCTGCTCAGCATCCTCACCGACCAGACCCCCGACGCCACCGTCACCGGACTCGAGGCCACGCCCCCGCAGGACTGGCCACGGGTGAACCTCGTGTTCCAGGTGTACCACCTGATGATCAACCTCGGGATGCTGTTCATCGCCATCGGTGGGCTCGCCTGCGCACTGTGGATCTGGGGTCGGAGACTCTGGACCAGCCGCTGGATGCTGCGCGTCCTGGTGGCCACCGTGGTGCTCACCGAGATCGCCACACTGTCGGGCTGGTGGACCGCCGAGTTCGGGCGCCAACCCTGGATCGTCTGGAACGTGCTGCGCACCGCCGATGCCGAATCACCCAACGTCGGATCGGGGCAGCTGTACTTCTCGATCGCCATGTTCGTCGTGCTCTACGCGCTCGTGCTGTTCGTGTTCCTGCGCCTGCTCGATCGCAAGATCAAAGAGGGTCCGCCGCCGCCCACCGACGAACTCGTCATCGAATCACTCCCCGACTCCTTCGGTGAGATCTTCCGCCGACGGTCCCGCGTGTCGAGCGGGGGTGACTGACATGTCGTTGTCCGAGATCTGGTTCGGCCTCTACATCGTCATCATCGCCGGCTACGCCATCCTCGACGGCTTCGACCTCGGGGTCGGCATGCTGTCGCCGTTCGTGGCCCACACCGACACCGAGCGCCGGATCATGCTCAACGCCATCGGCCCCGTCTGGGACGGCAACGAGGTGTGGCTGGTGCTCGGCGGCGGCGCTCTGTTCGCAGCGTTCCCGGTGGTGTACGCATCGCTGTTCAGCGGGTTCTACCTCGCCATGATGCTGGTGCTGCTGGTGCTCATCCTGCGCACCGTCGCCATCGAGTTCCGATCCAAGCGCGAGAGCCGGCGGTGGCGCTCGTTCTGGGACTGGGTGTTCTCGCTGTCCTCGTTCGGCATCACCGTCCTGCTGGGCGTGGCGCTCGGCAACGTCATCCGGGGGGTGGCGCTCGACCAGAACGGTGTGATGGACGTCGGACTGGCCGGCCTGCTCAACCCGTACTCACTGGCGGTGGCGGTCACTGCGGTGGCCATGTTCTCGCTGCACGGGGGCATCTTCCTCAGCCAGAAGGTGGAGGGGGAGCTCCTCGAACGCATCACGGCGCTGGTGCCGCGGCTGATGGCCGCGTTCTTCGTGCTCATGACCGCGCTGGTGGGCTGGACCCTGGTGCGCTCCGAGGCCTTCGCCCAGAACTACCGCGACCGTCCCTGGATCGCAGTGTTCCCGGCTCTGGCCCTGCTGGCGGTGCTGACAGCCTGGCGTCAGATCCGTCGGGCTCACCACTTCACGGCCTTCCTCGCCTCGGCGGTGATGATCGCCTCACTTCTGGGCGCGGTGGCCGCCGGTCTCTACCCGGTGATGATCCCGTCGTCGACCGACGCCGCCTACAGCCTCACCGTGCACAACGCCGCCGCCGCCGATGAGACCCTCACCGTCATGCTGGTGTTCGCCGTGATCGGCATGCCCTTCGTACTGCTCTACACCGCCGGCGTGTACTACTTCTTCCGCGGTCGGGTGCGCCTCGACGATGAGAGCTACTGAGGCCGCCGCCGGCACCGGTGCGCCCCTCCCACTCCCCCATGTGGCCCACTGAGCTGCTCCGGTCCGATCCGCGGGCCCGACGTCTGCTGCTGGCGTCGATCGCCTGCGGAGCCGGCGCCTCCATCCTCTTCGCCATCTGGACCATCCTGCTGGCCCGGACGATCGCGGCGGCCTTCATCGACGGGCGCGCCCTCGACGAACTCCTCGGATCGTTCACCCTCATGGCGATGCTGATCCTGGTGCGCGGCCTGCTGCTGCGCCTTCGTCGTCCTCTGGCCCAGCGGGCCGCCGACCTCCATCGTCGCCGGCTCCGGGAGGACCTGCTCACGATCGCTCTGGCGCGGGCCACCGGAGGCGATCGCCGAGCCGTGACCGAGAGTGGGGCCGTCGTCGGAGAGGCCGTCGACTCCCTCGACGGGTACCTCGGAACGTTCCTGCCCGCCCTCGCTCTCGCCGCCGTCCTCCCGGTGGTGGTGACCGTGCTCATCGCGCTCACCGATCCCCTCACCACCCTGGTGCTGGCCCTGGCCGGCCCGCTGCTGATCGCCCTGCTCGCCGTCATCGGGCGCCGCACCCGTGACCTCGCCACCGCCCGGTTCGAGGAACTCTCCTGGCTGGGATCGCTCTATGCCGACCTGCTGGCCGGACTCGCCACGCTGAAGGTCTTCGGGCGCGAGACCGATGCGCTCCACGCCGTCACCGACACCAGCACCCGGTTCGGCCACTCCTCCATGAAGGTGCTGCGCACGGCGTTCCAGACCTCGCTGGTGATCGAATGGGCGGCCACCGCGTCGACCGCCCTCGTGGCGGTGGAGGTCAGTCTCCGACTCGTCGACGGTCACCTGTCGTTCGCCACGGCGCTCACCGTGCTGCTGCTCACCCCGGAGTTCTTCGCCCCGCTGCGCACGCTGGCCGCCGAGTACCACGCCGGACAGACCGGAGCCGCCGCCCTCACCACCATCGAACAGTTCCGCAACCCTGCACCATCACCCCCGTCACCCCCTCAGAAGGTCGCGACGGTCGCGCCCGATCGATCTCGACTCCCGCTGATCGAGTTCGACGGCGTCGGCTTCACCCACGCCGATCGCGACGCCGCCGCGCTCACCGATCTCTCGTTCACCGTCACCGCCGGGGAGACCATCGCCCTCGACGGACCGAGCGGCGGCGGCAAGACCACGATCACCATGCTGCTCATGGGCTTCGAGAGGCCGGCGGTGGGATCCATCCGCATCGCCGGTGCACCGCTCGATCCCGACACGGTCGAGGCCTGGCGCTCCCGCATCGCCTGGGTGCCGCAGAACCCCACCCTGCGCAGCGCCTCGGTGGCCGCCAACATCGCGCTCGGCCGCCCCGACGCCTCCCCCGCCGAGATCGCCGCCGCCGCTCGGTTCGCCCGGCTCGACGAGGTCATCGCCGCGCTCCCCGAGGGCTACGACACCGAGATCGGTGCGAACGGGGCCCGTCTGAGCGGGGGCCAGCGCCAACGCCTCGCCCTCGCCCGAGCGCTGCTGCTGGATCGGCCGGTCCTCATCCTCGACGAGTTCACCGCCCAGCTCGACGACCGCACCGAGGCCGAGCTGCTCGAGACCATCGCGCCGGTGCTGGCGGACCGCACCGTGGTGCTGATCACCCATCGGGCGGCCCCTCGTCGGCTGGCCGATCGCATCATCACCATCGGGGCCACCGTCGGGGGTGACCGATGAGCACCGTGACGCCCCCGACCGGCATCGGTCGCTTCCTGCGCACCTTCGGCGGCCATCGCCGGCCGGTGGTCGCCACCGCCGCGGTGGGAGCCGCAGCGGCAGCCGCCGGTGTCGGGCTGATCGCCACCGCTGCGGTGCTCATCTCCCGCTCAGCCCTGCTCCACTCCACCGCCGGCCTCGCGCTCACCATCGTGGGAGTGAGATTCTTCGCCACCTCCCGGGTCGTGCTGCGCTACGCCGAACGCATGGTCGGTCATCTCGGCACCTTCCGACTCCTGACCCGCATCCGCACCCGGTTCTTCGCTGCGGTCATCCCCATCGCCCCCCGGGGCCTCATCGACCGCCGCACCGGCGAGCTGCTCGGCAGCATCCTCGACGACGTCGACACCATGCAGGAGCTCTACCTGCGGGTGCTGGTGCCGCCCATCGTGGGCGTCATCACCGTGGCCACCGCCACCGGCGTGCTGATCGGCACCGACGCACCGAGTGCTGCGGTGCTGCTGACCGGTCTGCTGCTGTTCGTGGTGACCGTGCCACCGCTCACGCGTCGCCGATCACACCGCGCCACCACCACCATCGACCGCGCCACCGTCACCTCCCGAGCCGCGATCCTCGAGTCGCTCAAGGCGGCTCGCGAACTGGTGATGTTCGACGCGACGAGCGCAGCCGTCGGTGAGGTCGTCGGACTGGATCGCCGCGCCGAGTCCGCCCGAGGAACCCTGGCCGTCACCCGGGGCTGGAGCGACGCGGCGATCGCCGTCACCGGACCGGCCATCGCCATGGTGGCGCTCGCCCTCGGCATCGGAGGGCTGCGACGCGGCACCGTGGACGGCCAGGTGCTGGCCCTGCTGCCCCTGGTGGCCCTCGTCGCCGCCGAGGTGCTCCCGATGGTCAGCGCGTGGTCCGAGGCGCGCGATCGTGCCGCGGCCGCCGCCGGTCGTCTGCTGCACCTGGTCGACCGTGGCGATACGGCCGCGGCGCGGATCCCGACCCACCGTCGGGAGCCAGCATCGGCCCTCGCCATCGAGGCTCGCCATCTGACGGTGCGCGCCGATGACGGCGGACCGATCCTCGCCGATGTCTCGATCTCCATCCCGATGGGTGCCACCGTCGCCATCATCGGCAGCAGCGGCGCCGGCAAGTCGACCCTCATCGATGTGCTGCTCGGCCTCGCCGATCATGACGGCGACCTGCGCATCGCCGGTGCGGAGGGCGCCATCGCCGCGGTGCGCCAGCAGGATCACATCTTCGACACCACAGTGCGCGACAACCTCGCGCTGGCCGACCCCGAGGCCGACACCGACCAGCTGCAGAGGATGCTCGCCCGCACCGGACTCACCGGATTCATCGATGCCCTGCCCGAGGGACTCGACACGCGCACCGGACCGGATGGGATCCACCTCAGCGGCGGCGAACGTCAGCGCCTGCTCATCGCAAGGGCGCTGCTGGCCGATCGCTCGATCCTCCTGCTCGACGAGGCCTTCGAGCATCTCGACCCGCACCGACGCACCGAGGTGCTGCGGTCGGTGCTCGATCAGCGCCGCGGGCGCACCACCGTGCTGGTCACCCACGACGAGGCACTGATCTCGCGTGCCGATCTCTGCATCGAACTGCGCGGGGGCCGCTCGACGATCAGGGCTTGATGGCCCGGCGCACCGGGCGGTCCCAGCCGGGCTGGCCGGTGGGCTTGGGCGTGGGCCACAGACCGGGTCCCATCTCCAGGATGCCGTGATGGGAGCCGTAGTCGGCCAGCAGGTTGAGGTAGCGGGCGGCGTCGAAGGCCTCGGGACCGCGGACGCCCACCTCCTGCCAGCCACCGTTGGCGATCAGTTCGAGGGCCACCACCGGACAGATGGCGGTCTGCCACAGCACCGCCTGCGAACCCCAGTCGCGCATCGTGGTCTCGTTGTCGGCCACGTGGTAGAGGTAGACCTCCCGGAGTTCACCGTCGTAGGTGCCGCGCACCCAGGTGCCCGCACAGGTCTTGCCGTGCATGAGATGGCCCAGTTCGGCCGGGTTCGGCAGCAGCGCGGCCAGCATGTCGCGCGGTGCCACCTGCACATCACCGACCTTGATCTTCTCGGTGGAGTCGAGTCCGAGGTAGGCGAAGGTCTTGAGCCAGTCGATGAACTCGGCCCCCAGCCCGTACTTGAAGGTCACGCGGTTGCAGTCGACCTCACGGGGGATGAGCAGGACCTCCTCATGCTCCACGTTCACGCATTCGATCGGACCGATGCCCGCCGGGAAGTGGAAGATCTCGGGTTCGCTGAAGCAGTCGGTGGTGTAGAACCCGCGTTCCCTCTCCCAGATCACCGGTGGATTGAGGCATTCCTCGATGGTGGTCCAGATCGAGAAGGTGGGGGCGAAGTCGAACCCGTCGATCGAGAGGTTCGAGCCGTCGCGCACACCGATCTCGTCGATGGTGTCGAACAGCACATCGGCGGCGTACTTGGCGAACACATCGGACAGGCCCGGCTCGACACCCATGCCGACCAGGGCGAGCAGCCCCTTGTCCCGCCACTGCTGGTCGGCGGCCAGCTGCACCTCACCGAGCGGCGCACCCATGAGGGTGAACGGCTCACTCGGATGGGGCTTGCTGAGGGTCATGGCCATGTCGACGTAGTTGACCCCGGCCGTGTAGCAGGCGTTGAAGATGGGTTCGTTGAGGCGGGGGTCGCAGGCGTTGACCACGATGTCGGCTCCGCTGGCCTCGATGAGCCGCACGATGTCGGACTCGCTGCGGGCGTCGATGGTGGCGGCGGTGAACCGCCCCGGGTCGTCGAGCTCGTCGATCGCCCGCTGCGCCGATTCGAGGGAGATGTCCGCCAGCGTGAACGAGGTGAAGAAGGAACGTGTTTCTGCGATCGAGGCGATCGACGCTCCCACGCCGCCGGCGCCTACCACGAGGATGTTCATGATGATCCGTTCGGTGAACGACCCCCGTGGGGGCCGTGTCAACAGTCTGCCCCAGAACGACCTCGGGGAGGTGGCGCGGGTCAGCGATTCGGCGCCCTGTGCTCACCGATGAGACGGATGGGGCGCGGACGTCGGAGATGGAACCGCCGTCGACAGACCTCGTCGATATGGGCGACCGCCTCCTCCACCGAGTCGGTGACCAGCAGCAGATCGAGATCGGACCGGGCGATCATCCCGTACCCCACCATGGTCTCGAGCTGTTCGACGATCGACGACCAGTAGTCGACCCCCATGACCACCACCGGGAACTCATGGATCTTGGCGGTCTGGATGAGGGTGAGCGCCTCGAACCATTCGTCGACGGTGCCGAAGCCCCCGGGCATCACAACGAAGGCGTAGGAGTACTTGACCAGCATCACCTTGCGCACGAAGAAGTAGCGGAAGTCGATCGCCACATCGAGGTACGGGTTGGACACCTGCTCCCGCGGGAGCTGGATCGTGCAGCCGATGCTCTGGCCGTCGACGTCCTTCGCCCCCCGGTTGGCCGCCTCCATGATCCCGGGGCCACCGCCGGTGATGACGGCGAAACCCAGTTCGCTCAGTGCCGCACCCATCGACCGGGCGAGGGCGTAGTCAGGGTCACCCTCGGCGGTGCGGGCCGAGCCGAACACGGTGACCGCCGGCCCGACGAAATGGAGTCGACGGAACCCGCCGATGAACTCGGCGGCCACCCGGGCCACGGTGCGCAGCTCGTGGCGTCGCGAGCGCGGTCCGGCGAGGAACCGTCGTTCCTGCCAGTCGAGCACCTGGGGTGACATCAGTTCGGGCGGCTCGGCACCGGTATCGGCGGCACCCATCAGGTGAACTCGTAGTCGGCGGGGTCGACGGCGCGGGTCCAGCCCCAGTAGGTGGGGATGGGCCAGGGCGAGATGGTGAAGATGCGCCCGTCGCGGTTCTTGAAATGCGAGTGCTTCACCGACCAGTGGGCCCACACCATCTGGGCGATCTCGGAGCGGTACCGGCTCGTGTACCGATCGAAGGCCTCGGTGGTCGGCTCCATCGTGCGATGACCGCCCGCCAGCAGTTCGTGAATGGCGCTCATGATGTAGTTGACCTGACATTCGGACTGGAAGATCAGGCTGGCTCCGTGGGCGAGGTTGGTGCCGGGCCCGTACACACAGAACAGGTTCGGGAACTCGGGCACCGTGATGCCGAGGTACGCCTCGGGCTCATCGCCCCAGCGATCGCGCAGCACCACCCCGTCGCGGCCCACGATGTGCATCGGCCACAGGAAGTCGTTGTGGCGGAAGCCGGTGGCGTAACAGATGATGTCGGCCTCATGCAGCACGCCGTCGGCGGTGACCACCCCCTCGGGCACGATGCGCTCGATGCCGGTGCGCACCAGTTCCACGTTCGGCTTCTTCAGACAGGCCAGCCAGGAGCCGTCGTCCTGCAGGGTGCGCTTGGCCGTCGGCGGATAGTCGGGCATCACGCGGTCGAGCAGATCGGGACGATCCTCGAGCTGCGAGGTGATCCAGCCCCCGAACCAGTCGCGGGTCATGGCGTTCATGGCGCTGATGGCGCGGCCATCGCTGTCGTCGTAGTCGGGATCGACCCGGGAGTTCTCGATGCTGAGACCGGCCGCCGGATAGAACATCAGGAAACGGAACCACCGCGTGTAGAACGGCAGATGCCGCATCGCCCAAGCATCACCCTCGGGCACGGCCCGGTGGTAGTTGGGGTTGGGGAACATCCACTGCGGGGTGCGCTGGAAGATCGTGAGCTGCGCGACCTCATCGGCGATGGCCGGGGCAAGTTGGAACCCACTGGCCCCGGCACCGATCTGGGCCACCCGTCGACCGGCGAGGTCCACCGAGGCATCCCAGCGGGCCGAGTGGAACGAAGGTCCGGCGAAGGTGTCCATTCCCTCGATCTCGGGCAGCCTGGGGGCGTTGAGTGCGCCGGTGGCACTGATGAGGACACAGGCCTCGAGGACATCGGTGGAACCATCCGCACCACGCACCTCGACGCGCCACCGGGCGCTGCCCTCATCCCAGATCGCCGAGACGACCTCGGTGTTGAACCGGCACTGCGCGCCGATGTCATAGGTGGTGAGCACGCGCTCGAAATAGGAGCGCAGTTCGGGCTGACGCACGAAGTACTCGCTCCAGTGCTCGGACGGTTCGAACGAGTAGCAGTAGAAGTGACTGCCGACGTCGACCCTCGCCCCCGGGTAGCGGTTGTCGCGCCAGGTGCCACCGGGGCCGTCGGTCCTCTCGATGATGGTGAACGGCAGTCCGGCCTGGGCCAGTCGGATGCCGGTGAGCAGTCCCGACTCCCCGCAGCCGATCACCACCACAGGGCACTCGGCCCGCACCGTGGCGGGGATCTCGTCGCCCCACGAGATGGCCCGGCTGTCGGCACCGTCGAGGTGCAGGTCCTCGGCGAACATCGGCACGACGGCGGGGTCGACGGGTCCGACGGCCAGGAACGCCATCATCTCGGCGACGAGGTCCGGGCCCGGGGCCGGCGGCAGTTCGCAGCCGTTGTCGCGGTACTCGACGATGGCGGCCAGCGCCCGCCGACGGGCCTCGGCCTGCATCTCGGGCGGCATGGAGCTCTGGAAGTCGTTGAGCATGGCGTACTGCGGGCGGATGTCACTGCGGATCCACGATGGATCTCCGGTCAGATGCACCATCGAACAGAGCAGCGCCGGGACGCTGACCTCCTCGAGGGCGGCGGCGATGGTGGCCTCGTCATCGGTGAACGGTGCGCCGGCATGGGGATTGCGGGTGGACATGGCCCGAGTCTTATCGCGAACCGGACGCTCGCTGTCCCGTGACCCGCCCCGATCGGGCGATACTGGGCCCATGTCCGAACGCAACGTCCTCGGCGGTCCCCTCGAGCCCTGCGGGACCGACCCCATGACCGGCTTCTTCCGTGACGGCTGCTGCAGCACCGGTCCCGACGATCTCGGTCGCCACACCATCTGCGCCGTGGTCAGCGCCGAGTTCCTCGACCATCAGCGCAGCATCGGCAACGATCTCTCCACCCCGATGCCCGAGTACCGATTCCCCGGGCTGGTGCCGGGCGACCGCTGGTGCGTCACCGCCCTCAACTGGCTGCGGGCCTGGCGCGACGGGGCTGCGGCACCGGTGGTGCTGGCCTCGACCAACGAACGCACCCTCGAGGTGGTGCCGCTCGACGCGCTGCGCGCCATGGCGGTCGACGTGCCGAGCGATCTCAGCGGGCTGGAGGACTGAACCGTGCTCACCGTCGCCTCCGTCAACGTCAACGGTCTTCGTGCCGCCACCCGCAAGGGCATGCACGACTGGCTGGCCGAACGTCGCCCCGACATCCTCACCCTGCAGGAGGTGCGCGCCCCCGACGAGCTGGTGGCCGACCTGCTCGGACCCGACTGGCACATCGCCCATGCCGAGAGCCTCGCCAAGGGACGTGCCGGAGTGGCCGTCGCCACTCGCCTGCCCCATCGCGCCGCCCGCTTCGGTGACCATCATCCCGCCTTCACCGACAACGGGCGCTGGGTCGAGGTCGATCTCCGACTGCCCGACGGTGCGAACCTCACCGTCATCTCCGCCTACGCCCACACCGGCGACGAGACCAGCCCGGTGCGCATGGCCGAGAAGCTGGCCTGGTTCGACGCCGCCGGCGAACGTCTGGCGGAGCTGCGTCGGGGGCGTCGTCATGTGCTGCTCACCGGCGACCTGAACGTCGCCCATCGCGAGGTCGACCTCAAGAACTGGAAGGGCAACATCGGCAAGGCCGGCTTCCTGCCCGAGGAACGGGTCCACCTCGATCGCTGGTTCGATGAGGCCGGCTGGGTGGATCTCGCCCGACAGCAGGCCGGTGATGTCGCCGGCCCCTACTCCTGGTGGTCCTATCGCGGCAAGGCCTTCGACACCGACGCCGGCTGGCGCATCGACTACCTGATCGCATCGCCCAAGCTGGCCGCCACCACCACCATGTGCACCGTCGACCGTGCGCCCTCCTACGCCGAGCGCTGGTCCGATCACGCGCCGGTGGTCGCCACCTTCGCCCTCTGAGCTGCCCACGGCCCGCTCGACCGATGCGCTACTGCTGGGCCAGGAACCACTCGTAGGTCGAGGCGATGCCGTCGCGCAGCGAGATGCCGGCCCGCCAGCCCATGGACTCGATGCGCGAGACATCGAGCACCTTGCGGGGCATGCCGTCCGGCTTGGTCCTGTCGAACACCAGCTCGGCCGCGGGATGCACGATCTCGCCGATGAGTCCGGCGAGTTCGAGGATGGACAGATCGACGCCGGTGCCCACGTTGATGGGTCCGGGTTCCTCGTACTCGCCCATGAGGAACAGACAGGCCGCGGCCAGATCGTCCACATGCATGAACTCGCGCCGGGCCGAACCCGAACCCCAGATCTCGACCTGGAACTCACCGCGCACCTTGGCCTCGTGGAACTTGCGCATCAGTGCCGGCAGCACATGGCTGGAGTCGAGGTCGAAGTTGTCGTTCGGGCCATACAGGTTGGTGGGCATGGCCGAGATGAAGTTGCAGCCGTACTGGGCCCGATAGGCGTCGCAGAGCTTGATGCCGGCGATCTTGGCGATGGCGTAGGCCTCGTTGGTCGGCTCGAGCGGACCGGTGAGGAGCGCGTCCTCGCTGATGGGCTGGTCGGCGAGACGCGGGTAGATGCACGAACTGCCGAGGTACAGCAGCTTCTCGGTGCCGTGCTGACGAGCGGCCTCCACCACGGTGGCGTGGATCATCATGTTGTCGTAGAGGAACTCGGCGGGCCGGGTGGAGTTGGCGAGGATGCCGCCGACCGTGCCGGCCACCAGGTACACGAAGCGAGGTCGGGTGCGGGCGAAGAACTGTTCGACCGCCCGCTGGTCGCGCAGGTCGAGCTCAGCGCGGGTGGCGGTGATCAGGTTCTCGTGACCTTCGGTGCGCAGTCGTCGCATGATCGCGGAGCCGACGAGCCCGGCATGGCCGGCGACGAAGATCGGGGCGTCGGTGGGGACCTGCGCCATCAGCGTGGCCTGCCGGTGCGACGGGGCGACATCACGACCGGCACGGTAGCAGCGC
>JAGWYK010000101.1 GCA_018969405.1 Acidobacteriota bacterium
GAGCCCATCGGCCTCGCCGGTGAGGACCTGCGTGATCTGGGTGGGGCTGGCCGTGGCCGAGACCGTCCAGGGCTTCACCGTGACGTTGTCGGCATGTTGGGGCTTCACGTAGGTCACCATCTCGCCGTCCCAGTTCTCCTGCTCCGTGACGAAGGAGGGGGCCACGAACGCGGTGCCGCCATCGGTCTCATCGCCCACGGCGAGAGCGATCTGGGTGAACATCGAGGAGGAGTTGGCGGTTCCGGGCAGTCGGCAGGAGCCGTAGATCTCGCCGCTGCAGTCCGGCTCCTCGGGATCCACCTTGCGCTGCACCTGCAGCTGGGTGCCACCGAAGGTGATGCGCATCCCGTCGGAGCCGGTGACCCCGCCACTCGAGTTGAGCTCGTGGGTGGGGCCGTAGGTCGGCCAGATGGCGTTGGCGCCGTCGGCGTCGGCGGAGGAGACCGCCAGACCGCCGAGCAGCACGGTGGCGGCGAGGACGCCCGTGGCGGCCCGGAGGGGTCGTTTCATCGGAAGGGGACCTTTCGGTGATGGGTCGGTGATGGGTCGGTGATGAGGAGGATGCTGGATCACAGCGGAAACCACGATAGCGGGTGGGGATTGAACGATGTCCGCGCCTCGGGTGCACCGACGCCGTCGGCCGACTGCTAGAACCGCCGCCATGACCGACACCGAGGATCTGCTCTGGAGCGTCGACGAGCGAGGGGTGGCCCGCCTCACCCTGAACCGACCCGATGCCGCCAACGCCATCACCCCCGACCAGCGGAACCGCACCGTCGAGCTGCTCGAGGGGGCCAGTTCCGACCTCAACGTGCGGGTCGTGATCATCACCGCCGCCGGTGAGCGCCACTTCTGCACCGGGGCCGATCTGCGGGTCAGCACCATCCCGGTGAACCCCGGTCCCGCCGACGCCCCCGACAAGGTGCTCGGCGATGTGGGCCGCAACATCAAGCGGGGGGCCCAGCGTCTGGTGGGCGCCATCATGGACTGCGAGAAGCCCGTGATCGCTGCGGTGAACGGCACGGCGGCGGGCATCGGCGCCCATATCGCCTTCGCCGCCGATCTCGTGATCGCCGCCGAGAACGCCAAGTTCATCGAGGTGTTCGTGCGTCGCGGCATCACCCCCGACGGCGGCGGCGCCTACATGCTCCCCCGCCTCATCGGACTGCAGAAGGCCAAGGAGCTGATCTTCTTCGGCGACGACCTCCGGGCCGCCGAGGCCGAACGACTCGGTCTGGTCAACCGCGTGGTGCCGCAGGCCGAGCTCGCCGATGCGGCCACCGAGTGGGCCGAGCGTCTGGCGGAGTCACCCACCCGGGCACTCATGCTGTCGAAGTGGCTGCTCAACCGCAGCCTCGACTCCAACCGCCTCGGCGCCTTCGAGGACGAGGCCTGGGCGCAGGAGATGGCCTCGTACACCCAGGACTTCCAGGAGGGTGTCGCCGCGTTCAAGGAACGCCGCGATGTGCGCTACCGGGGCTGGTGACGCCAGGACCCCGGGCGATTCCGTGATCGGCGTCTACTGGGCGCCGTAGACCGGGGCGGGCGCCGGCGCGGCGGCCAGCAGGTCGGACACGACCGCGCCGATCTCGTCCGGCTCCCACCGAGCGCCCTTGTCGAAGGGCACACCGTGCTGCCAGCCGTCGGCCACGCTGATCTCGCCGCCGGCGCATTCGAACACCCGGCCGCTGACCTCGCAGCGCTCGGAGCCGAGCCAGACCACCAGCGGGCTGATGTTGGCCGGATCCATGGCGTCGAAGCCGGATTCGGGGCGCGCCATCATCTCGGGGAAGGCCTCCTCGGTCATGCGGCTGCGAGCCGAGGGGGCGATCGAGTTGGCGGTCACGCCGATGCGACCGAGTTCGGCGGCGATGTTGATGGTGAACGCGGCGATGCCGGCCTTGGCCGCGGCGTAGTTGGTCTGGGCGATGCTGCCCATGAGACCGGCGCCCGAGGAGGTGGTGACCACCCGGGCGGCGCGCTGCCGGCCCGCCTTGGACTCGGCCCGCCAGTACTCCACGGCGTGCTTGACCGGACAGAAGGTGCCGCGCAGATGCACGCGCATCACGGCGTCCCAGTCGTCGACGGTCATGTTGACGAACATGCGGTCGCGCACGATGCCGGCGTTGGTGACCACGGTGTCGAGCCCGCCGAAGGTGTCGATGGCGGCGCGCACGAGGTTGCCGGCACCCTCCCAGTCGCTGATGTCATCGCCGTTGGTGATGGCCTCGCCGCCGGCGGCGATGATGTCGTTGACGACCTCCTGGGCCGGGCTGATGTCGCTCCCCTCACCGGTGAGCGACGCACCGACGTCGTTGACGACGACCTTGGCGCCCTCGGCGGCGAACGCCCGGGCATGGGCGGCACCCAGACCACGTCCGGCACCGGTGATGATCACCACACGTCCGTCACAGATTCCCATCGATGTCACTCCTGTCTCGGGGAGGGCGATGTTGTCACGGGCGCGCCCCGGGATGGGAATCCCGGGCGGCCTCGAGCGCGGCGATGTCGAGGCGCCGCATCGTGTACATCGCCTCGAAGGCGCTCTGGTTGACCAGCAGCTCACCCATGTTCTCCGGGATGATCTGCCAGGAGAGCCCGAAGCGGTCTCGCAGCCAGCCGCACTGGCTCTCCTCGCCGCCGTCGGCGATGAGGGCGTCCCAGATCCGGTCGAGCTCGATCTGATCGGCGCACGGGTACACGAAGGAGATCGCCTCGGTGAACGGGAACTGGGGGCCACCGTTGAGCAGCTGCATCCGCTGCCCGGCCACGGTGATGTGGGCCATGAACACGCCGTCCGCGCCGGCCCGCCGATCATCGGCATCGGTGTCACTCGCCACCAGCTGATCGATCGAGGAGTTCGGGAACAGCGAGGTGTAGAACTCGGCGGCCTCCCCCGCCCGACCGTCGAACCACAGACACGGGGTGATCGCACCCATCAGCGCTCCCATTCCTTCTCAGCCGCCGCCGCGGCGGGCGCGAGGGCCCGCTTGTCCACCTTTGACATGGCCGTGAGCGGCAGCTCGTCGACCAGCACGAGCGCGTCGGGGGCCTTGTACGAGGCCAGCTGCTCGGTGCACCAGACCCGGAGGTCCTCGAGAGAGGGCGGGACCGACGGGTCGGCCGGCACCACGAAGGCGACACCGATCTCGCCGAGCACCGGGGCGGCGGTGCCGAGCACCGCCACACGATCGACCGCCGGATGCTGACCGAGGTGGTTCTCCACCTCGATCGGGTACACGTTGTAGCCGCCGCGGATGTACATCTCGGTGCTGCGACCGGCGAGATGGAGGTTCCCGGCAGCGTCGAGGAAGCCGAGGTCGCCGGTGAGCAGCCACCCATCGGCGTCGATGGCGGCGGCGGTGAGCTCGGGTTCGCGCCAGTAGCCGCGCATCATGGCCCGACTGCGCAGACAGACCGTGCCCACCTCGGTGGTGCCGTCGGCGGTGACCTCCACCGGGCGCCCTCGGCCCTCGTCGAGCCGCAGCTGCATCTCGACCCCGGACCCCGGGGTGCCCACGGTGGTGCAGATGACCTCATCGGGATCGTCCAGCGCGGTGCCGGTGGACACGCAGGCCTCGGTGCTGGTGTAGCGCACCACCACCGGGCAGCGGAAGGTGTCGCGCATGGCCTCGACCAGTTCCGGCGGCACCCGGGCCGCCCCGGTGCTGACGATGCGCAGGCTGGAGAGGTCGGTGGTGGCGAGGTCGGGGTGGGCCAGCATCATCTGCCACTGGGCCGGCACCCCCTGGCCCACGGTGACCCGCTCGGAGCCGATCAGGCCGAGGGCCCCGGCCGCGGTCCACGGGGTGGGACAGATGATGGTGGTGATCACATGGGCGAGTTCGTCCCAGACCCGGGTCATGTAGCCGACATGGGCGAACGGCAGCGGCGAGAGGCGACGATCGCCAATGGCGGACAGCGGACCGGCCGCCGCGGCCATGGCCCGCAGACACCCGTGGTCGAACACGGCACCCTTGGGATGACCGGTGGTACCGCTGGTCCAGACGATGGCGATCGGATCGCTCTCGTGCACCGGAGGGCGGGCGGTGAAGGGCGCATCGCCGGTTGCCTCGCGCAGTTCCGCGGTGCTGAGGAGGGGGAACGGACCGGCGTTGTCGGTCTCGGTGATCACCACGGAGGGTTCGCTGCGACCGAGGATGTGGGCGGTCTCGGCCGGACCGAGACGGGGATTCATGCCACTGGTGATGGCCCCGAGGCGCAGGGCGGCCTGGTAGGCGATGGCGAAGTCGATCGAGGAGGGCAGCGACACCGCGACGACATCACCGCGACCCACACCCATCGCGGCGAGGCGGGTGGCGACCCCATCGGCGGCCCGACCCCACTCGGCGAAGGTGATCCGGGTGCTCTCATGCACGAAGGCCTCGACCTCGCCGGCCACCTCGACCACGGCGTCGAACAGGTCGACCACACCGGTGAACGGCCCGGTGATCGGTGACTCGGGGACCGGCATGGGACGGACGACGAGGACTCAGGCGCCGGCGATCTCGGCCCGACCGCGCTCGCGCAG